>CAYQAC010000030.1:18060-39608 GCA_964415255.1 uncultured Polyangiaceae bacterium | reverse complement strand
GATCAACCAGGCGTTCGAGCACCTCTACGGGGCCATTGAGTATGGCTTCGATGCCCCCAAGTCGAAGGCTAAAGATGGCCTGCTCAAGCACCTCCAGCGCGTCATGGCGGATCTGGACTGGGAGTTGATGCAGGAGTCCTTCCCGGCCTTCAGTGGCTCTTGGCTTGAGGCCTTCTCGTGCCAGGAGCAGGGCGTCCCGGTGGCGGGGCAGGTCGTCGAAGCGGCCGCGCTGCCCAAGGCAGCTGAGCTGACTAATCGGGCGGCGTCGGACGCGGAGCGTGAGGTGCTCGCGCAGGGCAAGGCGATCAGCCTGCGGCCGCCGGCTGGGGACGTGCTGGTGGTGTCGCCGGCGAGCGATGAGGCCTGTGTGTATCAGGTGACGGAGCAGGGCGTCACCAAGCTGGCTGGTTCCATTGTGGAGTTCGTGGTCGCGGAGGTGACGCGGATCTCAGGGACAGCGCCGAGCGCCGCGCCTGGCGCTGACGCGGGTGAGCTCCCAGTGTTCCTAGATGGGAACAACTACGCGGTGGTGGTCGCGGGGCGTCGCCTGCAGGGGGATTTCACGGTGGGCACGGTGCGCGCGCTCCGGCAGGCGGTGGCTGATTTGGCGGCGTCCACGGAGCTCCCGCTCGCGGCGGTGTACATGGGGGAGTCGGGGGAGGACGCTGAGGAGGGTCAAACGGACTATGGCTCCGTGGTGATCGGCCTCGTGACTGCGTGGATGGATGGCGAGGGGGGTAATCGAGAGCCCGCCGTCCTCGCGCCTGAGGCCCTCTCCGCGAGCGCGCTCGAGCGCATCCCGGCGGCGCTGTGGGAGCTGGTGGAGGAGCACGGCGGCGCGCTGGGTGATGAAGCCGGCGTGTTCTTGGCGTCCGCGGGGTGGACAGTCGCCAGCATCTTCCCGGAAGACGCCACGTGGGAGGACGGCTGCGTGGAGGGCGAGCCGCTCGTCACCACCTCTTCAGAGGACGACGGGGCAGGCGTGCGCATCGACGACAAGGCGGAGCTCGCAGGGCAAGGGCTCCTCTTGTGGGCGACCTACGCGTAGCGTTCACCGCGCCTTGAGCGATGAGCGCTCGGATTTTTGGGGGGTTCACTCCCTCCGGGTTCCTCATGTGAGTTGCTGAGGGACGCTGTTTTCGCTGTGGACGGCGCTGTGGTCACGGTCCTCGACCTCATGAGCGGATCTGTGCGTCCTTGAAGAGCGTTGCTCGCTTCGAGCGGGGTTGAAGAGCCGGTTGGACAGGTAGTCCTCGCGCGGCTGCGCGCTGGAACATTTTCCAAGCAACCCGTCGGCGCCTCGCCCGACCACGGCCCCATGCAGCCCATCACTAGTGGAGGCGCCGCGCGGCGCCCTGAGGAGAACCCAGAGTCCGCCGGTGCGCCCCAGGGCGCTAGCAAGGCGGGCGCTGCTCAACCCGGCTCCAAGCCGAGCGGCGCGGAGGAGGCCGACGCCCCTCGCGGGGCCGCGCTGCTAGCTCAGCAGAGCTCGAGCCGCAAGACGGCGTCAGCGACCCTGACTGGCCTTCAGAGTCGCTACCCGGAGGCGGGCGTCGACGTGCAGCGGATCGTCAGCGCGTTGGCGAGTCACGGCGGGAGCGCGGCGTCGGTTCGCTTGAAGGCGACGCAGCAGTTCGTTCAAGCCGCGCTGAAGTCTAACCCATCACTCGGTGGTCGCTTCTTGGAGGACATGCACCTGAAGCACATGCCCGCTGGGGTGCGCGCCTTGGTGCAGCAGGGGACGGCGGGGCAAAGTGGAGCTAGCCTCTACAGCGCCGGCCTCAAGCTCGCGAACCAGCTGAATGGCCTCAAGGGCGCTGAGCTCCAGCGGGTGACTGAGCTCGCCAAGACGAAGCCACTGCAAGCGGCCATGAGCGAGGTGCTCACGGCGCGCAGCGCGAGCCGGGCGGCGCCAGTGGCTCAAGCTAAGCCCGCGATCTCACCCGAGGCGGCGGAGATGTTGAAGACCATGAAGCATCATCACGCCGCGGCCGTGGACTTCAAGCAGGGCCTGGCGAGGAATTTTAGTAAGCTAAACGAGCTATCACGGGGCGCTGAGCTGGGGTGGGCGCTCATGGGGCACGTCGGGCTGCCGTCTCAGTTGCCCGGGGCCGGGATGCACGCGGTCAGCGGCGATCTTGAGCCGGCGAAGGGCATTTGGCGGCAGATGACGGCGACGAACGAGATGGCTCGCGGGGTGCGGTCGGAGCGGGTGGAGGCCGCGAAGGGCGCGTACGGGCGAGCGATGGTGGCAGTCGATCGCTACATCCAGGCGATTGAGGCGTACCAAAAGGCGCTCTCCCAGACGCCCGTTGATGACGCGGCCAACCAGGGCCGGTTCGCGGCCGTCAATGAGTCCCTCGCGGAGTTCTCCAAGGCCTTCAAGAGCTACACCGATGCGTCCGCCAAGTGCGCACAAGATGACACGGAGCTCCGCGAGATCCAGTTTGCCTTCGCCGTTGAGGTGACGTCCGCCCTCGCCAGCTTCGTCCTGGCGCCTGTGGGCGGGCCGGCGGCGGTCGTGGTGGCCAAGGAGGTAGTCAGGGGGGCGGTCGTGTCGGAGGTGGTGGGCCAAGGGATGAAGACCGCCGTGGAGGTGTCGCGCTAGCCGCGCTAGCCGCTCTGGCCACATGAGCGACCCGCGGGCCGGATGTTGTGTGGCGCGCCTCGTGGCCCTTGGTTTCTACGTAGAGAAGACTTGGGGCGCGCGGGACGTAGGACGGGCTCACCAGGGGGTTGGGCGCGGCGCTTGACGCCGCTGCCGTCGTCACCTGAAAGGAAGCCCATGTCCGAGCCATTCTCCCGTGTTCGTGAGCTGTCCGCGCCGCGCGTGAGTCGCCTTCGTCGTGTCAGCCAGGTGCCCCTGTCCTCCGCCCTGATCGCCACGCTGCTCAGCGTGGTGGCCTGCAGCTCGGACTCCTCGAAGGGCAGCATCGGCGGGCCAGACGCAGGTGGTGACGCCAACCCACCGCAGGACAGCGGCGCCGACGCGGACGCCGCGCCTGTCGAGGGCTGCGGCGATGAAGTGCGTGACGCTGACGAAGCCTGCGATGGCAGCGACTTCGGGGCAGCGACCTGCGCGACCGAGATCGCCGAAGGTTGGGTTGGCTCGCTCGCCTGCTCACCCACCTGCACGCTCATCACCAGCGGCTGCACCACGCCCGCCACCACTTACGCGCCGCTCGAGGCGGCGGGCTTCAGCGTCTTCGAGCTGGGCGCGCTCGGCCCTGAGGTCATCGGCTATCGCGGCGCCGGCTTCGATGGGCGCCACGTGTACTTCGTCCCGCACACCCGAGACGAGAACCATGGCCTGGTCCTCCGGTACGACACCGGGGCGAGCTTCGACGCGGCTGAGGCGTGGTCCACGTTCGACGTAGCCACGCTCGATCCGGCGGCCGTTGGCTTCCAGAACGCGGCGTTCGACGGGACCTACCTCTACCTGATCCCGGCGCGCGGCAGCGAGCCGCGGGGCACCATCACGCGCTACGACACGCGCGCGCCGTTCGACCAAGCGAGCTCCTGGCAGGCGTTCAACTTGGAGGGTGTCCACGAGGACGCGAAGGGCTTCAGCGGCGCGAGCTTCGATGGCCGTTACTTGTACCTGTCGCCGCGCAACAATGGCTCGGCCCATGGCCGGGTGCTCCGCTTCGACACCCAAGCTGCCTTCGCCGCGGCCTCGTCCTGGGTGAGCTTCGACCTGACGGCGGTGAACCCGGACGCGCGCGGCTTTGAGGGCACGAGCTTCGATGGTCGCTACGTGTACTTCGCGCCCTACTTCCATGGCGCCTACCACGGGCTGGTGGTGCGACTCGACACCCAGGCTGACTTTAGCGCGGCCTCGTCGTGGTCCACGTTCGATCTGACGAGCGTGCACGCCGACGCGCGGGGTTACCAAGGCACGGCGTTCGATGGCCGCTACCTGTACTTGGCGCCCCATCGCCATGAGGCCCGCCACGGGCGCCTCGCGCGCTTCGACACCCAGGCTGACTTCAGCGCGGTCTCCGCCTGGTCCACGTTCGACGTGAGCACGCTCGACGCGGAGGCCACGGGTTACCAAGGCGCGGCGTTCGACGGTCGCCACGTCTACCTGATCCCCTTCTACAACGGCACCGCGTACCACGGGCGCCTCGCGCGCTTCGACACCCAGGGCGCGCTGGAGGACGCGGCCTCATGGTCCGTGTTCGACGTGAGCACGGTCGCCCCCCACGGCGTCGGCTTCTTCGGCGCCGTGTTCGACGGCTCCCACCTCTACCTCGGCCCCAGCCTCACCTCGGAGGTGATCCGGTTCGATGCCAAGTCACCCGCGTGGCTGCCCGCCCGGTGGAACGCGTCGTTCTTCTAGAGTGTCAGTATAACTGTCTTTAGCTGAGAGTCGTGGCCGGCACCGTGGAGGCACCACTAGCGAACGTGAAGCAGCTCAGCGCAAGCGCGCACCCTCTCAAGATCCTCACGGTTCCGCGCGTCATGATGTGAGTAACCTAGAGTCTAGTTGCAGCTCGACGGCCACTCTCCACAGCGGAAGCGCCCTTTGGTGTAGCTGCAATAGCCTACAAGGAAGCCGCCGCAGTCGTCATCCGAGCGACACTCGTCCTCTTCTGTGCGGCAGTAGAAGCCGTGGACTTCTCCACACACGTAGCGGCTCACCCCGCAGGCACGGCCGCCACAATCTGCGGGGGACGTGCACTGTGCTTCGAGGCATTCGTTGCCATGGCGAGAAGCGGCAAGCACCCTATTATCCCTGCGATAGACATACTGTACTCCGGTGCACAGCGCGCCTGGCCCGCAGTCGGCCTCGGAGTGGCACCGGTCGCGACATTCGCCTTGCCTAGGCAATCCTGGGACGCAGGGCTCGTCGAGCCTCCCAGTGACGGGGCTGCCTACAAGATCGACTCGGATAGCTAGGGCATTCGAGCCAGAAAAGCAGGCAACCAAATTGGTGGGCGTCGCAGATTCGACAACATCATAAGGATCATAGAACGCCGCGGCGTCGCAGTCGCCAGGCATCCCCACCGAGGCCTCTGGGACCTCAGTCGAGCCATCTGAAGCGTCTGCCGAGCCGTCAGGTAAGTTGACTGACGCGTCAGGAGCCACCTCATGGGTGGAGCCACCACAGCCGAACGTGAAGCAGCCCAGCGCAAGCGCGCACCCTCTAAAGATCCTCACGGTTCGGCGCGTCATGGGTTCAGCCCGTTCGTGACTTGGGTAGCGTCCCAGTTCGTGTTGAGGGCGCCGCCCATTGTGCCCGCCCCGTCCCAGTAGATCCACTCGCGTTCCGTACCTTGGAGCACCAAGCTCCCGCTCCGCTGAGCTCCTGGGAAGCGCCAAGCTCCCCGCCGTTAGCTTAGCTGCTCATCAGGCCGCGGCATGCGGCATGATGTCTCGTCACGGCGCGAGGCCGGGCCAGTAGTCGCTGTCTTTGGTGGGGCGGGCGCCGAACAGGGCTTGGCCGACGCGGACGATGGTGGCGCCCTCTTCGATGGCGGCCTCGAAGTCGCCGGACATGCCCATGGAGAGCTCCGTGAGTGAGGGGTGCTGACGGATCACCTGCTCGCGCAGCGCGCGCAGGCGCTCGAAGCAGGGCCTCACCTCGGCGAGGTCGGCGCTGAGCATGGCCAAGGTCATCAGGCCTCGCGGGCGCAGGCGTGGGTAGGCGCTGAGCGTGTCAGCGAAGGCCATGACCTCGCTCGGGGCGATCCCGAATTTAGTCTGTTCACCTGAGGTGTTCACCTGAATGGTGACATCAAGCTCGCGGCCCAGCGCCTGCAGCGCCGCGTCGAGGCGCGCCGCCAGGCGCAGGCTGTCGAGGGCATGGAACTCGTCAGCGACGCGCACCGCCTGCTTCACCTTGTTCCCTTGGAGGTGGCCCACCAGGCACCAGCGCAGGCCCGGCGCGTGGAGCGCCGCGTGCTTCTGCTCCAGCTCTTGCACACGGTTCTCGCCGAGCGTGGTGACGCCGGCCAAGAGGGCGCGCTCAAGCACGGCCACCGGCACCGTCTTGGTGATGGGGAGCAGGCGCACTTCAGCGCGCAGCCTGCCGGCGCGGTGGCAGGCGGCGGAGATACGCTCCTCGACAGCGTCCAGGTTGGCCTTGAAGCGCGCCGTGGGGTCTTCCCCGAAGCGCGCGATGTCCTCCGGCGTGAGCGCTCGCATGGCGCGGTGTAGCGCCGGCGCAGCGCGGTGCCAAACCCCCACCCGCGAGTCCAAGGCGTGTGATAGTGCGGCGCATGGTCGTCTCGGCGCTGTATCGCACCTTGGAGGAGCTTCACGCGGGCGCGCGTTGGGGGCGCGTGCTCGACGCGGGCACCGGTCTGAGCTCGCTTCGGTGGCTCAGTGAGCTGCCGACGGAGCGTTGGGACGCGGTCACGGGCGCTGAGTCGATGGCAGCGCAGATCCGCGCGGCGGGGATCCGTGTGCGCGAGGCAGACCGGCTCATCGTGGGCAACTGGGAAGATCCAGCGCTGCTCCAGGGGGAGCGCTATGACGTCGTGATCGCTGACTACCTGCTCGGCGCGGTGGAGGGCTTCGCGCCTTACTTCCAAGACCAGCTGTTCCCGCGGCTGCGCCAGCTGGTGGGCGGCCGCTTGTACCTGATCGGGCTCGAGCCCTACGTGCCCTATTTGCCCAAGGAGATGAGCGGTCAGGTGGTGAGCGCCATCGGTCGGCTGCGCGACGCGTGCCTGCTGCTCGCGGGCGAGCGGCCTTACCGCGAGTACCCGCTCAGCTGGGTGCGGCGGCAGCTTGAGCAGTGCGGCCTGCGGGTGGTGGAGGAGCGCCGCTTCCCGATCCGCTTCGGCCCCGCCTTCATTCAAGGGCAGCTGAACATGGCCAAGGCGCGCGCCGAGCGGCTGAGCGATCGCGCCTTCGCGAGCGCGCTGCTCACGCACATCGAGCGCACCCGGAGCGACGCGATGGCGCTGTGTGAGCGCCACGGCGGGCTCCACAGCGGTGAGGACTACGTGGTGTGGGCAGAGCCCAGGTGAGCTGGTCAGCGCTCGGTGCGTGGCGCACCCACGATACGCGCGCATAACGTCAGAGCAGCTGACAAGCGCGTCGCGGCTCAGCGCTCAGCGTCATGACGGCCTGCGCTGGACGGGGCGAGCTGGTTCTGCTCCAGGGCGCGCTTCGACCAGTGCTCCTCAATGGTCTGCACGAACTCCGCGCGCACCAGCTTGGCGCGCGTGACGAGCACATCGTGCTCCTCCCGGCGCACGTACAGCCCCTCCGCAGGGCCATCCGTCAGGAGGGAGCGCCCGAGCAGTGCTTTCAGCTCGGCGAGGCGGTAGTGCCCGCGGCCTAGCTCCGGCACCGTGGTGATGTCGAGGCGCCTCGCGAGCGCGTCGCGCCGCGCGACGCTCCAGAACTCACCGCGGCCGCGGTCGTAGACGTCGAACGCCAGGAAATACGAGGGTAGCTTCGTGTAGCGCACGCTGTGCACGGCGAAGCACCACTCGCCAAAGAGCACCAGGTCGGCGCCGAGCGCCTCCGTGAGCGCGTGCTGGCGCGGAGAGAGCCAGCGCCGGAGCGGCTTCCACTGGCCTTGGAGCGAGTCGAGGTTGAGGTGCTGCCCTCGGTTCTGAGCGCGCAGCGCGCCGTCGCTGTCTACCGAGAAGCCAAGGTTCGCGCCGTCGACCTTCTCCTCCACGATAACCTCAGAGGAGAGCAGTGCCTGTACCTCCTGGGGTGCGAGTACCTTGTCGCCACGTGGCTTCCCCGGCGAGAGCCAAGCTACATGGGGTGTGTGCGGGAAGCGGAAGAACGCGGTCATGGGAGCAGCTCAACTACGGTGATTTGATGCGCCTGGAGCACTGCCTGATGCTCAGCCGAGTCGCTGTCCGTCGCGTTGACGATGTGCACGCCGGTTGGGTCGTTCAGCGCCGCGGCCACAAACTTCTTGTCGGAGTTGTCCACCGCCTTGAGCCCATCCGGCACAACAGCCCAGCCATCGTCATCATAACTGACGGGTAGGGTGCGCAGGCACCGCTGGAGCTTGTGGTGGATCACCTGGAGGCCATAGTGCTGGCCGCTCAACTTGTGGTGGTACTCCTCGTAGATCTTCCACGCGTCGTCGAGGACAAGCCGACGCTCAGCATCCGTGCGGAAGGCGGCGAGCCAAGCGAAGACGCGCTCCACCGCCTCGTCACTGACGCTGATGTCCTGGTACCTGGGCTCAAGCGCCGCGCTGCCCAGGATGAGCACGTTGGTGTCCACCAGGCAGTCCCCCGGCGGCGCGCTCGCGCTGCTCAGGGTGGCGTCAGGCTCAGCCAGCTGCGACTCAGCCACCGCTGCCCCCGCGCTCGCCGCGGCGGCGCTCTAGGATGCGCCGCACCTGCCGCTCCGTCTCCCCCAGGGCGTCTCCGAAGAAATGATCAGGCCAATTGTCTATCTGGCCGTACTGGTTGACGCTGAGTGGAGTCAGCTTAGCTGACGGTTCATCCCGCTCGACGAAGTAGAGGGCGCAGTCTTGCGCGCGGATGCGCTCATCGGCCACCAGGAACTGGAGCCGCCGGAACAGGTGTTCTGAGTGGGTCTCGATGATGAACTGCACGCCGCGCCGCTCTGCCACCTCCACCATCAGCTCCGCGAGGCCGCCTTGAGCCCGCGGGTGAAGGTGGAGCTCTGGCTGCTCGGCGACAAGGGTGGTGCCCTGGGGGACGAAATGGGCGAGCACGAGCATCGGCAGGACCTGGGAGATCCCAAAACCGACGTCCACCAGGTTTGACCGGCGCTGCCCGTAGCGCACCAGGATCTCGTAGTGACGCGAGCGCCCTTGGCGCTCAAGGATGAGCTCGTCTGCGATGCCTAGCGCCTTGAGCCACGCCGACACCCGCTGCACCAGCCACTCCGCGCCGCCCTCTTCCCCCGGGCGTTGGCGTCGCCTGCTGTTTTGGCTCGCGAGCAGCGCGTGCGCGGCGCGCTCCCCGTTCCTGCCTAGGTCACCCGGCGCGACCCCGCTGTAGAGGTACGTGCGCTCTGGGAAGCCGCGCAGCGGGCCGAGGTAGGCGAGGCTCGTCACCGCCTGGCGCACCGAGAGCGAGAGATCTTGGGCTGCTGCGCCGGCGATCCCGAGCGCCGCGATGGCCTCCGCGGAGAAGCTGATGGCCCGCTCGGGCCGGTAGCTTCGCTTGGCCTCCTCTTGGGCATAGCCTGGGGCAGCGAGCCGGTAGCCGCCGGCGCTCTGGCGCGTCGCCTGAAACGCCTGCTCGCCCTGGGCGAGCGTGAGGTTGGATAGCGCGAGCGCCCTGCGGCTGTGGGTGAAGCTCGCCTCGTAGCTGATCTTGCCCTGCTCGTGCGCCACCCCGAGCCCTAGGCCGAGCACTGACTCCTTCGCCTGGTCATAGAGCACGGCCTCCGCGTCGCCGACGTCCACTAGATCGCTAGGCTGACCACCAAGGTTTAGATCGAGGGAGCGGTCAGGGCTCTCGAAGGTCTGCTTGAGCAGCAGGAGCGACTGGAGCAGCGAGGTCTTGCCGGCAGAGTTGGGGCCGAGCAAGAGGGTGATGGGCGCGAGGGGCACGCCTTCAGCCCACAGCTCATCCCCCCAGGCCTTGAAGTTCTTGATGCGGAGCTTGGTGAGCATGAAGGAGTCGTCGAGCTGTGGCGCTACCGCGCGGTCACACCCAGCTCGTCAAGGAGCCTGCCTACACTGCGGAAGGCCTCCGAGCGGCCGAGTTGGAGCAGGTGGCCGCCGGGCCAACTCTCAAGCGGAGCGTTGAAGTGGCGCGCCAGCTGCTCGGCGTGGGCGATGGGGGTGATGCGGTCCGCCTCGGCGCCGATCACCAGCACGCGCTCGCGCGGCATCAGCAGGCGCCGCTCGAGCGGGCTCACCACACGACCAGCGCGGGCTAGCGCCGCGTGCTGCAGGCGCCGCTCGGCCTCGGTGCCGCCGAGGCGGCCGTGATCGCGGGCGAAATCAGCCAGGGAGGCGAGCGGGATCAGCGGCACCGCGAAGGCAAGCTCCGGCTCGAGCGTCGCGAGCAGGGCGGTGGAGTAGCCGCCCAGGCTCATGCCCATCACGCCCACCGGCGTCGGCGCCTGCGCTGGGTGAGCGTCGGCGGCGCCCGCGCCGCCGCGGAGCCAATCGATCAGGTCGCGAGCGTCAGCCATGCCCTGACGGAAGCCCTCGTTGGTCATGCGCGGGTCCGAGCCGGGGAAGGGAGGTGGCCCGCGCCGCTCAGCCGCGCGCCTCACCCCATGGAAAGGGAGCACGAACAGCGCCACGTTCAGGCCCTTGCGGAACAGCCAGCGCACCGGCCACACCCGCTCGTCCGTGGGGAAATGACCGCCGAGGTAGCCGTGGATCAGCACGGCCGCCGGGCGCGAGGCGCCCCCGTGACGGAACAGCCGCGCTGAGGCGGTTTGGTTCTCTTGCCCGCGGGCGTAACGCTCATCCAGCGCCGGCAGGTAGCAGGTGTAGTCGCTCGGCCAGGTTAGATCGAACACCTGACCAGGTGCGCTCGCCGCGCTGCTGGCCGAGCTCGCTCCGCGCGGCGCCCACTCAGCTGGGAGGGCGCGCACCTCACGCAGCACCGGTTGGATGCTCCTTGCCGGGCGGAAATAGCGCTCGGCCTCGGGGTAGCTCTGGGCGATGGCGTCCAGCGCGGCGAGCCGCTCGTCCAGCGAGAGCCGCTCAGCGCGTGAGGGCTTGCCGCGACGGAGCTGCGCCGCGGCCGCCACGGTGACGGCGCGATCCACCGCCGCCGCGGCTGAGCGGGTGAGCGCCGAGACGAGGCCTCCACGAGTGCTGCCAGGGCGCGCCACGCGCCGAGCTTGCGCCGAGCACCGGCCAGGAGCAAGCGAGACGGGGCGCCTCAGGGGGAGGGGGGATCTTGGGGTTTGGCGAGTCGCTGAGCGACCCACTGTTTGAGCGTCGGCTTCATCACCTTGCCCACTGGGTTACGTGGGAAGTCTTCGAACACGAGCGCGCGCCTGGGCACCTTGTAAGCGGCCACGCGCGCTCTCGCCCACTCCCGCAGGCTCGCTTCATCCAAGCTTGCCTGAGGCACCAAGAGCAGGCCAGCGACGGCGATCTCTCCCCAGGTTTCGTCAGGTATACCGACTACAGCGGCGTCGGCGATGTCGGGGTGGGTGCGCAAGAGCTCCTCGAGCTCCAGCGCGGAGAGCTTGTAGCCGCCGCTCTTCAAAATATCGACGCTGGTGCGCCCCAAGATCTTGCAGTAGCCGTCCGCCTCCCACGCCGCGGTGTCACCGCTCTTGAACCAAGCGCCCTCGAAGCTCGCGGAGGTGGCGGCCGGATCACCATCGTAGCCTGCGAACACCGTGGGCCCGGCGATCCACAGCTCCCCTGGCTCCCCCGCCGCGGCGTCCTCCCCGCGCTCGTTCACCCCGCGGAGCTGCATCCCAGGCAGCGGTAGCCCGACGCTCCCGGGGCGCCGCGGCCCTGCGAGCGGATTCGTCAGCCCGACGCCTATCTCGGTCATGCCGAAGCGCTCAAGCGGGTAGCTGCCCGTGAGCTCGCGCCACCGCTCACCGACGCTCACCGGCAGCGCCGCGGAGCCGCTCGTCACCAGGCGCAGCTTGGCTGCATTGTGACGCCATGCCATTTGCGTGCCCTCATCGGCTTCGTCTAGCGCGTTCAAGAGCAGCTTGTGCATCGTGGGTACCCCCATGAAGAGCGTCGCGCGCTCCATGGCGCCCCATAGCCGCGCGGTGTCGAAGCGCTCGAACATCCGGACGCTGGCGCCACTCGTGAGCGCCGTGAGCAAGGCGATGCCGAGGCCGTGCAGGTGGTGCAGCGGGAGGCAGTGCAGCAGGGTGTCCGTGTGGCTGACCTCCCAGGCGGCGCTCAAAAGCTCAGTGAGCCGTCCCAGGTGGTCGTGGTGGATGAGCGCTCCCTTGGGCTTGCCGGTGGTGCCGCTGGTGTAGAGGATGATCGCGAGGGAGTTGCCTGGCGGAAATGGCTCAGGGCTCGCGGCGCCGTTCGGCTCGCTCTGAGGAGCGCTGGTAGATGCCTCCTCGCCTCGTGAGCGCTCCTGCCGCTCGTGAGGGGGCGCCTCGCCTGAGCCGAGACGCAGCTCCTCAAGCGCGTGCATCGGCAGCGCGTCGGCGAGCGCTTTACCCTGCGTGAAATGCGGGGAGCTTATCAGCGCCTCCGCGCCTGAGGCCGCGATGAAGCCGCGCTGTTCTGCCTCTGGGTGCAGGTGGCTGAGCGGCACCACGGTGGCGCCGCTCACAAGCGCACCGAAGAACGCCTCCACCCAGCCTGAGCCCTGCGGCAGGAGCAGCGCCAGGCGCTTGCCGCGGAGCCCGCGCTGCTCAAGCGCCGTGGCGACGCTGCGCACGCGCGCGCCGAGCTCCGCGAAGGTGACTTCTTCGTGCTCATCGCTCAGCGCGAGCTGGGAGCTTCTGTCCTGCACCGCCGTGAAGAAGCGGCGGAGCAGCAGGCTAGGTTCGGGGGGGGTCATGGTCTTGGATGTTGGGAAGGCGGACTGCGCGATCCTAACGTACTTCAGGGCGCGCGGCGCCGCGCGGCGTTGCCTTGTGGTTCGGTGCCAAACCCCCAAAACCCGAGGAGCAAACGAGGGCCTGGTCCGCTTCGAGCTCTTGGTACATCTGGCTGACTAGCTCAGCGCGAGCTGCTCGGCGTGCCAGCGGACAAGCTCCAAGGTGCCGATTTCGCGGAGCCAAGGCTGGTTGTGTGGCCCCGGCAGCACCGTGAGCGTGTGCGGCACCTTCAGGCGCCGGAGCTCGCTTGAGAGCGCGCGGTTGGCGGCGAGGTAAGGGTCCTCCGTGGAGGTCTCGAAGTGCAGCGCGCGCGGCCCCACTTGGTCGATGCGCGTCGCTAAGCGCCGCGCGTAGAGCTGACCCTGGGGCACCCCGAACGCGCTCTGCACCCCACCGAACGAGCCGAACAGGTGCGGGCGGCGCAGCATGACTTCCATGCCCACGTAGCCGCCGAGCGAGCAGCCATCGAGCCCCGTGTGCAGCGCGCTCTGCGTCGCCGGGAAGCGCTCACGCACGCTGGGTAAGAGCGTCTCTTCGATCCACGCGGCGTAGCGATCCAGCGTGAGGTGCGAGGGCTGCATGCGGTAAGGGTTGGGCGTCACCGGGCACACCAGGATGAGGTCACTAAACGGCCGCGTGGCGAGCGAGGTGTTGAGCCGCGTGAGGTGCTCATCCGTGAGGTAACGCGCGCGCGGCAGGGTGCGCTCAATGGGGAGCCGCTTCAGCCGCTCGTAGCTGGTGACCAGGCCATACTTGTCGCCCCAGGCGTGGACCCCCAAGAGCTCGTTGCCCGTCTCGCCCAGCCCGTGGAGCAGCACCAGCACCGGCACTGGGCGCGTGGGGGTTGGGTTGGGCACCAGCACCAAGCTGCGCCGCGCGAGCTTCGGATCGCCGGGGAGGGTGAGGTCGTGAGCCGTCAGTACATCGGACGAAGGCGTGGTGGCGAGGCCGCGCTGCGCGCCGAGCAGCGCGGAGCTGGCGAGCGCGCCCGCGCCGAGCAGCAGCCGCCGGCGCCCCGTCATAGCCCCTTCGGCATCGACACCTGGCGCTCGTGCTGCTCCACCACCTTGGCCACCGCCTCCACCAGCGCGAGGTACTCCTCGCTGGTCACGGCGTCGGCGTTGGGCTTCGCGTTCTCGTAGTGCAAGGCGTACATCAGCGTCTTGCGCGGGGGCTCGAAGCTGACGCGATCTTGTCGGGAGACGAACACCCTCACGCGCTGGCCGCCGCGCTCAAGCTCCACCTCAAGCCGGTCGCGGATGGGGCCCCGGAGGTGCTCCACCTGAAACTGGCTGCACGGGGTCCCCTGGCAGCCATCGAGCGCCGCGCCTTCGCGGATCCCCCCGAGCAGGCGCGCCCCCTCATTCGTCAGCTTGATGCCCTTGTCGTCCGCCGCGGCGATCTTCTGGGCGCCAAACAGCTGAATGTTGCGCACGTAGGGGTAGACGATGAACACCGACAAGAGCAGCGTGATGGCCACGGGCAGCGCCGCGCTCTTCCAGTTCAGGGAGGTGCGCTTGGCTGGGTGCGCTTGGGCGCCGCTGGGTGCGCCGTCCGCATTTAAGTCAGCTTCACTGCCTTCAGGTGCCTCGCTGGGTGCGCTGTCCGCATTTAAGTCAGCTTCACTGCCTTCAGGTGCCTCGCTGGGTGCGCTTCGCTCGCTGCCTTCGTCGTCGTGGTCGGTCATATCGCTCCCTTGCGTGCGCGCCTCGCGAGGCTCACCCCGAGCAGCCAGTTGCCGAGCAGGGCCACGGCGCAGCCGGCGGCCACCAGTAAGACAGGGACGCCCGCGGCCTCTTCAGGCTCCGGCGCCAGCCGCGCGGCGATGAGCACCACGCCATTATAGCTTGCGTGCGCGAACATCGCGGGGACAATCGAGGCGCTCCGTAGCCTGATCCAGCCGAACCCCAGGCCCAAGATGGTGGTGCCGATGGACTGCACCAAGTCGAGGTGCACGAGGCCAAACAGCAGGCTTGGCAGCACCCAGGCGAGCCACGGCCACTCGAGGAACAGGCGCGTCACGAAGCCGCGAAACAGCGCCTCCTCCACCACGCCCGGCAGCACGCTGATGCACACGAGCAGCACACAGAACACCAGCGTCGGCGCGCTGGCCGCGCGGCGCACCACCTCGGCGGAGCCGGCTTCGACGCCGAGCGCATCGCCGACCAAGGTCGCGACGCCGATCGCCAACGGGGCGACCCCAAAGCAGATGAGCAGCGCACCGAACAGCTCGAGCGCCCGCGGCACCTGCATGGGGAACAGCTCAGCGCGTGCCTGCTGCCGCGTGACGCTGTCCACGCGCTGCCAGGTGCGCCAAGCGAGCAGCACGACCAAGAACACGGACGCCTGGGACGCGAAGGCCCCCGCCGCGAGCCACAGCGGCTGCTGTACCGCGACCTTCGGATCGACCCCCGACAAGATCACCGCCAGCCCGAGCAGCGTGATCCCGAGGAACATCGCGGCCACCGTCATGAACACGGTGGCGCCCGCCAGCATCAGCCGCGGAAAAATGGGCGGCAGGTCCGCCGGGAGCCCAGGCGGCAGCTCGGGCGGTGAGCCTTGTGGTGGCGCGCTTGGCTGCGCATCACGCCCTGCCTGCTGCAGGAGAGGCGGCGTACCGCGCTGGGGGTGCCCCGGTGTCATGGTGAGGTATGCTGACTATTCTTCAGGTGGCAGACGGCGGGGGTTGGGCTATCGTCTGCGGTATCACAGCGAGGTAAGCATGCTTTTCAAGCCAGGCGCGAAGGACTTTTTCGGGGGCGTGTTGGGGGCTGGGCTCTTCATCGGGGCGGTGGCGCTCGGCGCCTGCTCCTCCAGCACAGAGGAGCCAGATTTCCCCTACGAGACGCGTGAGGGCTTCTGCGGGGCCTGGGCTAAGGCGGCTTGCAACGAGAAGGTGCTGAGCTCGTGCGGCAACCCAGACGGCGCGGAGAGCTGCCGCGCGAAGCAATCCGCCAGCTGCCTCGCTCAGGTCGGGGAGACGTACGCAGATGAGCACGCGGAGGGCTGCATCAAGGCGGTAGAGAAGGCGTACTCTGACGCCAAGCTCAGCTTGGCTGAGGTGCAGCTGCTCGCGCTCGCCACCGCGCCGTGCGATCGCCTGTTTAAGGGGCCGCGCAACAAAGATCAGTCGTGCACCAGCACGCAAGACTGCGACACCCTCAGCGGCTTCCGCTGCATCGGTGAGCAGCCCACCTGTCAAATCCCGGTGGAGGTGGCGGGCGGTGGCCGCTGCGCCGCTGCGGACACCGTGTGCGCCGCCGGCCTCTACTGCAACGGTCAGAACTGCGTGGCGCGGGTGCCGCTCGGTCAGGCTTGTCTGAGCGAGCCCTGTGAGGAGTCGCTGATCTGCCACGCTGGCACCTGCTCACGGCTCGCCGATGATTTTACGGAGTGCACAGGTCCAGCGCAGTGCGCCTCGGGTCTGTGTGACGTCCCCGCCGGCTCCAGCGTCGGCATCTGCGTGCCGCTTTTGGACCTCGGCATCACCAGCCAAACCTGCGCTGGCCTGCGCTGAGCGGCGTTCGGCGGCGCGCTGCAGTCGCTGCGCTGCGTGCCGCTTTGGGACCTCGGCATCACCAGCCAAACCAGCGCTGAGTGGCGTTTGGTGGCGCGCTGCAGTCGCTGCTCACGCTGAGCGGCGTTTGGTGGCGCGCTGCAGTCGCTGCTCACGCTGAGCGATTTGGATTTTGGGGGGGTTAGACGGCACCGCGCCGTTCAGCGCCTCACGCTCAGCGCTGAGCGTACCCTGGCGGTCGGCGTTCGTCTGCTAAACTGACTTGTTCGGTGCCGCACGAGGCGCGCCTCAGCGCCCCTCTAGTGCCTCCAGCACCTGGCCGTGGAGGCCGCCGAAGGCGCCGTTGGAGAGCAGCGCGATCACGCTGCCCGCGGTGGCGTGCTGCTTCACCAGCTCCAGCACCTCCGGCAGGCTGTGAGCGGCGTGCGCCGGGGTGCCCTGGCGGCTGAGCTCGTCAGCTAAGCGTACGGTATCCAGCGCCTCGCTGGGCGGCAGATCACGGCCGAGCGGCGCGAGGATCACGCGGCTCGCGGCGCCAAAGCTGTGGGCGTAGGCGTCTTGGTGCAGCGCGCGGCAGGCGGTGGCGCTGCGGGGCTCGAACACGGCGATGAGCGGCACCTTGGGGTGTTTGCCTTTGAGCGCGGCCAGCGTCTCGCGCACGGCGGTGGGGTGGTGCGCGAAGTCGTCGTACACCGGGTGGCCGCCAGGCGTGCCGAGCAGCTCTTGCCGGCGCTTGATGCCTTGGAACACCGCGAGCGCGGGGATCAAGCGCTCAAGGCGCGCGCCGTAGCCTTGGGCGGCGGCGCCCAGCGCGGCGACGGTGTTGGCGAGGTTGTGCAGGCCTGGCAGCGGGGAAGCGACGCGACCGACCGCGACGCCGCCCGCGAACAGATCGAAGGTGACGCCGTCAGCGTCCGCGGTGGCGAGCGCGCCGAGCCAGTGCGGCGCCACCCCATGGGTGTCTTGCCCCTCAAGCGCGTACCAGGCGATGGGGCAGCGCGCGTGCCGTGACGCGAGCTTCACCACCACTCGGTCTGCCGCGTTCGCCACCAAGAGGCCGTGCTCTGGGAGCCCCGCGATGAAGCGCTCGAACGCCTGGAAATAAGCCTCGGGCGTCGGGTAGATGTCGATGTGGTCGTGCTCAATCGAGGTGAGGATCGCGATTTCTGCACAGTAATGTAAGAACTTGGCGGTCTTCTCGAAGAAGGCCGTGTCGTACTCGTCACCCTCAATGACGAACGGCGTGCGCCGCCCCAGGCTGATGTGGCTGAGCTGTGGATCCGCTGCGCGCGGCAGGCCTCGCCGGGGGCGCGCGGCGCGGAAGCTCTTGCCGAAGTTCTTGGGGACGCCGCCCACCAAGAAGCCGGGCTCAAGGCCCGCTTGATCGAGCAGCCACGCAGCGAGCGAGGTGGTGGTGCTCTTGCCGTGGGTGCCGGCTACCACCAGGGGGCTCGTGCCCTCCAGCGCGAAGCGCGCCAGCGCGCCGGCGATGTGCGTGACCTCAAGGCCCCTGTCGATCGCGGCGCGCGCCTCTGGGTTGTCAGGGCGACAGACGTTGCCGACGACGACCAGGTCGGGCGCCGGGTCGAGGTGCGCTGGGTCGAAGCCGGTGAGGCACTCCACGCCCCACTCCGCGAGCGCCGGGCCGATTGGCGGGTCGAAGCGGACATCACTGCCCGTCACCCGATGCCCCAACTCTCGGAGCAAGCCCGCCAAGGAGCCCATCCCGGTGCCCGACGCCGCGACCACGTGCACGTGCATGGCTCGCCGCTAGCACGCCGCACAGCGCCTGGCCCAGCGCTTGTTGCCTCGGACTCAGGGGGGCCGCGCGATCCCGCGTCGCGATGGCGCAGCAAGCGGTGTAAGCGCCCGCTACGCCTGGGCGGCGCCGCGAGCCGCTGACGCCTCGTTGCGATGGCGCCGCAACCTGTGTAAGTGCCGGGTCGTGAAGATCAGTGAGCGGCTCGCGAGTGGAGCTCCGGTGTTTTCGTTCGAGTTCTTTCCTCCCAAGAGCGAGGAGGGCGTGGACGCCTTGTTCACCACGGTGTCAAAGCTCAAGCGCTTTCAGCCAGCCTACGTCTCGGTGACGTACGGCGCGGGGGGCAGCACGCGGCGGCTCACGGAGGAGCTGGTCACGCGCATCCAGCGCGAGACGGGCATCGACGCCATGGCGCACCTCACTTGTGTTGGGGCCACGCGTGAGGAGCTCACTCGGGTGCTCGCGGGGCTGCGCGACGGGGGCGTGGAGAACGTGCTGGCGCTGCGTGGCGATCCACCCCAGGGCTCCCAGGTGTTCGAGGTGACGGCGGGCGGGTTCAAGCAGGCGAGCGAGCTCGTCGCGCTCATCCACGAAGAGTTCAGCGAGCTGTGCGTCGCGGCCGCCTGCTACCCGGAGGTGCACCCGGAGGCGGTCACGGCCGCGGCCGACTTGGAGCACCTGAAGCGCAAGGTGGACGCTGGCGTGTCCTTCCTGGTCACGCAGCTGTTCTTCGACTCGAACGTGTACCTCCACTTCGTGGAGCGCTGCCGCGCGGCGGGCATCGAGGTGCCCATCATCCCAGGCATCATGCCAATCACGAGCGCCGAGCAGGTGAAGCGCTTCATCGCCATGATTGGCGCCAGCATCCCCGGGGATCTGCTGATGAACGTGGAGCGCGCCGGCGCTGACCGTGAGGCGCTGCGCCAGGTCGGGGTGGAGCACGCCGTCAAGCAGTGCGAGCGCCTGCTCGCCGAGGGCGCGCCGGGGCTCCACTTCTACACCCTGAACCGCAGCACCGCGACCACCGAGATCTTGAGCGCGCTGCTCGGCTCCGCAGGCTGAGCGCGCCTACTTGTGGATCACGACCTGCACTGGGTCCACGCCGTCAGGCCAGCGCTTCAGCGCGTTCCAGCCGTCTGGGACCTCCGCCGTCACCCAGCGGAACACGTGGGCGGCGTCCTCTGGGGTGAGGTGCACGTCGCCGCCGGTGTGCTCGATGCCGAAGCGGCTGTGCCAGAACGCACCATGCAGGCGCTGCCCCGAGTCGAGCTCCAGCACCCAGGGGGTGTCGTACACATCCCAGTACTGCTCCACCTTGGTGGGGTCGAGGTGCGTCGCGGTGATGTACTTGGCGGTCACCTTGAAGGTGCCGCGGCGCGTGACGGCGTCCCCTGAGTCGTCCAAGCGGTTGCGCCCGACGCTCACGAGCGTGGCGTAGACGGGCTTGGTGCCCTCGTAGAGCACCAGGGTGCCCATCACGATGCTGATGTCGATCCAGCGCGTCTCGCCCTGCGCAAAATCAGGGAAGCTGCTCCGCTGGCGCACCACCGTCACGTCGCGGTGCCGCACGAAGCGGTCATCGCTGGTGGCCCAGTAGCGCAGCCCATTCACGTCGCGGAATTTGCCGGTGAGCGGGATGGTCTGGTGGTACTCGAGCTTGCCCTGCTTCTCGGCGTCGCCCTTCTCCACCTGCCACGCGCGCACGCCTTGCTTCACCACGAAGGCAATGGGCAGCTCCGCTTGGGTCAGGTCCATGCCCTTGAAGCTCGTGTGCTCGGCCTTCTTTAGGTCAGCTGCACGTACGAAGCGACCATCGGTCATCATCCCCAGGCGCTGTTGGTTGCCCTCAGGATCGGTCGCCGTCCAAGAGCCGACGATGGCGAGCCCGCTCCGTCCGCGGATCTTCCCCACCTCGACCACCGCGTGATCGTTCTTCGGGTCGCGCGCGTAGATGGGGGCCGTCTGGCCGATGCGCGCGTAGGTGTAGGGCAGCGCCGCCTCACGATCGGGCTGCTGGGCCATGGCGATCAAGGTGGGGTGCTCAAGATCGACGGTGGCGGCCTCGGTCGCGCACACGAAGCCTCGCGGACGGACCGGGTACCAGCCCCCCTCGCAGCCGTCCTTTGAGTAGGGCTCGCCAGCGCGCGCCACCAGCGAGCCGGCGCGCAGCTCACCCAAGAGCTCGCCGCCCTTGGAGGGGCGATCCAGCACTTGGGTGATGTAGCTGACGGCTCCAAGCTTAGGGCCATCCGCCGCCGGGACCGGCACGTCTGGGATGGTGTCGCTCACGCCCTTGGAGAGCTTGGGCGCGTCCTCTTGGTTGCCGCTGCACGCGAGGGTCAGCGCCGTGCATGAGGCGCCGAGCGCCCCCCAAAGACGCAGCCGCCCTGTGATGCCCCGTCGAGTCATGGCCCCGGGCTGCCATGGCGCGCCCAGGCTGGCCCAGTTTATTGCGTGGATTCTTCAAGTGACGAGGAGCGGACCACGGGCGCCGCGCGGTGCTGTCTGACGCCGCCGCCCCAGCGACTGTAGCGACGCGCGGCTTCGCCCGGTGGTACCAACCCCCAAAAAAACAATCGAGCGCGACGACGGCAGGTGGCGCGGTGCTTCCGGTGCATTGAGCGTGGGGGCCAGGTAGTCAGGCACGCCGACGGTAGATGGCGCGGCTCAAGGTGTGGAGCAGCGCGTCCACCAGCGGGCCTGGATCCTTCAGTTGAGAGAAGTCAGTGCCGCGGGTGTGCTCCAGGCTGAGCTTGGAGATGGCGCGCTGGTAGCTCGCGGGGTCGCCGGTGAAGTAGCCGCGCTGGCGCAGCCCCGCGACGAAGCCTGTGGTGTTGCCCTCGGCGGCGGCGCGTGTTGCCTCGGGGTAACGCTCATGGAGCGTGCGCACGTAGTCGAGCGCGCCTTGTTCCGGCGTGGAATAGGCGCGAAACCGTGATTTGATCTGCTGCTCGCTGCTGCCGAAGCCCTCGCGCGTGCTCAGCACGGCGCTGCCACCCTCTGGCCCGGCGCCCTTCAGGCCCCCGAAGTTGTAGCCGTGCATCGACTTGCCGCGCCCCGTCTCGAGTGCCCACTGCGCCCACAGCGCGCCCAGCGTGCGCTCACCTGGCGGCTGCCCTGTGACCTGCTGCCAGGCGGCCGCCAAGTGACGCGCGGCCTCGCCGCCAGACATCGGGGTGCGCCCGCCATGAATCGCGAGCGAGCTGGCGAAGTCGGCGCGTGACCCGGCGCGGGTGGGCGACGGAGGCGAGGTCGGGTTTGGGGGTTGGGTGAGGCTCGTACGGTCGACGCTCATGGGCGTCTGCGTCGGCGCGCTGAGCCCCTGAGTTGCGCGCTGAGCTCTCTTCAACGAGTCGGCCCATGGGCCTAACATTGTGAATCCATGGACTTAGCCAGGGCTCGAGGGGAACCAGCGCTGGTCATGGGTTTGGCACGGCGCGCCCCCCGTGGGCTTGCTATTCTCCGCACCCATGCGTTCTCGCAAGACTGTAACTTACTTCTCCTCATCGAATGCCGCGCACCTGGTGTGCCTGAGTGTGCTTGGGCTCCTGGCCGGTGCCTGCGCTGAGCAGGAGCTGACGAACGACGATCTGCTGCCTCAAGGGTCGGGCGGCACCGGCGGCGCAGCGGGCACGGCAGGCTCCGCGGGGGGTGGTACCGGCGGCGCGTCGGGCAGCGGCGCGGGCGGCTCGGGCGCGACGGCGGGCTCAGGCGCGAGCGGCGCGATGGGCGGCGCAGGCGGCGCAGCGGGCTCAGGCGGCGTGAGCCCGCCGTCGCGCCCGAGCCGCCCGCGCCGCTGCCCGACGCGCC
>CAYQAC010000030.1:0-18050 GCA_964415255.1 uncultured Polyangiaceae bacterium | reverse complement strand
CGGCGTGGCTGGTGTGGCGGGCGTCTCGGGGAGCGGCGGCACCGCGGGCACCGGGGGCACCGGTGGTACGGGCGGCGCTGCTGGCACGGGTGGCGCTGCAGGTGCTGGCGGCTCTGCAGGCACCGGCGGCGCTGCAGGCACTGGCGGCGCTGCTGGCACTGGCGGCAGTGGCGGCGATGTGTGCACGGACCCAGGCTCGAGCACGGGGCCGGCGGGGGTGTTCTTCAGCGAGTACGTGGAGGACTCGGCGCACAAGGCGGTCGAGATCTACAACGCGGGGCCAGACATCGCGTTGTCGACCTGTAGGTTTCGGCTGTATTCGAACGGGAACACCTCGCCCAACTTCACCCTCATCCTTGAGAGCAAGACGCTCGCCACGGGTGAGACGCATGTGCTGTGCCTGAACAGTGGGGTGAGCCCGGCCTGCAATCAGAACAATGGGCAGGTCTCCTTCAGTGGTGACGACGCCTTCGTGCTCGAGTGCGGTGGCGTCGTGGTCGATGTATTCGGTACGATCGGTCAGCAGCGCGCTTGGCAAGGCTGCGGGATCTCGACAAACGATCAGACGCTGCTCCGCAAATGCGGCGTCACCTCTGGGAACCCTGCTGGCTTCAGCAACCCAGGCATTGAGTGGACGGCGCCGCCCGGTGGGCCCGGCCTGGATCTGACTGGCCTCGGCTCGTACCACTGCCCCTGATGGCGCGTGGCCGCATAAATTCCCTCACGGGAATTTGTTTGGTGCCAGGGCGACCGGTCGGTCGCCCCTGGTGACGCGAGCCTGAATTGCCGCGCGGGAATTTACCCGGCGTCTGGGTCAGGTAGCTCGCAGCGGCCGCCCGAGCCGAGCGGCGGGCACACGCAGCCCTGACGCCCGATGTCGTCGTTCGCGGGTGGCTCGGGGCAATCCACCGGGGGCGGGACGTCCACCACAGGGCCTGGGCGCACCTCCTCCCCGCGGAACTCCACGCCGAAGCTGAGCGCGTCGCAGGTGGCGGTCGGGACGGGCTCGTTGCTCGCCGAGAGCATGTCCATGGTTTGGTTCAGGTAGCCGATGGTGGTGGAGTAGGAGTCGCACGCGTTCTCGCAGAACCCGAGGTTGCGGAAGGCGCTGATCATGTCGCCCGGCTTGATTGACCCGCCGATGGTCCCCTGAGTGAGCGACCAACGCTCGCTTGGCTGCAGCTCCAGCTTGGCGGCGATGATCGTGTTCTGGACGATCATGCGGATGCCGCGCGTGTGGGCGTTGAGCCCGTTGAACCACATCTCAGAGTTGGGCGGCAGCTGCGCGATGAGCCAGCCGTTTCGTACGTAGGCGGTGGCGTCGGCCCATTTGGAGTTCTTGATGTGATCGCCCCCGGGCTCGAGCGCCGCGGGATCGAGATCTCTCCGCGGGAACTGCCAGCGTTTGGTGAGCGGCTGCGGCGCCTGCGCTTGCCAGTTGCTGATGAGCTCTGAGGTGTTGCCCTCGTCCTCGCGGCACCGCCATGAGGCGGCGTCCGTCACCCCAACTGACGAATACATGTCCAGGCGGACGCTCTCGTCGTTGAGCTGCCCGTTGTAGTGGCTCACCTTGAAGATGATGGACATGGAGCCGCGGTGCATGGCGCAGTTCCAGTCTGGCTCCGTGAGGCGGAACGGCTGCCCTAAGATGGGCGACTCAGCGGCGAGACCGAACAGCCTGCCGATGGCGTTGTCACGGCAGTAGTTGCCATCGAACACGTTCTGGAAGTCGTTGTTGCAGGTCTTGACGCCCGCGGCGGGGCAGTCGTTCGCGGCCGCGCCGCTGAGCACCCCGGCGGGCCAGGTGCCCTTGTTGCAGGCGCGGTCCAGGTTGAAGCCGATGTCCTTCCAAGCGTTCACGTCCGACGTGAAGTCATCTAAGCCAGCCACCGCGCCGAAGCGGGCGCGCTTCCACGCGAGGTAGAAGGGCTCCACCTCCGTGGTGTCCGTGCCGCTCGGGCGCATGGTTTTGTCAGGTCGGCTCTCTGTTGGGCAAAGCGGTGGGTCGCCCACCTCCATGTCGTGCCAGAACGGGCCGTCGCTGGTGCCACCCGCGCCCGCGGTGCCGCCTGAGCCCGCGGTGCCGCCAACGGCCCCTGAGCCCGCGGTGCCTCCTGAGCCCGCGGTGCCGCCAACAGCCCCTGAGCCCGCGGTGCCGCTTGAGCCCGCCGTACCAGCGCCCCCGTCACCCTCCACCAAGAGCGATGAGTCGTAGACGCTGCACGCCATGGCGGCGCTGGCGCCGACCGCGCAGAGCAGCCCCACGTGCTTGATGTGGCGAAGGAAGGTGGCAGTCATCACGCAAGACCTCTTGGCTAAGGGGGCCCCCGAGCTCCCAGCCCGCGCCCCGACGCCCTAGTGTACCGCGGTCCCCGCTCCAGCTCAAACACCGCGCGGAGCCCCTTTCCCACATGGAGCCAGCACGCCTCACGCCCTGAGCAGGGACTGCGCTGCGTCACAACGCCGCTTTGTCCAGTGTGAGCCCACGGCCGTGGCTCAGGCGCAGCGCGCTCAGCCAAGCGGCGCGGTGGTGGCTTTGGAGGCTGATACGAGCGGGCTAGCCTCCACTTGCGCTGAGCTTTGCGCGACGAAGAAGCCCTCACAATCGGCGTGGTGCGGGCAGGCCTCACAGGTTGGTTGGTGCTCTCGGGGCGGCTCAAGGAAGCGCTGGGCGACCTCCGACTGGTAGTTGATAGCCTCCACCAGTGCTGGGGCTGGCAGCGCCGAGAGCCCAGGCGGCACCTGGCAGGCTGGCGCGTGCACCAGCTCAAGCTCCAGGGCGCCGGCGCTCATCCCGCTCAGCTCAGCGGCGCTGAGGTCTGGCGGCAGCTCCAGCCGCGCTCGGGTGACGCCGAGCGTCATGAGCCTCACCCACAGCGCCTCAAGCTCATCCAGGAGCTCGCGGCGGAGCGCCAGCGTCACCCCGACCACGGCGCCCGATGCGTGATCGAGGAGGTGCTTCAGCCCGAGCAGCGCTTGCTCGAAGGACTCAGGCACCTGGGTGACGGCCTGGTGCGAGGCGACGCTGCCGCCATGCAGGCGCACCCAGACTTCTGTCAGCCCAGCTGACATCAGCTGCGCGGCGTAGGCAGGGTAGGCGGCGCGGCGCGCGTTGGTAGTCAGTTCAATTGACTGATACCCGAGGCGCCGCCCGGCGCGGATGAACGGGAGCAGCTCACGTGATAAGGTCGGCTCACCACCAGCGATGCTGAGCGAGGTGGCGCCTCGCTTTCGCGCGGCGGCCAGGCGCCGGAGCTGCTCGTCAGCGCTCAGGTCTTGCTGGGTGGGGGCCACCGCCTCGCTGAATGGCGAGCGCTCATTGGAGCTGGAGGTGAGGTTCACGAGCACCTGCGGCGGCGCGCGCAGGGCGCTCAGGCGGGCGTCGAAGCTCCCGCGGAAGCGCGCCAGCTCGGCTAGATCGAACTCACGTGAGGCGAGGCTTGGCTTCGCCTGAAAATGCGGGCCAAAGTCGCGCACGATGGGCAGCCCCGTGGCGCCGCGCTGGATGGCTTCGCGCTCAAGGCGCGTGCCGGGGAGCGGCGTGGCGTACTGAACGCTCGGCTCCGCGCGGTACTTTTCATAGAGGTCGAGGGCGAACAATAGGGTGCCGTTGATGTCGGCCTTTGTTTCGCCCGGCATGCCGATGATGTAGTGCACCATGCTCTGCACGCCCGCCTCATGAGCGCTCTTCGCGGTGCTCACGATGCGCTGCAGATCGAGCTGCTTGCCCACCACCTGATCCACCACCCGCTGCACGCCGCTCTCAGCGCTGACGCTGAGGGTGGAGAGGCGCCCGCGCATCGCCGCGAGGTGCTTTGGCAGCACGTAGTCAGCCCGCAGCCCATTCGGGATCTCGAACCTGAGATCGCGCTCCGCGAGCAGCTCCAGCAGGGCGTCGAAGTGCCGCTCGTTCACGTTGGCGAGCTCGTCTAAGAGGTGCACGCTCTGGGCGCCGCGCTGCATCAGCCAATCCAGGTGCTCCGCCAGCTTCGCTCGGGAGGTGCGGCGCTGGGTCTTGGGCTGCCCCGGCAGCAGGCCCGGGTTGCTTGAGCAGTGGGCGCAGCGGAAGGGGCAGCCGCGGCTCGAGAGCAGGGGCAGGTGACGCCCGCTGATGGGGAACGCCCAGCGCGGCCGCCCGAGGCCGGCCATCACTTCCTCATGAAAATTAAAGTAAGCCTCGGTGTCTACTAGGTCCCAGGCGGGGAGCGGGAGCTCATCCAGGACGATGGCAGGCCCGGTGTTGCCGTCACGGACCTCGCGAGGGTTTTGGGGGGGGCGCGCCGTGAGCTCCTGAACCCACGTGGGGAGCCACCCTTCTGCCTCGTAGCGCAAGAGCGCGTCCACCTCGGGGTAGGCTTCAAGCACCGCCTGGCTCGGCGCGTCCACCACGTGCTGCCCTGATTGATAAAGATCCGCGAGCAAGATGGGCGCGCTCGGCGCCCCCTCGCGCAGCGCGGTGAGCAGTGAACCCAGCAGCGCGTCGCGCGTTGGGGGGCGGTGAAATGGTGTGTAGGCGACCAGCGCGAGGTCGAAGGGCTCAAGCTGTTTGAGCAGGGCTGGCACCGGCACGCCCAGCAGGACGTGGTCGCCATCTGGGGTGAGCGTGGCGCCGGGTGTGGCGAGCGCGTCGTGGACCATCACCTCGTGCCCCGCCGCGCGCAGCACCGCCGCCGCCTGCACGGCGCCCAAGTCAGCGAAGTAGGGGTAGTCGATGAAGTCGCGGGAGACGCTGAGGGGCGCAAAAAACACCGCGACGCGCGCCATGGGGTGAACAGTAGCATGCGCGCCGCGAGGGCCGCTCAGCATCCTGCCTGCGCGGCGGGCGGCGGGTGACCGTGACGTTTACGGGTTGACCCACCCCCCCTCTGGGACCCACATAGCGGGGCCCCATGGTTCAGCGCTCAGCTCACCGCCTCGCCCATCCCACACACAGCGCCGGCCGCCAACGCCGGCCGCTTCAGGCCTTGAGCGCGTGGGCGCGTTGGCTCGCTCCGGTGGGCGCCCTGCTGGCCACGGTCACGCTCACCGGGGGAGCGCTCGCGGAGGAGCCGGCGGTGGAGGCCGCGGACCCTGAGGCGGACAGCGACGCGTGGGACGGCGATTTTGACATCAGCTACGAGCGGCGCTCAGACTTCATGCTGACGCTCACGGGCGGTGGGGTGCTCGCTGTGGTGAACGGCTACCGCAATGACGTCGACGAGATCGACGTCCCTGCCTATGAGGCGAGCACCGGGGCCGCCCCGGGGGGTGGCGCGACGCTCATGCTCGGGGTCGCCTTCCGCGATTGGATGTCGCTCGGCGTCGGCTACAGCCAGAGCGCGATATCAGGCGGGGGCCACCAGGGGCGCGCCTGGGCGGCCTTGCTGCGGGTGGAGGTGTTCCCGTGGTTTGGCAGCGGCTTCGGGGATGACTTGGGGTTGGCCGCTCAGGGGGGGATTGGGCAGCTGAAGCTGGAGAAGGACGGATACAACACCGCGGATGGCGGCGCCGTGAGCGTGATGGGGCTGGGGGCGTTCTGGGAGGGCCTGCGCGCCGGGCAGCTCTCGTTTGGTCCCGCGCTCGACTACAGCCACGTGTACAGCAAGTCGATCACCGCCCACCTGATCACGCTGGGGATGCGCGGGTCCTTCTACGGCGGACCCTGAGAGCTTCAGCTGCGCGCCGTGATGATTCGTGGCGCTGACGAGGCACCTCATGGTCTGGGAACCTGACGAGGTGCCGATCGAGGATTGGCTTGAGGGGGGTTGGACAGGGAGTCCTTGCTCAATCCGCGCGGCGTCCGCTGACGACTCGCTCGTGGCCGCCGTAGTCGCGGCTGCGTGAGGTGTCCGTGAAGCCGCTGTCTTTCAGCAGCTGCTCGACGCACGGCGCTTGGTCGTAGTGCACCTCCAGCGCCAGCACGCCGTCTGGGCGGAGCCGCCCGCCGGCTTGAGCCACCACGCGCCGGATCAAGTTGAGCCCGTCAGGGCCACCGTCGAGCGCGAGCCTCGGCTCGAAGTCTCGTACGTCGGGCGCGAGCTCGGCCAGCTCGTGCTGGGGGATGTACGGCGGGTTGGCGGTGATCAGATCGAAGCCGAGCGCCTCGGGGACGGCGTCATACAGATCTCCCTCGCGCCAGCACATCCCGAAGACTGAGCCGAGCCGGAGCGCGTTGTCGCGCGCCACGGCGAGCGCGTCGCTTGAGAGGTCCACGCCCATCACGCGCCAGCCGGGGCGCGCGTGGCGGAAGGCGATCGCCACGCAGCCGCTGCCGGTACAAAGATCGAGCGCCTGGCCGTACTGGTCGCGCGCGCGCGTGCGCGCGAGCGCCACCTCCACCAGCGTCTCGGTGTCCGGGCGCGGCACCAGCACCCGTGAATCTACACGGAAATTCAGGCCATAGAACTCGCGGTGCCCGAGGATGTAGGCGATGGGTTCACCGCTGCGGCGCCGCTGGATGAGGCCCCGGTAGGCGCTCAGCTCGGGTTGGCTGAGCGGGCGCGCGGCCTCCATCAAGAGCTCCACCCGGCTCAGCCCCAGGCAAGCGCTGAGCAGCAGCTCGGCGTCTAGCCGTGGCGAGTCGAGGCCGCGCTTCTGGAAGTCGGACTGTGCGAAGCGGAGGACCTTGGCGATGGTCCACGCCTCCGGCGCCTCAGTCATCGGCGTCGCCTCACGTGCCCTCGCTGAGCGCGGCTCCTACCAGCGCCTCAACCCGAGCTCGGATGACCGCGAGGCGCTCCGCGGTGGGCGCCTCGAAGCGCAACACCAAGAGCGGGCCCGTGTTTGAGGCGCGCACCAGGGCCCAGGCGCCGTCTTCGTAGGTCACGCGCACTCCGTCAATATCACTGACCATACCATCGCCCGCCAGCGCCGCCTTCACCTGGGCCACCACGGCTTGCTTCTTTTCGTCAGGGCAGTCGACCCGAAGCTCAGGCGTCGCGTGGCCGCTCGGCAAGTCATGGAGCAGCTGCCCCAGGGTGTGCTCGCTGTGGGAGAGCAGCTCCACCAGCCGCAGCGCCGCGTACAGGCCATCGTCGAAGCCGAGGTAACGATCGGCGAAGAAGAAGTGCCCGCTCATCTCCCCAGCCAGGGCCGCGCCTTCAAGCTTCATCTTGGCTTTGATCAGCGAGTGCCCGGTGCGCCACATGATCGGGCGCCCGCCGCGCTGGGCGATGTCATCATAGGCCCGCTGCGAGCACTTCACGTCGCCGATGATCGCCGCGCCGGGCTGGCGCTTCAGCACTTCGCGCGCGAACAACGCGAGCAGCCGGTCACCCCAGATGATCTCCCCGCCGCGATCCACCACCCCGAGCCGATCGGCGTCGCCGTCGAAGGCGAGGCCCACGTCGGCGTCCTCCTCTTCCATGCGCCGGATCAAATCTGCGAGGTTCTCCGGCACCGTGGGGTCGGGGTGATGGTTCGGGAAGCTGCCGTTCAGGTCACAGTAGAGCGGCACCACGTCGACGCCCACCGCGCGCAGCGCGCGCACCCCGAGCGGCCCGCCGGAGCCGTTGCCGGCGTCGAGCACCGCCTTGAGGCGCCGCGGGCCGAGGCTCACGTGCTCCACCAGGTGGCTCAAGTAGGCCTCATCGATGGGCACCGTCTCGATCGCGCCGTGCTGCCCTGAGAGCAGGTCACCTGACAGTACTTTGTCTCGCAGGATGCGCAGGTCGTCGCCGAAGAACGACGCCTTCCCCTTCATGATCTTGAAGCCGTTCTCGTCCCCAGGGTTATGGCTCCCGGTGATCATCACCCCGCCGTCGGCGTTCAGGTGGTGCACGCCGAAGTAGACGAGCGGCGTCGGGCCGACGCCCACGTCAGAGACGCGGGCTCCTCCCTCAGTGAGCCCAAGCAGCAGGGCCTCGAACAGGCGCGGCCCAGAGGCGCGGCAGTCGCGGCCCACCACCACGTGAGGGGGCGCGCCGCTCGCTGGGCGCAGGAGCTCGGCGAGCCCAGCGCCGATCCGGCGTGTCATGTCATCGGTGAGGTCGCGCTCCGCGACGCCGCGGATGTCGTACTCACGGAAGATGTGGGGCGACAGCATGGCCGGGGGGCATAGCAGAGAGCGGCGATGGGTGCGCGGCGTCGCGCGTCATGCTCGCGAGCCTAAGGGCTGCGGCTCGCTGAGGTGGCGCCGCAAGCGGGACCGCGGTTCTGGGGTGTGGCTAAAGCAGGCCTGCCGGCGGCCCTGCGTGCACGCAGAGGCTGGAACGCACGTTCCAGGCATGTTAGTGGGGCAGCGTGGCTAGCAGCGCCTCAGACTCACCCCGGCCAAGCTCCAAGGAGCGGGTGCTGCGGGCCGCCAGCAGTTTGTTCTCGAGCCAGGGGTACGCCGGGACCAGCGTCGATCAGATCGCCGCGCTGGCGCAGGCCTCGCCCTCCAGCATCTACTGGCACTTCAAGGGCGGGAAGGAGGAGATCTTGGTGGCGGTGCTGGAGGAGGCCTCGGAGGCTTACCTCGCGCGCCTCAGGATTTTAGTCGAAGAGGAGCGCACCTTGCTCCAGAAGCTCGACGTGTTCTTGCTGGATGTGCGGCAGCAGATGATACGTCAGCCTGACGAGCTGCGGCTGATCATGCAGCTGGCGGTCGAGCGCGCTCATGTTGGCGCTGGGGTCCGTGAGCGGCTCCAGCAGATCTACCGCACCTACCGCGGCGCGCTGGTGCACGAGCTGTCGCGCGTGTTGCCGTCAGAGCCGGTGCGTCGGCTTGAGCGCTCCGCGCTGCTCTGCGTGGCGATCTTGGAGGGGGTGTTCTTGCAGTGGCAGCTTGACCCAGAGCAGGTGGACTTAGACGAAGCGCTGCACGTGCTCCGGGTGCTCGTGTACCGCCAGTACGGTGGAGCTCGGGTGCCCTCCTTCGCGGAGGTGGCGAAGGCCCGGGGCGCTGAGGCGGGGTGCCCAACCCCCAAACCCGAACGCTAGGCGAAGCGCTAGAATATATCCGTAGGGATATGTGCGGGTGCGCGTCAGTCCGGTAGCCGGCAGGCGATGGGCTCGTCGCAGGGCTCGCCGCTGCTCGTGTGCCAGCGGCCGGGGCGGTGGTGGAGATCCCCGCCCAGCTCGGGGCTGGCCCAGAACATCACGGGGGGTGAGTAGAAGCACTCGCTCTTAGGCTTCACCCAGGCGCCGCCGGTCCACTCCCAGCGGCGGTTGAGGTACTCCCAGCGGCCGTCGACCCAGACACAAGGCTCACCGGGGTCCTTCGGGAGCTCCTCCACCATGGCGGGGGGCGGAGGGAAGTCGACCGGCAGGGTCTCCGCGCTGGCGGGGTGCTTCTGAACCTGCGCGCGCCGGAGCTCGCTGCCGCAGCCGACGACCAGCATGAAGACCATGAAGCTGACTACTCGGCTCATAGTCCCAGGATCCAGGCGTGATAAGTGGAGGTGATCCACGGGCCGAACAGCTGATACTCCAGGCAGGCCAGCACCAAGAACGGGCCAAACGCGATCCGCGCCTGACCGAGCCCCTCCTCTGCCTCCTGCGCCAAGGGGTCCGCCGCTTGCTCTCGGAGCAGCGCCTCACGCTCTTCGCCCTCCGCCTCGTCGATGGCGCGCTGAAGCTCCGCGCGCTGCTCAGCCAGCGCGGGCGGCTCCTTCAGCTGCCCCTGGCTGACGAGCAGCGCCAAGGTGACGAGGGTGCCTTGGGTGGCGCCCGCGAACAGCACGAACAGCGCCCCTGGCCAGCCGAACCAGGCGCCGGCCAGGAGCAGCAGCTTGGCGTCTCCGAGCCCCATCCCAGGGCGCCCCCGGAGCCGCCGGTAGACCAAGTCGAAGGGCACCCAGATGATGGCGAAGCCGATCGCCGCGCCGAGCAGTGAGTCAGCCCAGCTGACGTCATCCCGTGGCCAGGTGGAGAGCAGCCCGAGCGCGGCTCCGCCCAGCGTGATCTCGTCGGGGAGGAACACGTGCTCAAGGTCGATGAAGGCCGCGGCGATCAGCCCGAGGCTGAGCGCGAGGTGCAGCGCGAAGATGAGCACGCCTCGCAGGATGCTGGTGTCATCTGCGAGCTGCGGCAGCACCGCCTCCACGATGGCGAAGGCGGCGAGCCCGCCGAGCAGCTCGACCAGCGGGTACCGCGCTCCAATCCGCGCGCCGCAGCAGCTCGCCTTGCCTCGCAGGAGGAGCCAGCTGAGAACGGGGATGTTGTGGTAGGGCGCGATCGGCGCGCCGCAGCCGGGGCAGGCGCTGCCCGGGTAGGCGATGTTCTCGCCGCGGGGCAGGCGGTAGATCACCACGTTGAGGAAGCTGCCGAACACCAGCCCAAGCGGGATGGCGAAGGCGAGCAGCAAGCTCTTGGGGACTTCGCTCAAAAACAACCGCGGGAATCTACACTAATTTCACGGGGTGTGGGCCCGCGCAGCGGCCGCTACGCTAGCCCGCCAGCAGCTGGTCTAGCTCCCCGCTTCGTTCGAGCGCCGCGAGCTCGGTGAAGCCCCCGATGGGCCGCTCGTTGATGAAGATTTGAGGGACGGTGTGCTGGCCGGTGGTCTCCCGCAGCCACGCGCGGCGCGGCTCATCGCCAGACACGTCGATCTCTTGAAACGCGACCCCTCGCCGCTCAAGCAGCCTCACCGCGCGGACGCAGTAAGGGCAGAAGCGGGTTCGATACACCAGCACCTCAGCCATGCCCGGTTCCTAGCACGACATGGGTCACCGCGCGCCGACGCGAGGGGGATGGAGAAGCGCCCCGGTCCAAGGTAGCTTCAGCGTCATGTCTGACACCGCCACCCTCAGCCTCGAGCGCTACCGTCCTGACGCCAAGGCGCTCGTCGCGGGCGCGCAGGCGCTGGCCGATGAGCTCAAGCACGTGGAGGTGAGCCCGCTGCACCTCCTGGTGCGCGCGCTGGATCGCGACCCCGGCGTGGCTGAGGTGTTCCGTCGCGCAGGGGCGCAGCCGCGAGAGCTGCTGATGCAAGCGGAGCGCGCGCTGGGGGAAGAACGTCAGGGTTCCGAACCAGCCTTTTTGTCAGCTAAACTGCTTGATTTGCTCGAGCGCGCGGAGCGCGAGCGACAGCGGGACAAAGCGGCGGAGGTGGGGGTGGAGCAGCTCTTGAACGCCATCGCCCAGGAGATCCGCGGCCCGGCGGGTGAGCTGCTCGGCGCCGTGGGGATCCGCCCTGGCAGCCTCAGGGCGCACACCAGCGCGCTTGAGAGCGTGCCGCGTCCAGCGCCTAAGCCGGTCGCGGACTCTGGCTCCTTCACGCGTGATCTGGTGGCGCTCGCGCGGGCTGGGGAGCTCGATCCGATGATCGGGCGCGACGCTGAGCTGCGGCGCCTGGTCACGGTGCTTGAGCGGCGCGGTAAGCAGCACCCGCTGTTGCTCGGTGAGGCGGGCACCGGCAAGAGCGCCTTGGTGCGGGGGCTCGCGGCGCGCATTGGTCGCGGTGATGTGCCCACCAGCTTGGCTGACGTGCGGCTGCTGGAGCTGTCCGCCTCGCAGCTCACCGCCGGTGTGCGGCTCCGCGGTGAGCTGGAGGAGCGCGTGCGGCGCTTGATTGGCTCCTTAAAGGATGAGCGCGGCAACAACGTGCTGGTGGTGCGGCACTTGGACGCGTTGGTCGCTCAGGGCGCAGGGGGCTCGGGGGTTGGGGAGCTCTTAGCGGCGGCGGTAGAGCGCGGAGAGCTCCGCATGCTCGCCACCATCACCCCTGAGGGGCAACGTCGGCTGGCCGAGAAGGACAGCGCCGTGCTGCGCCTGTTCACCCCCATTGAGGTCGCTGAGCCAAGCGCTGCGCAGAGCATTGAGGTGCTGCGGGGGCTCGCCATCAAGTACGAGGAGCACCACGCGGTGCAGATCAGCGAGGGCGCCATCGTGGCCGCGGTGTCGCTCGCCAAGCGCTACCTCCAAGATCGCTTCCTGCCGGACAGCGCCATCGACCTGCTGGATGAAGCCGCGGCGAGTTACCGCGTCGAGCAAGATGGCCTGCCGCGCGGCGCCGACGAGGCGCTGCGGCGCCTGGAGTCGCTCGACGCGCAGCTGCGCGGCCTCGACCGCGCCGAAGACTCGGCGAGCCGCGAGGCGATCAGCGCGCTCACGAAGGAGCGCGCTGAGCTCGCGCCCAAGGTGGCCGAGCTCACCTCCCGCGCGGTGAGCCGTCGTGGCGCCGTCGCGGCGGTGCGCGCCATCGACCAAGAGCTGGCGGTGGCGCTGCGGGAGCAGGCGACCGCCCAGGCGGAGCGTCAGTTCGCGCGCCTCGGGGAGCTCGAGCACGTGACCATCCCAGCGCTCCAGGCGCGGCTCGAGGCGGCGGAGGCCGCGGTGCGGGCGCTGGGGGCCTCGTCCGCCACCGAGCCCCTCACAGAGGCTGGCGTCGCGCGGACGCTCGCTGAGTGGACCGGCATCCCGGTGGCGAAGATGCTGGAGGAAGAGGCCGAGAAGCTGCTCAAGATGGAGGCGCGGCTCGAGGCGCGCATCGTGGGCCAAGATGACGCCGTGCGCGCCGTCGCGCGCGCGGTGCGCCGCGGCCGCGTGGGGCTGCGGGATCCTGGCAAGCCCATCGGCTCCTTCTTGATGCTCGGCCCGAGCGGCGTGGGCAAGACCGAGCTCGCTAAGGCGCTGGCGGAGTTTTTGTTCGACGACGAGGCGGCGCTCACGCGCCTCGACATGAGCGAGTTCGCGGAGCGCCACATGGCGCAGCGCCTGATCGGCGCGCCGCCCGGCTACGCGGACAGCGAGCAAGGAGGTTTCCTTACGGAATCAGTGAGGCGCCGCCCGTACTCGGTGCTGCTGTTCGACGAGGTGGAGAAGGCGCACCACGACGTGTTCAACCTGCTGCTCCAGGTGCTCGACGATGGGCGCCTGACGGATGGCCGCGGGCGCTTGGCTGACTTCTCGAATACGGTCGTCATCCTGACGAGCAACATCGGCTCGCAGCAGATCTTGGAGAGCGACGCGCTACTGTTCGAGAGCGACGCTGGGCGTGAGTCGCTGCGCGATCTCTTGCTCGCGCGGCTCGGCGAGTTCTTCCGCCCGGAGTTCTTGAACCGGATTGATGACGTGGTGGTGTTCCGCCCGCTGCTCCGGGAGCACCTGCGGCGCATCATCGACATCCAGCTCGGGCGCCTGGGGCGCCTGCTGGCCGAGCGCCGGCTCACCTTGGAGCTCGACGACGCCGCGAAAGATCGCCTGGTTGAGCTCGGCTACGAGCCGGCGCTCGGCGCGCGCCCCTTGAAGCGCGCGGTGCTCAGGGAAATCCAAGATCCGCTCGCTGAGGCCGTCCTCTCCGGGCGCTTCCAAGCGGGGGCTCGGATCCAGGTGCGCTTCAGCGAGGGGCGGTTTCAGTTCGAGGTCTGAGCTCGGCTGCAGCAGGACGCCTCCATTTGAGACATGAGCCGTTGGCTCGTGAGGGTGGGGCGAGGACGCAGGCGACGCGCATGCCGCAGTGCGTTGGAGGATTTCTACGGCGTTTGCGTGGAAAATGAAGCCTCACCTGAGGGCAAGCCAGGGTGAAGAGGCGCTACAAAAACAGCTCCCGAAAGGGCGACCGATTGGCCGAACTAGGACGTTGACGGGGGGCGCGACAAAAAGGACAATTGCAGCGGAGGCTTGCCATATGAAATCTGGGAAACTCAGCCGTCGCGAGGCAACGTGTGTGATCGGAGCGGGCGTCGCTGCCTCAGCAGCGATCGTGGGCTCCACTTCGCCCGCTCTAGCGACCAGCTGGGCGAAGCTAGCGGCGCCAGCTGGCGCCACAGGACCTGCAGCTACCGGAGCAGCAGCCATCAGCGCGGAGCGCGCGCTGGCTGACCAACTCGTAGCGCCGCTTGCGTCGGGGGCCAAGCTCGGTCGCTGGCAGATCGCGAGCGTGCGCTCGCTGGACGCCGGCGCCGTGAGCGTGCTCATCACGGGCGAGAGCGGGGCGTTCCAGCTCGATGTGGTGGGGAGGTCAGCGTCGCCCCACAGCCCGGGTGTCACCGAGTACTTCGAGGTGATGGTGATGAACCACGGGGACGGCGCCAAGCCCACCGCTGAAGAGCAGGGCCTGGCGGCGATGGCGCTCGCGGAGGTCATCCGCGGCAACGAGCAGATGGTCGACGTCGGGCGCTTCGTCTCGTCAGAGAATCATCAGCGCCAGGCGCGCAGCTACTTGCACGAACTGACCGAGCAAGGCTGAGCATCAGGTGCGTTGGTTCCAACTCACCGGCCCCGCCGCGAGCCTGGAGCAATCCAGCGCCGCGTCGGCGTCCGTGCGCGCCATGCTGCTGACGGCCAGTGTGCCGACGGCCAGGGTGCTGACGGCCACGGAGCTTGATGCTCTGTTGGAGGCGGGTGAGGCGGAGCTGGGGCTCGACGGGTTGGATGAGTGTGAGCTTGAGGAGGCGCTGCGCTGGGTTCGGCTCGCGTCGGAGCGGGGTCTGCGGGTGACGCTGGCGACCAGCGCTGAGCGCCTGGGCCCAGGCGCCCTGGAGCAGCTGGCGCGCGCCTCGGCGCGAGGGCTAGAGGTGGCGGTGTATGGCTCCACGGCGCCCATTCACGATTTCCACACAGGAATGCCTGGCAGCTTCCGGCGCACCTTGCTCGGGGTGCGCGCGGCGCGCGCGGCGGGGCTGGAGGTTGTGGTCACGTCCATCCTCACGCGCTCCAACTACCGCCACGTGGCTGAGCTTGTCCGTTTGTGCTCAGCGGTGGGGGTAAGGAAGCTTCGGGTCGCTGAGGCTCAGGGGCTCTTGAGCGGCACGGGTCCCGCTGGTGCCGTAAATGAGGTGGTGCCTAGTGTGGTCGCGCCGCGGGCGTTGCTCCTCCGCCAGCTCCGGCTAGGAGCAGAGGTCGCGCGCAGCGTGGGGCTAACCTTCGAGGTGGAGCAGACTCCACGTTTGGCAGCGCATGCGCTTTGGGCAGCGCGGGTGGTGCCAAACGTGGTCGGGGTGAAGGGGCTAGCGTCCCAGGCAGATTTTGAGCCGAGCAGAGAGCGCTCGGCGTCGTCACTACCCGCCTCCAAGCGGGTGCTTGAGGTCCCTGTTGGGGGGAGTGCCCTGCGGTAGGCAGTATCCCTGCGGAAAAGCAGTGTGGCTCCCTGATGGGTGGCCTTGTTTAGAGGTGAAATATGACTCGTCGAATCAGCACAGGTCGTCGCATCGTAGTGTCCACGTCATTGGCGTTCGGGCTCGCTGCCCTCGCGGGCTGTGCGTCTGGCGGTGAGGCCGAAACAGGGTCGGGCGGCAAGGGTGGCTCAGGGGGCAACGGAGCGACGGCTGGGGCGGCAGGCTCAGGCGGCTCGTTCGCTGGCTCGGGTGGGTCCGCCGGTTCTGGCGGCTCGTTCGGAGGCGCGGGTGGCTCGGTGGGCGGCTCAGCTGGTTCCGGTGGATCATTCGCAGGCGCCGGTGGTTCGGCAGGCTCGGGCGGTTCGTTCGCTGGTGCCGGTGGTTCGGCGGGGTCCGCCGGCGCGGCGGGTTCAGCGGGCTCAGGTGGCACGAGCGGCACCCCAGAGATCTGTAACGGCCTTGATGACAACGGCGACGGCCAGGTCGATGAGGGTAACCCCGGCGGTGGCGGGCCTTGCACGGTGCCTGGTGAAGCCGGCGAGTGCGCGAAGGGCACCTTGAACTGCCGTTTGGCGCAGCTGCGCTGTGAGCCCGACACGGGGCCGACCGCTGAGGTCTGTGATGGCCTCGACAACGACTGCGATGGTCAGGTCGATGAGGGCAACCCAGAGGGTGGTCAGGCGTGCCCCACGGGGCTGATGGGGGTGTGCTCTGTGGGCGTCACCCAGTGCGATACTTCAGCCGGAACCGTGGTGTGCTTGCCCACGGTGCAGCCCGGGACGCTGCCCGAGCAGTGCAACCAGCTGGATGACGACTGCGATGGCGACATCGATGAGGGCGATCCAGGCGGTGGTAGTGGGTGCACGGTGGCCTCCGAGCTTGGGGTGTGCCGCCAGGGCCTAACCCGCTGCGAGGCCGGACAGATCGCGTGTCTTCAGCAGGTGTTCCCCACCTCTGAGGTGTGCGACGGCCTCGACAACGACTGTGACGGGAACACAGACAACCCGCCGAGCGGTCAGCAGTTGCCAGGGGTTGGCCTAGCCTGCACTGTGGGCGGCGGCGCGCAGGGGCAGTGTGCGCTCGGTACTCAAGCGTGCGCAGGTGGCGCCTTGCAGTGTAACCCGCTTCATACCCCCATTGACGAGCGCTGCGATGGCCTCGACAACGACTGCAACGGCGCGGTCGACAACGGCAACGCGCTGGCGCTCTGCACCCGCAATTGTCAGGACTGGGGTCGCCTCGGTGCCGGGCAGCAGATCCCCAACCCGCCGGTCTTCACGTGCAGTTCGGGGAGCTGTGAGTTCAGTCAGGGTAGCTGCCCTCCGGGTCGTGTGGACGCCAATGGCGACATCTGCGACGGGTGCGAGGCCCAGGTGTGCACCACCACCTACGTGAACACCTGCGCCGCCCCGACGACGTTGAGCGGCACTGTCAACGGCACGATCATGACGCTGAACGGCGAGTCGTACTTCAGGGCCACTTTGAACAAGCCGAACCCCAACACGAACCAGTCGTGGAACCCGCGCATCGTGCTGAGCGCGGCGTCGGTCGCCCGCGGGTATCGCATGGACATCCTGACGAACTGCTCCACGAGCGCGACCTGCCCCATCGCGGGTGGGAGTGGGCCGAACGTCACGGCCACCAACGTGACGGAGTGGGCGGCGAACTACGCGGCCTCACGCTTGAAGTCGGGCTCCACCATCCTCTGCGGTGGTTCGGGCAACTGCACGGACAACTCGAACCCAGGCGGCTCCCTCATCGTTCGCATCCGTCGTGCCTTGATCCCTGGTAGCGGTTCGAACCCCGAGTGTGAGCAGTTCTCGGTGAACTTCACGCAGTGAGTCTCGCCTGGGCCTGTGGCGCGCTCGGTCGAGGGCGCGCCGGGCTCGGGTGACACACGTCGAGCGCTGGTCAGTGGCCCTGCGCGGATTCGCCGCACCCCTCACCATGAGCTGAAGGGCGCGCAGGCGTCGGGCCTTGACTCCAAGCTACTTCCACGGGAGAGAGTTCTCATGAGCGACCATGAGGTGAGGGCGGCGGATGGGGCGGTGACCATCGCGTTCGACGAGACGCTGTACCCTAAGGACGCGGTGTACGGCGCAGCGTACATCTTCATCGATCGCTGCTACGTCAAGCTTGAGCGTGAGGGGGAGCGCTTCGTGGTGAGGCTGAAGCTGAAGCCAGGGACGGAGCGCTCACTTGACGCGCTGGTGGGTGAGTTCGAAAATGAGATCTTGGGTCAGGCCTGGCGGCGGCTCATCACCGACGAGAATCGGGAGCTGATTGAGCAGGTGACCACGCAGGCACTCGCGGGTGCCGCTGGCCCACCAGGGTTGGATGACTTGCTCGACATGAGCATCGACGACGAGTCTGCCTTCGAGGACCCGCTCGGCATCGCCATGAGCTGGGAGGACAAGTACAAGAAGGTCAGCAAGGCGACGCCATTCGACCCTCAGGGGAGCCCCGGAGGAGAGGAGCCCAAGCCGTGAGCCAGGCGGCTGAGCGGGTGGTAGCGAGGGAGCACGGTGCAGCGAGCAGTCGCGGCGCAGCGAGCAGTCGCGGCGCAGCGAGGGGAGCGCGCTCGTGAGTGAGGCTGACGAATCCATCGAGCTCCAGTTCGATCCAGAGCTCTACGTGGGTGAGGCCATCGACGAGGCGGTGAAGCTCTACGGGGAGTTCGGCCAGTTCGAGCTCTCGCGTCAGGCGGATGCCTACGTGGTGCGGGTGACCAGCACCAGTGAGCACAGCGCGCAGATGCTGGCCGACGAGCTGTGCAACTACGCGCTCGGCATCACCATCGAGCGGCGCAGCTGACGAGCAGCGCAGCTGAGAGCGCCCCGGTTTCAGGGCGCTTGGTTGTCGCGTGTGCGTTCGGCAGTCGCAGTCGCGGAGCTGACGCCAAGGCGACAAGCAGCGCGGAACTCGATTCACTGAGTGTCTTGGAGAGCGCTCGTGGATAGCGCGCGTTGGGTTTTGGGGGTTCACTCCCTACCGGTGTGTGACGTGGTCTTTGAGAGGCGCTGTTCATGTGCCGGGCGTCACTCTTGTCACGGTCCCAGGCCTCATGGGCGTCTTCGGGCGGCCTTGAAG
>CAYQAC010000029.1:40091-40950 GCA_964415255.1 uncultured Polyangiaceae bacterium | reverse complement strand
GCCGCGAAGCTCGCGCGCGGGCCTCGCTTCGGGCTCGGGATGACCAAGCGCCTGCTGGAGCGCGAGGCGGACATGGACTTGACGGGTGCGCTCGCGGTGGAGGCGGAGGCGCAGGCGGTGTGCATGCAGCACTCGGACTTCAGCGAGGCTTACCACGCGTTCACCGAGAAGCGCCCGGCGCGCTTCGCCTAAAGGCAGCATGACTGACCTATCACTGATCCGCCCGCTGCTCACCCCAGCGCACGAAGCCATCGCAGCTCAGGTGGCAGCGTTCACTGCCCAGCTCGCGACGCGCCCCGCGCCGAAGGACGACGCCGAGGCGCGCGGCGCCGCGCGCTCCCTCGTCCAGGCCCTCGGTACCGCGGGGCTGATCCGTCACGCGGAGCCGCTCGATCTCCGCGCGCTGTGCTTGGTGCGTGAGGGGCTAGCCGGCGAGAGCCCGCTGGTAGACGACCTGTTCGCGCTCCAGTGCCTCGGCACCACGCCCATCGCGCGCGCCGGCACGGCCGAGCAGCGCGACCGATACGTGGCGCCCGCCGCGCGCGGCGAGCTGATCTTCGGTTTTGCGATGACGGAGCCAGAGGCCGGCAGCGACGTGGCGAGCCTCACCACCACCGCCACCCGCACCACGAACGGGTACCGCCTGAGCGGCCAAAAAACGCTGATCAGCAACGCTGGGATCGCGGACTACTACACCGTGTTCGCGCGCACCGGCGAAGGGCACCGCGGCATCAGCTGCTTCGTGGTGGCGGGGAACGCGCCGGGCGTCATCTTCGAGGGGTACCATCGAGACCCCGTCACGACATTGTCCAAGTGCCGCAATCTGTGGTTCCACACCGGCGATTTAGGAAAGTTCGAC
>CAYQAC010000029.1:3063-40081 GCA_964415255.1 uncultured Polyangiaceae bacterium | reverse complement strand
CTCGAGCCCGCACCCGCTCGGCTCGCTCCGCTTCGATGACGTGGAGCTCACGGAGGACGCGCGCATCGGGGAGGAGGGCCAAGGCTTCAAGCTGGGGATGATGACGCTCGACGATCTTCGCACCACGGTCGGCGCCGCGGCGGCGGGGATGGCCGCGCGGGCGCTCCACGAGGCGACCGCTTGGGCACAGCGGAGGCGCCAGTTCGGCGCGCCGCTCGCGGAGCTGCCGCTGATCCAGGCCAAGCTCGCGCGCATGGTGACCGAGCTCACCGCCGCGCGCCTGCTCGTCTACCGCGCCGCGTATGAGCGCGACACAAGCGGCGGGCGCGTCAGCCTGCCGTGCGCCATGGCCAAGCTGTACGCCACGGAGGCGGCCCAGCGCATCATAGACGACGCGGTGCAGGTGCACGGCGGGCGCGGCGTGCTCGCCGACGCCAAGGTCGATCAGCTGTACCGCGCGATCCGCCCGCTGCGCATCTATGAAGGCGCCAGCGAGGTGCAGCACCTGGTGATCGCGCGGGCGTGGCTCAAGGCGCAGGCCTACACGTCAGCTTAACTGACTAGCCCCTCCGAATAGGCAGCTAAGCAGACCATGTGGCGCCCGAAGCCGTTCACCAAGCACGCGATCCCCGAGGTGGCCTGGCCCAGCGCGGAGGAGGCGCAGCGGCTCCGGTGGTTTCAGCCGATCGCCGTCGGGCCTGTCACGCTCACGGAGCGCACCTGGGTGCCGGCGATGGTGCCGTGGCGCGCCACGCCGGACGGCGAGGTGACGGACGCGGTGGTGGATTGGTACGCGCGCTTCGCGGAGGGTGAGCCGGGCGCCATCGTGATCGAGGCCACCGGGATCCGCGATGTGCCGAGCGGGCCGCTCTTGCGCATCGGCGCCGATCGCTTCATCCCGGGTCTGAGGCGGGTGGTGGAGGCGGTGCGGCGCGCGAGCGGCGGCAAAACGCGGCTCTTCATCCAGCTGATCGACTTCCTCGCCGTGAGGCGGCGCGTGGACCGGCAGGCCTTCGTGGAGCGCTTCTTGCCGCTGGACCACGCGCTCCGCGAGCGCGCCGAGCTCCCGGAAGACGAGCTCAAGGCCTGGCTGCTCACCCTCCCCGAGCCCGCCTTCCTCGCCTGCCTCACGCCGCGGCAGCAAGCCGACTACCGCTTCGGTTACCGCGAGCGCGTGACGGACGTGCACCTGCCGCACATCCAGCGCCTGCCTCACGACTTACCCCCGCTGTTCGCCAGCGCCGCGCGGCGCGCGCTTGAGGCGGGCTTCGACGGCGTGGAGCTCCACTTCGCCCACGCTTACACGATGGCGTCATTCTTGTCCGCCACCAACACGCGCGCCGATGGTTACGGCGGCTCCCTGACGGGTCGCGCGCGGCTGCCGCTCGAGGTGCTGGCGGCGACGCGCGAGGCCACGCGAGGTCAAATCGCAGTCGGCGCGCGGATCTTAACGGATGAAATCATCAGCGGCGGGAGCCGCGTGAATGACGCGCGCTGGTTCGCCGAGCGACTCGCGGAGGCCGGGTTAGATTTCCTCTCGCTGAGCCGCGGCGGGCGCTTCGAGGACGCCAAGCAGCCCAAGGTGGGCGCCGCGGTGTACCCGTACACCGGCGAGAGCGGCTTCGAGTGCATGCCCAGCGTCTACGCCGACGCCCAAGGGCCCTTCGGGCGCAACCTGAAGGACTCCGGCGAGCTGCGGCGCGCGCTGCGCGAAGCGGGCTTCAGCACCCCGGTGGTGACGGCGGGCGGGATCCACAGCCCGGCGCAGGCCGAGGCGATCTTAGCGGCGGGCCAGGCGGATATCGTCGCCGCCGCGCGGCAGAGCCTGGCGGACCCTGACTGGTTCAAGAAGGTGCGCCTCGGGCGCGGCGCGGAGGTGCGCCGCTGCAGCTACACCAACTACTGCGAGGCGCTCGATCAGCAGCACAAGGCGGTGACCTGTCGCCTGTGGGATCACGCGGATTTAGCCGCCGCCAGCGCACGCACCGAGGACGGCCGCAGGCGCCTCACCGCGCCGCCGTGGCTGCCACGCGAACATTTCCCCACGGAATGATGTTTCAGCCACCGTCGTTGATCGACTCGCAATCGCGGCTCAGCCCTTGTTTTTTTGGGGGGGGTTGGTCCCGACGCCAGGCGCCGCGCGTCCCCACAGTCACTGGGCGGCTCAAGGCTCGCGCAGCAGATCGAGCCGCGGCACCCAGAACGCTGCCTGAGCCGAAGCGCGCCGCACCAAGGCGCGCCCCGGCGCGCCCTGGGCCGCGCCGTCCGGCTCCACCACGCGCACTGGGACGTAACCCCCGAGCTCCGGTGCGAGCAGCGCCTCGTCCACCTTCACCGCGTTGTCGGGTGAGATCCCCTGACACTCACCGCGCTGAAGCCGCGTGAGCTCCCCCGCGTAGCTCAGCCCGAGCAGCGCCTCGCCCTCCGCCCGGATCAGGCGATAGCGCACCCAAGTCGAGGCCGCGCCCCCGCTCGGCGCTCCGCTCGCCTCCTGCGCGCCTCGCGCTTCACCCGCCTCGCCAGGCACCGCGCGTTTTAGCTCTGTCCCCTGACGACAGGCGACGCTGGTCCCCGGTTGCCACGCCGCGCTCAGCACCCGGTACTCCCTGGCGCGGAGCGTGATGGCCGGCGCGCCGCCCGGCGCCGCGAGGGGCACGTCGAGCAGCAGCGCCCGGGGCCCTGCCTCGGTGCCCCCCACCACCACCGCGCGGCTCCAGCGCCCCTCGGGCGGCGCGTGAGTGAGCACCACCTGACCGGGCTCGGCGCGCCGAGCGGCCCCGAGCGGCACGATGAGCGCGTTGGGGAGCGTCCAGCTCGCGCCGGTGTGGCTCTCGACCCGGGAGCGACCAGGCCCCCGCGCCACCACCCGCGCCAAGAACAGCGAGACGATCTGCTCCTCGGCGCCCACGCTGAGCGCCCGCGCGACCCAAGGCTCCGGCGCCGCGAGCACCGCCTCGCCCACCTGACCCAGCGGGATTGCCGCAGGGAAATCCACCGGCAGCTCCCCCTCCCCCGCCACCACCTCGGTCGGCGCGGGAGCGGCGAGCATTGCGGCGCTCGCGTCAGGCGACGGTGACGCCGGGGGCGCCGAAGCCGCTGGCGGCGACGACGGTGGGCGGTCCTCCGGGGGGCTTGTGTTGTGGCAGGCAGAAGTCAGGACTACTGACGTTAGGCTGACGAGTAGAGCCCAGGTGACGCGCGGCGTGTCCCGCCCATGGCCTCTCAGCATCTGCCAGGCGTAGCCGCGCGCCCCGCGCGCGGCCAGCGCCACCCAGCGCACCCGCCGAGCGCCTTGCCCGGCGCCGCCCAGCGCACCCGCCGAGTGCCTTGCCCGGCGCCACCCAGCGCACCCGCCCGGCGTACGAAACCAGCGCCGCCCAGCGCACCCGCAGAGCGCCTCGCCCAGCGCCACCCAGTGAGGTGCCCAACCCCCAAAACCCCCTGAAGGAGCCGCACAAGCGACCCTCGCTGCCACCCCGCGAGGCAACGCGAGGAGCCTGCCACCTCACCCTCCTGGAGCACGGCGAGGCCCCCGCACAGGATCCGAGCGCGCGGCCGGCGATCCAGTTACTCTAGGTACCTGACCTTCCACCGAGAGGCCCCCATGACACTCGCCCAGCAGCCGACCGTGATCATCCGTCATTGCGATCGCTACGACCCGGAGCGGATCCGCGTCATCGTCCGCGAGGGGCTGGAGGAGCTGGGCCTTCGCCCCTTCGGGCGCACCCTGATGAAGCCAAACCTGGTGGCGTCAGGTCCCCTGTTCAAAAACGCACACACCCGGGTCGAGTTCGCCGAGGGTGTGATGCGCGCCCTACAAGACCGCGACGACGGGCGCGTGAGCGAGCTGGCCATCGGTGAGCGCTGCGGCATCACCATCCCCAGCCGCGCGGCGTTCGCGGGCGCCGACTTCGACCCGATGATCCAGCGCCTGGGCCTCAAGAAGTACCACTTCGAGGAGGAGCCCCAGGTGGAGATCCCGCTCAGCCATGAAGGCAGGCTACGTGACTACCTCTTCACGCCGCGGCCCGTCGCGCAAGCTGACTTCTTCGTCAACTGCCCCAAGTTCAAGGCGCACCCGTGGACCACGGTGACCTTCTCCATCAAGGCCTACATCGGCATCCAGGATGATCGTCATCGCCTGATTGATCACGACCACCGGCTAAACGAGAAGATCCGCGATCTGCAGTTCATCGTGCAGCCGCAGTTCATCGCCATCGACGCCATCACCGCCGGCGAGGGCCGCATGCTGACGCCGGTGCCCTACGATCTGAACCTGATCATCATGGGCAACAACCAGGTCGCGTTCGACGCGGTGTGCTGCCACTTGATCGGCGTGAACCCCGCGGAGGTGCCGCACATCCAGCTGACGGCGGAGCAAGGCTTCGGGCCGCTCGATCTCTCGCAGATCCGCGTGACAGGGGACGTGAGCCTGGAGCAGGCGAAGGCGCGCGGGGAGGGCTTCAAGTCTGGCCTTATTCGTGTGGAAAAATACTTCGAGGGCACGCACATCAGCGCCTACGCGGGGCCGCCCCCAGACTCTGAGCGCACGGACTACTGCTGGGGCGGCTGCCCTGGCGCCATCGAGGAGGCGATCGAGATCCTTCGGCTGTTCGACGCGCGCTGCGACGAGAAGATGCCGCGGCTCCACATCGTGTTCGGCGCGTATGAGGGGCCCATCCCCGCGGGGCCTGGCGAGAAGGTGGTCTTCATGGGCGACTGCGCCACGTGGAAGGGCGAGCTCCAGGGTCAGCTGGTACAGCTGCGGAGCAAGTACCAGGACCGCAGCACGAAGGATCCGTACACCGCCACCGCCGACGACATCTACGCCAAGAGCCTCAGCGTGATGAGCAAGCTGCGCAAGACGCGCAAGGACCCTTACGTGCGCTTCGAGGGTTGCCCGGTGAGCGTCGCTGAGCAGGTGCTCGCGCTGGTGGAGCTGGGCGGCCTAGACAGCCCCTTCCTCAACCCGGAGCACGCGATCGAGAACACCAAGCACTACCTGATGTGGCGCTCCACCATGGCGATGAAGCGGCTGCGCGGGGAGCGCTACCAGCAGCGCGGCCCAGCAGCGCGTGGGGCGGCGCGGCCTCAAATCGGCGAGGAGTCCTGAGCGAGGGGCCGGGAGGCCATGGGTGCTGAGTGGGCGCCGAGCGCGCGCAGGGGGACCATGTGGTGACAGCTCGCACCTGAACGCCACCGGAGGCAGTCTTGTAACCAACTGTAATCATTGATGTTTTATATTTGGTACCAGGTCGGCCACCGGGCCTACCAAGGAAACTTGTGGTCGCTCACGCGATGTGGTTCTGACCACCGGACGCCGGGGGAGGTCCATCGCGACGCGGGCCCATCACCCGAGCGGCAGCGTCACCAAGCAAGCGCCTCTGCCAAGGAGACGCCCGCCAAGCGGCGCCCGATTCTTACTTGGTCGTAAGCGATCGCTCTGCGATCATCGTGAACCTGCCAGTGAGCAGCCTGACTACAGAAGACAAGACCCGCCCTGACACGCCCGAGATCTCTGGCGTGAGCGGAGAGCTGATCTCAGGCAAGTACAAGCTCGGGCAGGTGCTCGGCATCGGCGCCATGGGCACGGTGTGGTCGGCCTACCACAGCGCGCTGGATCAAACCGTGGCGGTCAAGCTGATCGCCAAGGAGTACGCCCAGTCGCGCGAGGCGCGCCACCGTTTCCGTGTGGAAGCCACCGCGGCGGCGCGGCTGCGCTCGCGCTTCGTGGTGCAGGTGTTCGACAGCGGGGAGACAGAAGACGGCCTGCTCTACCTCGCGATGGAGATGCTCAGCGGGGAGACGCTTGAGCGGCGCCTGGAGCACGGCCCGCTGCCGCTCTCTGACGTGGTGCGCATCACCGCTCAGGTGGCGCGCGGCCTGAGCCTGGCGCACCAGCAGGGCATCGTTCACCGCGATCTCAAGCCAGCGAACATCTTCATCGCCTACAGCGATGACGAGGCGGGTGAGGTCGCGAAGGTGCTCGACTTTGGCATCGCGAAGGTGTCGGACTTAAACCCAAACACCTCCACCACGCGCACCGGCACGGTGCTCGGCACGCCGCAGTTCATGAGCCCGGAGCAGGTGCGTGGGCTCAAGTCCGTGGACGCCCGCTCGGACATCTACTCGCTCGGCATGGTGACGTACAACATGCTCACCGGGAAGGTGGCGTACGAGGGTGAGGCCTTCGGTGATCTGCTGCTCTCGATTTGTACGAAGGACTTACCATCCGTCACCGGCGCCGCGGGGTGGCTCCCGAACGCGCTGGATGAGTGGTTCTACCGCTGCTGCGGCCGTGACCCCGAGGAGCGCTTCCAGACCGCCGATGAGGCCGCGGAGGCCTTGCTCCAAGCCTCAGGCCTCGGGCCCACGCTCGGCAACCTGAACACCCTGGCGGCGGGCGGCGCCTCAGCCAGCCTCGCCACGCTGATGGGCTCCGTGCCACCGCCGCCTGGGCCGTCACCCGGCGGCTCACGCTCGGCACCTCCCCCGCTCCCCACCGCGCCGCGGCACCCCACCATCGGGGGCACCGCCGTGATGGACGTCGCGCCCAGCTCACGCAGCCGCCCGAGCCTGCTCAAGATTTCTCTCGCCGCCGTCGCGGCGCTCGGCGTCGGGTTCGGCGCGGTGTGGCTGCTGCAGGCCAATCCGCCCAAGGCCGAGGCGGTTGAAGCCACCGCGGTTGAAGCGACCCCGGTCGAAGCGCCTGGCAGCTCGGCCCTCGAGCCTGCGGCGAGCGTGGGCCTCGCCCCTGTAGAAATCTCGCTGCCTGTCCCCGACGCGGGCGCCACCCCCCCAGACGCAGGCAGCCATAAGCCGGGCGTCCCCGCGAACTGGAAGGGGTTCACCAAGAAGACCGACGAGCCTGATCTCGGATTCTGATCCCCCACGGGGAGCAGTCTGCGCTATCAGGCTACGGGCACAGATGGCGACGAAGCGAGGTGAGCGCAGGATCTTGAATGCCGGCGTCCTGAGGACGGCCCTGGCCAGGGCTGCTCTGTCAGCCTCCCTGATGAGTTGCCTGGCGGCCCTGTCGCCCGCCGCCAGCGCCCAAGCGAGCCCCACGGAGTCGGAGCTCGCCGCCGCGCGCACCCTCGGCCTTGAGGGCGTGAAGCTGGAGGCCGCGGGTCGCTGCCCGGAGGCCGTGCGGCTGCTCTCGCGCGCCTCCGAGATCTACGCGGCGCCCACCTTGCTCCTGCCGCTCGCGCGCTGTCAGATCCAGCTGGGTCAGCTGGTGGAGGCCGTCACCACCCTCGGTCGCGCGCTGGACGCCGAGTTCGACTCAACCGCCTCGCGCCCATTCGTCGCCGCGCAAGAGGAGGCGGAGGCGCTCTTGTCAGCCACCCTGCCTCGCGTCGCGCGGCTCCACGTGCAGCTGGTGGCGCCCGCTGGCGCGGCCGTCTCCGTGAGCGTGGGTGGCCGGACAATCCCGACGGAGGAGCGCGGCGCCGTGAGCCTGAACCCAGGCCAGCACGAGGTGATCGCCAAGGCGCCCGGCTGCCACCCCGCCAGCGAGACGGTCGCCGTGCTGGAGGGGGACCGCGTCAGCGTCAAGCTCACCTTGAAGCCGCTCGAAGAGGACAGCCCGCTGGTGGACCTCGAAGACGAGCCCAACACCTTACTGCTTGAGGAGGACAGCACAGACCAGACGCTCGGCTGGGTGTCGCTCGGCATCGGCGCGGCGGGCCTGGTAGCGGGCAGCGTGCTCGGGGTGCTGGCCATGAGCCAAGAGCGCGATCTGCAAACCAGCTGCCCGAACGGGCGCTGTCCTCCAGGGGCGAGCGACGATCTCGATCGAGCGAACGCGCTGGCGCTAGGGTCCACCATCGGTTTCGGTGTGGGGATTTTGGGTTTGGGGGTTGGTAGCTACTTCCTGTTCCTGAAACAGCCGCCTAGCTCCGCCTCCAGTGCGCGGGCGCCTCGGCCGGCGCCGTTCGAGGTGTACAGCAGCGGGCGCTCACTCGGCGTGCGAGGGGTGTTCTGATGCATGAGTCAGCTAACTTGTCTATCAGCGCGGGCGCTGCTGAGCGCACAGGCTGTGCTGAGCGCGGCGGGCTGCCCAAGCGCTCTGCGCGGACGGCAGGGCTCTTCACCCTGGGGCTGACGCTGGGCCTCAGCCTGGGCTGTGGTCAGCTGCTCGGACTGAATGAGTACGAGGCGAGCGGCGGTAGCGGGGCGAGCGGCGGTAGCGGGGCGAGCGGCGGCAGCGGGGCGAGCGGTGGCAGCGCCGGCGTGGGCGGCGCGGCGGGGACCGGCGGCGCGGAGCCGAACTGCGATCGCGTGCCGCAGCCGAACCAGGAGATCATCCGCACCTGCTTGCTGCGCACGGCTTGCACGCCTGGTGGCAGCACTGCCTCCATGAGCACCTGCGTCTCGCTGAATTATCAGACGGCGTTCCCTGGGGCCGCCTGCACCTTGGCCGCGACAGACTGCCGCGGCATCGAGGTGTGCCAAGGCACCGGCTTCACGACAGATGCCCAGTGTGATGGTCAGGAGCCGGTGCGCTGCGACGCAGAGAGCAACGTCGCTTACGACTGCACGGCTGGCAGGTTCGTCAACTGCCGCAAGCTCGGCGGCACCTGCACGGTGTACGACCGCGCGGGGGGCGTGGCCAACGCCGTGGGCTGCAAGGTCACGGACTGCAGCCTCCAGGAGGGCTGGGTTGGCTGCGAAGGGGACTGGTTTTACACCTGCTACAGTGGGCAGGGGATCGGCCTCTCTTGCCAGACCCTCACCGCCACCTGCCAGACGCCGCCGAGCGGCCTCCCCGCGTGCTACCACGACACCGCACCTTGCGGAGCCAACAGCAGCAGCTGCGATGGCAACACCGCCCGGCAGTGTACGGACGGCTCGCTCTTGGTCTTCGACTGCGGCAGCGTGGGCCTCAGCTGCGCGACCGATGGCGAAGAGGCCCGCTGCGTGGCGCCTGGCTGCACCCTGGAGCAGGAGGAGGCCTGCGAAGAGAGCTGCGACGGCGCCACGTTGAACTTCTGTTACGGCGGCGTGAAGGTCCCGCTGAGCTGCCTGGACTTCGGCTACTCGCGCTGCGAGCTGTCTGAGCCCACAGCGCAGATCCCCGAGCCGCGCGCCACCTGCCGTTAGACGGCGCCTGCCAGTTTGCGCCCCTGAGCGGCGCCTACCACGGAGCGGCGCCTACCACGGAGCGGCGCCTACCACGGAGCGGCGCCGCCAAGCGCCGGAGCGCGCTGGGCCGCCTCCCTATGGTAGGGTGCCGCGTGCTCTTACATCGCCCCGCGCGCTACGTGCTGTTCGATCTTGACGGCGTGCTCTTGGACTCGGAGTCCCTCTTCACGGAGGCCACTCAGCGCATCATTGGTGAGTTTGGGCACCAGTTTGGCTGGGACTTGAAGCTCCCCATGATGGGGCGCGACAGCCGTGAAGGCGCGAGCCTCCTGGTGAAGACGCTGGGGCTGCCGTTCGACGGCGCTGAGTTCCTGCGGCGGCGGCGCCCGCACCTGGAGCAGCTGTTCCCCCAGGTGGAGGAGATCCCCGGCGCGGGCGCCTTCGTCAGGCAGCTCCACGAACTTCATGTGCCGATGGCCGTCGCCACCAGCTGTGAGCGCTCGCTCACCGAAATCAAGCTGCCGCGTCACCCGTGGTTCGCTCACTTCAAGCACCTGGTCACCGGCGACGACCCCGAGCTCACCCGGCTGAAGCCGCACCCGGATATCTTCCTGCTCGCCGCGGCACGGCTCGGCGCGGCGCCTGAAGACTGCGTGGTGCTAGAGGACTCCCCCGCCGGCGTGGAGGCGGCGCTCGCCGCCGAGATGCAGGTGATCGCCCTGCCCGACGCTCAAGTCAGCCGCGCTGACTTTGAGCGCGCCACCGCCATCGTCGCCGGGTACCACGAGCTCAGCCCCGCAGCGCTCGGCCTCGCCTGAGCCCCGCACGCCATGCGCTGGCTCTCCCTGTTCACCGCGTGGCTGTGCGTCTGGCTGTTTGGCCTGCCAGCCGCCGCGCACGCCTTCTCCGCGAGCGCGCTCAGCGTCGACGTGGGGCAAGCGCGCATCGACACCCTGCTCGACCTCGACGTCAAGACGCTGCTCGACGTAACACCCTTGGATCGCGACCGCGACGGGGAGCTCAGTGCGCGCGAGCTCAGCGAGCAGGTGGAGCAACTCGTCAGCTACGTAGACGGTAAGCTCAGCTTCCAGCAGGCGGGTAAGCCTTGCGCCGCGGAGGCGCCGCGCGCCGAGCTCGCGGCGCCGCGGAGGCTGCTGCTGCACCGAGTGTACCGCTGTGAGCGACCGCTCGGCCTCATCAGGGTAGAGAACCGTCTGTTGATGGAGGACGCGGGCGGGCACCGGGTGGTGACGCGCTTCGTGCTCGGGAAGACCCCAGTTTACACCGTCTTCATCCCGGCCTCGCCCGTGTTCGAGGTGGACGCCAGAGCGGCGCCGGAGGAGCCAGGCGGCCTCGCCCACAGCGGGAAGCCGCTCGGCGCGAGCGACGAGAGCGCGCCGCCGCGCGCCGAGGCACCGCTCTCCGTTGTCGGGTGGATTCAAGAGGGCGTCAGGCACATCTTGATCGGCCTGGATCACATCTTGTTCGTGCTGGCGCTGATGATCGGCGTGCCCACGCTGCGGCAGCTGGTGAAGGTGATCAGCGCCTTCACCTTGGCGCACAGCATCACCCTGGCGCTCGGCGCCACCCAGGCCGTCAGCGTCTCTTCACGCCTGGTGGAGTCGCTCATCGCCCTGAGTATCGTCTACGTGGCTTACGATAACTACCGAGCGCTCGCGGGGCCGCGCCTGGATTCGCCCTCCGGAGTGGACACGAAGGGTGCCCCGCGCGCCGCGCACCGCACGAGCATCGCCTTCGGCTTCGGGCTGATCCACGGCTTTGGCTTCGCCAGCGTGCTGGGGGATCTGGGCCTGCCCGAGCAGGGCCTGTGGCGCGCGCTGCTCGGCTTCAACGTCGGGGTGGAGCTGGGGCAGCTGGCGCTGGTCGCGCCGATGTACCCGTTCCTGCGCTGGTTCGAGCTCCGCGAGGGGCGGCGGCGCGCCTGGGTGCTGACCACGACGGCGATCGTCGGCTCGATTGGCCTCTTGTGGCTGCTTGAGCGCGCGCTCGGCCTTGAGCTGCTGCCGCTGTGAGCGGCGCCACGAGACGCTAGAGCGGCGCTCTAGTCGCCACCACGCGAGCCTAGGCCTGACCCTGCGCGTCGCCTGGGGCGGCGTCGTCAGGTGCCTTGCCAAACCCCAACCAATCAAAAAATCTGACCATCTGGCTGCGCTGCGACTCCGGCATGTACTCAAAGTTGCGGCCGCGATCGATGATCTCCCAGAAGTCCTTGGTGGTGACGCCCTCGAGCTGCGCGCGGATCGTCTTGAGGCGCTCCGGCGGCTCCTCGCTCATGTCGTCGGCGATGGTGCGCGCCTGCTCCTCAGCGCCATGATCCAGGTAGTAGGCGGCGAGCTTCACCTGCGCCTTGCGCACGCCGAGCAGCGCCTTCTCCTGAGAGCGCATCCGGAGCGGGCGATCGAGCTCCAGGAACTCAGCGAGCATCGCGCCCTCCTCCGGGCAGGCCGCGCCGCTCGCGTGCTGGATCAGCGCGGACACGTCATAAGCCACCGTCTCCGTGACGAAGGGGAGCGACATGTCGTAGCTCACGTGCCCGTAGTAGTTCATGTGCTTCACCCCCGCGAGCGCCTGCTCACCGTTGCCCTGGGTGACCAAGGCCTCGAGCAGCAGGCGGTACTGGTTCAGCACGTTGTAGGCGGTGCGCACGTCGCGCGCGTTGAGCGTCGCGCGCAGGTAGGAGTTCATGTAACGAAACACCAGCGTGATGAGCTCGTCGTCCTTCGCCTCCCCGGCCGCTTCCCCGAGGTAACGGGTGTCGATGGCGATCAGGTAGTTGATGTCGCGCATCGAGCCGAGCGCCTCGTTGTAGATCCCGAGGTACTGGCGCATCGCCTTCCACTCGACCCAGGTGCGGCGCTGCTCTAGGTCCGCGAGGCTCTCAGGATCCATCGCGACGAAGTCGGGGTTCTCGCGGATGCCGTGGCCAATCTTGAACCAGACGGGCGCGGCCTTCGGCTTGGCGCTCAGGTACTCCAGCGTGAAATCGCGGATGGCGTCCACCGCGCCGCTGGCGATGATTTTGTCCTTCCCGCTGATGGAGTTGCTCGTCAAATCTGTGAGCTCTTCCATCGCGGTGAGCGCGGACACCTGCGCCGCGGCGGAGTCCTCAACCACACCCGCCGCGCTCCCCCGCACGATGCCCTGCACGGCGTCCCGCCGGATCCGCTCGATGATGTTCATCGGCTCAAGGAACCAGAACACGTAGCTGAAGTAGGGCGCCATCAGCACCAGGCCGAGCGCCGTGACCACCAGCATCATGCTGAGCGAGTAGGTGGGGACGAAATCTTCCTGGAGCGTGACGCTGAGCGCGACGCCGCACACGCAGGCCACCAGGTAGTAGGCCATCACCGCCAGGTTCACGCGGTCGCGGAGGAACATCCGCGCGACGCCGGTGTAGCGCTCGGACGAGAGCTGCACGATGATGGAGACGACGGTGATGACGATGCCGAACACCGCCAGCATCATCCCGGCCAGGGAGGAGACGGCGTCCGTGATGCTCCCGGCGTCGTAGCTTAAGTAGTTGCTGAGCGCGCTGTCACGCCCCACCCGGGCGACGTCGAGCGCGTACAGCACCCAGAAGCCCAGCATGGCCGCGCCGCCGAGCATCGCGATCTGGAGCACCCAGCTCCGGGCATGGGAGACCTGCCGCTTCATTCGGCACCGAACTCTAGTCGGCGGGCGCCCCAATGTGAACCGCCCTGTGCGCGGAGCCCCCTTCCGTCACCTGTCAGCGGCTGCTGAGCGAAGGTTGCTGAACCGCGGCGCGTTTTTCCCTATCCTGGGCCGGCATGCTCACCTTCAGCCAAGACGGGCCCACCGCCGAGCGCCAGATGCGCGCCGTGATCTTCTACCTCACGACGTTCGGCTACATCGACGGTGACTTTGACAGCTCCGAGAAGTCCTTCGTCAAGGACTACATCCAGCGCTTGGTCGTCCACCGCGTCGACGGCGCCATCGACGCAGGGGATCCGAAGCTTCGCGCGGAGCTGATCGGCAAGTACACCAAGCACTTCCACGAGGTGTTCGAGGGGGTAGACCACCAGGTGAAAGATCTGTTCACCGAGGCCGTCGCCGACGGTGAGAAGCAAAACCAGTTCGTCCACTCCAAGCTGAAGCTGCGCTGCTTCGAGATCTTCAAGTCCTTCGACGAGCAGAACCAAGAGCAGCTGATGGACACCATCGACGAGCTCATTCAAGCCGACGGCGAGGTGCACCCGGCGGAGGTGAAGTTTCGCGGGGAGCTGGCCCAGCTGCTGGAGGAAGATCTTGAGGTGGAGCTGCTCGACGAGGACGCACGCTCCCCCGTCGAGATCGGCGAGACCACCAAGCCGACGCCGGCTCAGGAGAACCACCCCTTCTTCGACCAGTTCGAGCACCACTACAGCAAGGAGCAAGACAAGCTGGCTCGGCAAATCACCGCCGATCGTGAGCTGCTGGACCGTGTGATTGGGCTGTTTGAAGGGCAACGCCAGGGCGGCGCCGGCAAGCTCGAGGGGCACGCCAGCGTGAAGGAGTTCACGGGGCAGGACCCGTTCTTGGACGGCTATGTCTACGTCCACCCAGCCAAGCCTGGGGTGGAGTACGAGCTCACCGTGGTGGGCGACCTTCACGGCTGTTACAGCTGCCTGAAGGCCGTGCTGATGCAGTCTGACTTCTTCAACAAGGTCGGGCGTTACCGCGCGGATCCAGCGAACCACCCCTACCCGATTTTAGTCCTATTAGGTGACTATATCGATCGCGGCATGTTCAGCTATCAAGGCGTGCTGCGCTCGGTGATGCAGGTGTTCAACACCGCGCCGGAGCACGTCTACATGCTGCGCGGCAACCACGAGTACTACTTCGAGCACCAGGGCAAGGTGTACGGCGGGGTGAAGCCGGCGGAGGCCATCAACACCTTGAAGCCGCACCTCCCCTCAGAGGTGTTTCAACACTACATGAAGCTGTTCGACAGCATCCCGAACATCCTCTTGTTCGACCGCTTCTTGTTCGTCCACGGAGGGATCCCGCGCGATCTGCTGCTGAAGGAGCGGTACAAGGATCTCGCGAGCCTGAACGACTGGGACATCCGCTTCCAGATGATGTGGAGCGATCCTTCGAGCGCGGACGTCATCCCCGCCTCACTCCAAGAGCAGTCGGCGCGCTTCCCCTTCGGGCGGCTCCAGAGCCAAGCCTTCCTCCAGCGCCTGGGCTGCCACACCCTGGTGCGTGGCCACGAGAAGTTCGACGAGGGCCTGCGCCGCATCTACGACGACGAGAACCAGCTGCTCATCTCGCTGTTCTCCGCCGGGGGCCACGACAACCACGACCTGCCGCCCGACAGCAGCTACCGCTCAGTGACCCCCAAGGCGATGACGCTGCGGGTGAAGGACGGCAGCAGCGAGATCACGCCGTGGCTCATCGACTACCAGGCGTACAACAACCCCGACAAGAACCGCTTCTTCCAGGCCGCCCCCGAGATCAAGCATCGCGCTGAGTGAGCTGGCCGCCGCGGCCCACGCTCCCGGCTCACCGCGCCCACGCGGCACCTATCGGGCTTCGGAGCGTTGGCCGTCCCAGTTCGTCAGTGAAGCTCACCTGGTGGCCCTGGGAGCATGGCCGCTGGTGAACACGTCGCCACCCACGCAGCGGGCAGCGTGATTTCTTGGTTTTTTGGGGGTTGGGAGGGCGAGCGCCGCGCCGACGGTGCCCGCCGTTTAGTCAGTCAAACGGACTATTCCGCGTGCGGTGCTCTAGCGACTGATCTGAGGTGCAGCGCAGGGCTCTGGGCGCGGCGGGCGGCGCCGAGCCGCGTCAGCTGAGCGCGCACCGTCACCGCTTCAGCGCCGCTCGGCTCCACCTGGATGTGCCGCCCCACCTTACTGCCGACCACGGCGCCGCCCACCAGGCACAGTCGGTTGCTGGTGAGCGCCGGCACCCGCTCGCCTGCCAGCACCACCCCGGTGAGGTTCAGCGGATCCGCGGCGCACACCGTGACGAGCGGCGCCTCCGCGCGGCGCCGAGCGGCGCGCAGCGCCGAGACCGCCTCAGGGCTCGCGTACTGCTCCCCAGTGAAACCAGCGACGAAGCGCCCGCCGCGGAGCTCCCCGCGCGCCTCCAAGCGGCGGTAGACCCTCACCAGCTCGCGCCAAGCCGGCAGCCCCGGCTCCCGCTCCACCACGCGCCGAAACACCACGCCCCAGCGCGCGAGCAGCACCCGCGCCACGTGCTCGGTCGCGGCCTCGCGCGCCTCCGCGTTGTCTGTCAGCGACTCCGCTGGCGCCAAGAGACTGAAACGCCCCCCTGACGACAAACTGAGCGCCACGCTCGACGCGCGACGCGGCCGCCCGCCACGGAGGCGCTCCTTGCTTGGGACGAGCAGCGCGCGCAGCCCCGCGAAGCTGTCACTCGTGGCGAGCCCGAGCGCCACCAGCTCCCCCAGCGCGCGCTCGAGCTGCACCTCGAGCAACCCTGAAGCGAGCAGGAGCTCGCTGACGAAGGACGCGCCGCGCGCCTCAAGCGCGCCCCGCACCGCTGCTGCCTCGGCGCTGAGCTGGGCACGCTCGGCCGCCACCTGCTCCGCGGCCGCCACCTCCTTCACTCGCGCGCGCGCCTTCACCCGCTGGCGTGGCTCCTCGCAGGCGCTGGGCGCTCGCCACGCGTCCACGTGCGCGCGGCGCACGAGCGCGACCGGCGTGCTCCGCACCGGCGCCGCCTGAGGCCGGGCGCCCGCCGCGTGAGCCGGTGGCGAGCGCCGGAGCCAGGCTATTTCCCCCGTGAGGCACAGGGCGTCGAGCCAGGCCGACTGATACCCCGCGACCCGCGCCGGGAGGATCTCCTCCTCCCACGCCGCGGCTGGCGCCTCGAAGCCCTCGAGCTGGGCCAGCACCGCGCGCAATGCGTCAGGACCACTGCCCATGGACTCGGGCGTTATGCGCTGCCACTCGCACAGGAAGCGCACGTACTCCACCTGAGTCACCGGCGCGATCTCGCCGCGCAGCCGCGTCAAGGTGTAGCGGTGGACGCGCGCCAAGAGCCCGCGCTCGCACCACTCCTCAGCGCCCGCCGCGATATTTTCCTTACGGACATGACCGCGCAGCACGAAGCCCTCGATCTCGAGCGCCATGAGCGCCTCTCGAGCTGCCCCCTCAGCGAGCCCAGCGCAGGCCGCGAGCTCGCTCACGGCGAGCGGACCACGGCACTCAAGCTGACCACGGACGAGCTCCACCAGAGCAGCCTCAGCGCTCTCCTCGGCCCTCTGAGTGAGCCGGGGAGGCAGCTCAAGCGGCGGCGCCTCAGCCGCGCCTGGATAGATCAGCCGCGCGGCGGCGAGGCGCGGCGCCGCGACCCACAGCGTGCGCTGATGCGCCGCGAGCGTTTCAACGCTGTCCTGCGGCGCGCCGCCCGGATGCGCCGCGAGCGTTTGGCTGAGCCGCGTCGCGCGGCCCTCGCTGAGCAGGAACTCGAACCACGCTCCGTAGCCCTTCGCCTCACCCTCGGCCTCCGTGAGCGCGCCGAGCACGCTCAACAGATCCGCCAGCTCATCGGCGTCACGCACGCTGGGCCAGGCCTCCTCCTGAACCCGCGTGATCGCCTCCGGATCCAGCGCCCCGAGCTCCGCCGCCTCCGCCGGGCTCCGCGCGCGGCGCGCGCTCACGGCTTGGGTGCGGCGCTCCTCGAGCGGCGCGTCGTCCAAGAACGCGTAGGGGCGCGCGCTCAAGATCTCGAGCGCGAGCGGCGACGGCGCCGTGAGGTCGCGCGCTAAGAGGCGCCTCTCCCCAGCGTGGATCGCGGCGAGCAGCGCCTGAAGCCCCGGGGCGTCCATCGCCTCCACCAAGCAGTCGGAGATGGTCTGCTCCACCAGCGGGTGCTCCGGGACCTCGCGCGGCCCGCTCAGGTTCTCCTGGCAGGCCACTTGATCAGGGAACACCAGGCTCAGCAGATCATCCGCGTTCATGCGCTGGAGCCGCGGCGGCACCCGCTTGCCCCCACGGAACCTGAGCACCGCCAAGGCGCGGCTCGCGTTCCAGCGCCAGCGCGTGGTGAACATGGGCGCCACCAGGAGCGCCTGGATGAGCAAGGGCAGGACCGAGCTCGGGTGCAGGTAACCGAACACCTCCTGAAGGGGGAAGCTGTGGGTCTGGCCCAAGGACAGGATGAGCGCGTCCTCCGTCGCCGCTGCTTGCAGCTCGAAGTTGAAGCGTTGGCAGAAGCGCTTGCGCAGCGCGAGGCCGAAGGCCCGGTGGATGCGCGCGCCGAGCGGCGCGTGGAGCACCAGCTGCATCCCGCCGCTCTCGTCGAAGAAGCGCTCAAGGATGAGCGTACGCTGCGTGGGGAGCGCGCCGAGCGCCTGGTGCGAGGTGACCAGGTGCTCCACCAGTTGGCGCGCGGCGGGCTCGGGCAAAGGCTCCGTGGTGGCGCGGCGCGTGAGCTCAAGCATCGCGTGCTCCAGGGAGCAGCGCTCGAGCAGCGCCTCGAGCGCGCGCTCAAGCTCCTGACACAGCTCACTCACGGCACGGCTCAGCTCGGCGCTCCGCGGCGGCGCCTCCCCCAGCCAGAACGGGATGCTCGGCGGCGCGCCGCGCGCGTCCTCCACCCGCACCCGACCGGGCTCCACCCGGCGGATCAGCCAGGACATATTTCCCAATTGGAAAATATCACCGGCCATGCTCTCGATGGCGAAGTCCTCGTTCACGGTGCCGACGAAGGTGCCGTTTGGCTCCGCCAGCACCTCGTAGTCGAACTGATCGGGGATGGCGCCGCCGTTGGTCATCGCCGTGAGGCGCGCGGCGCGCCGCGGGCGCGCCACCCGCGCCACCGGATCCCAATGGATCAGGCTACCGCGCAGCCCGCGCTGGGTGGAGAAGCCCTCCGCCAGCATCTCGATCACGGCCTCGAAGCGCTCTTCGCTGAGCCCCTGGTAGGGCGCGGCGCTGCGCGCCAAAGCGAAGAGCGAACCCGCATGGGTCCCCTCCTCCTCCGCCGCCACCGTCGCCACCAGCTGTTGTGCCAGCACGTCGATGGGCGCCACGGGCGGCGTCACTTGATCGAGCTCACCTTGGGCCAGCGCGCGGAGCAGCGCCGCCTGCTCCACCAGCTCACCGAGCGACAGCGGGAACACGCGGCCCTTCGGTAAGCCACCCAGGCTGTGCCCCGCGCGGCCCACGCGCTGCAGCAGCGTCGCGATGCTGCGGGTGGAGCCCAGCTGACACACCAGCGTGACGCTCCCCACGTCGATCCCCAGCTCGAGGCTGGAGGTGGCGATCAGCGCCTTGAGCTCCCCCGCCTTCAGCCGCTGCTCCGAGCGCAGGCGCTGTTCGCGCGACAGCGAGCCATGATGTGAGGCTACCTGACCTTCACCCAGGCGCTCCCCCAGGTGCCGCGCCACCCGCTCGCTCACCCGCCTGGTGTTGACGAACACCAAGGTCGTGCGGTGCTCACGCACCAGCTCAGCGATGCGGTCGTAGATCTCCTCCCACACCTCCCCCGCCATCACCGCGGTGAGCGGGCTCCTCGGGACCTCCACCCGGAGGTCCAACGCGCGGCGGTGCCCCACGTCCACCACCCGCACCGGCCGCGGCTCGCCCCCGGTGTAGCCACCCAAGAACTCCGCCACCCGCTCGATCGGGCGCTGGGTGGCGCTCAGGCCGATCCGCACGAAGCCTGGCGCTAGCGCCTCAAGCCGCTCAAGGCTCAAGGCCAGGTGACTGCCGCGCTTGTCCTTCACCAGCGCGTGGATCTCGTCGACTATCACCGTGCGCACACCCCCGAGCAAGGCGCGCCCACCGCGACTCGTCAGTAAGATGTACAAAGACTCGGGCGTGGTCACCAAGATGTGCGGCGGCCGCCGCAGCATCGCTGCGCGCTCGCGCGCGGCGGTGTCCCCGGTGCGCACGCTCACGCGGAGCTCCACGTCGGGGAGCCCGAGCGCCTTCAGCTCCTCACGGATCCCCTGGAGCGGCTCCGCCAGGTTCTTCTCCACGTCGTTGCTGAGCGCCTTGAGCGGTGAGACGTAGAGCACGCGCGGCTGCTCCTCCAGCTGCCCCGAGAGGCCGCGCCTCAGCAGCTCGTCGATCGCCGAGAGGAACGCCGCCAGCGTCTTCCCGGAGCCCGTGGGCGCGGCGATCAGCGTGTGCTGTTGCGCGGCGATCAGCGGCCAACCCGCGCGCTGCGCCTCGCTCGGCTCCCCCAGGGCCCGCTGGAACCAGCGCGTGACGGCGGGGTGAAACCCAGGGTCACTCGCGGCCTCCTGCATCGCCTCAGCATGAGGTGCCGGGCGCGCTCGGTCCAGCTGTCGTCAAGCGGCGACCCTGGTACACTGAGGGGCGAACACTGCCCCGGAGAGCGCGCCCTTGAGTGGGCGCCTCCCAACCCCCAAAATAAAAGACGCACCAGCCTGCGCCGCGCTGCCTGGCTCGCGCAAAGCCCAAGCCCTCCTCATGCGATACGCCGCCCTCCCCGGACAGCTCGAGCTCGTCGTCGCCACCGTCAGCGAAGGCCTCGGCGCCGCCATGGCCTACGACGTCAGCGTGCGCTCACAAGGCCTCACGCTCACGAGCCCGGTAGACGACGACCAGCTCACGGATTGGCGTGGCGAGGCGACGATCCCAATAGACAGCTTCATTGCCTATCAGCTCCATCGCCACAAGAGCGGCAAGCTAACGACGCTCAGCGACTCGGACGCCCAGCAAATCACCACCAAGACCCAGAAGCACCTGCGGGAGGCCTTCGGTGACACCATCAGGCTCACCCTCACGCAGCGCGCGAGCAAGCGTCAGCCTGAGCTTGCCCTGACCGAGCCGAAGGTCACGGGCATCCAACTCAGCGCTGAGGTGCGTGGCGCTCGCGCGCCGCTCGATTTCACGCTGTCGCTCGCGGCCAAGTCAAACCAGAACGGGCCCTCCGAGCTCGCGGTGGAGGGGCACGGCAGCACGAGCCTGTCATCGCTTGGGGTCGCCAAGGTCAAGGCGCCGCTCGGGCTCTTGGTGGTCGCAGATCGTGTGGAGCTCACGCTGCGGGGCGTGCTCACCGCCCAGACCTAAGCCATGTACCTGCTCTCCCTGAAGGTCGTGCACCACGAGCCGCTGCAAGACGGCGCGCTCTCGTTCGCGGACGAAGCTGGGGGTCCGCGCATGCTGACGGTCCTGTTTGGGGGGCCGGGCGTCGGGAAGACGCTGGTGCTTCAGTCCATCTTCAGCACCCGGCCAGGGGTCGTCACCCCGCCCGCCTGGCCGCGACCTTCGGGCGACCGGCGCCCCTTCGTGACGGCTGAGTGGCACCTCGGGGAGGACGACCCAGCGCGGCCCCACCCGCTCTACCTAGCGTCCCCCGGAGCCACCGTGTTCGACGACCTGGACGCTGAGCGCCTGCGTCGCTCGGAGCAGGCCTTCTTTGACAAGCAAGCGAAGGAGCGCGGCTACGTGTTGTTGGCGCTGCCGAGCAACCGTTGGTTCTCACGGGCCCCCTCCACCATCGTCCCGCCCGCGCGCACGAGCCGGCTTGAGCCGCGCTCACCGCTCATCAGCGAGGACGCCATGAAGAGCGATCTCGCGCGCGAGACCAAGCAGGCGCTCAGCTACGCCGAGGCGGCGATGGCGCTCGGGCGTGCGGCCCCTGGCTCGCGGCTCGGCCCCAGCCTTGAGATCTACGGCACCGCGATGCGGAGCGCCGTGGGCGCCCTGGTGGGGCTGCACGGCTACACCTACGCGGGGCTGAACCCGGTGAGCCTGGAGCCCCTGTTCAGCCGTGAGGGCGGGCGCACCCTGCCCTTCGACTCGCTCCCTAAAGCCACCCGCCACCTCGCGGCCTTCGCCGCGCTCACCGCCCGCGCGCTGTGGCTCGCCTACCCAGGGAGCGACCCACGGGTGAGCGAGGGGGTGGTGTGCATCGATGACGTGGACCTACACCAAGACCGCGCCACCTTGGAGCGCCTGCTGCCGGCGCTGCGCGCGGCCCTGCCCTCGGTGCAGTGGATCGTGAGCACCGCCTCACCCGATCTGGCCGGCTGCGCCGACGCCCGTGATGTGCTGGCGCTGCGTTGGGAGAGCGGTGAGGTGCGGCTCAGCGCCGGCGACGAAGCGCGGGTGCACTGAGCCCCTGAGTCTGGGGCGCTTCATTGGGGCCGCTTCGTCACCGACCTGCCTCGCGTCCGCTTTCAGGCCAAGGTAAACGTCCATCATGACGCTGACTCGGCGCGGCTTCCTCTCCACCTCGGGCGCCCTGAGCGCCCTCGCCCTCACCGCCTGCAGCGGTGAGGATCCCGAACAAGACGAGCGGGACTCCCTCGACGACTACGCCTATGACGGGCCGCTCGGCCCCGAGACGCTGTTTCAACACGGCGTCGCCAGCGGCGATCCGCTCCCGAGCGCGGTCATCCTGTGGACCCGCGTCACCGCCTCAGAGCAGGCGGTCGACGTGTGGTGGGAGATCGCCGTCGACACCGAGTTCAGGCGTCGGGTTCAGGTAGGCTCACTGACTACAAGCGCGAGCCGCGACTTCACCGTGAAGATCGACGTGCAAGGCCTCGAGGCCGGTAAGACCTACTATTATCGCTTCAAGGCGCTCGGGCGCACCTCCCCCATCGGCCGTACCAGGACCGCGCCCACCGGCGACGTGAGCCGGCTCCGCTTCGGCATCGTCAGTTGCTCTGCCTTTGCCCACGGCTACTTCTACGCCTACCGCGATCTAGCGGAGGAGCTCGATCTCGACGCCATCTTCCACCTGGGGGACTACATCTATGAGTACGGCAGCAGCAACGTGCGCGCCTATGAGCCAGACCACGAGATAGTCACGTTAGATGACTACCGCACACGCTACTCGCAGTATCGTCGTGATCCAGATCTGCAGGCCATCCATCGGCAGCACCCGTTCATCACGGTGTGGGACGATCACGAGACGGCGAACAACTCCTACAAGGACGGCGCCGACAACCACGACCCCGAGACGGAGGGCCCTTGGGAGGCGCGCAAGGCGGCGGCCATCCAGGCCTACACGGAGTGGCTCCCGATCCGCGACGGGGAGGACGGCAAGATCTTCCGCTCTTTCTCCTATGGGAACCTGGCGGATCTCATCTTCCTCGACACCCGCCTGTGGGGTCGCGACCTGCCGAGCGATAAGCTCGTCGGCCCAGCGGAGGAGGAGGCGCCGGGGCGCAGCCTGCTCGGTGAAGATCAGGAGACGTGGTTGGAGGACCAGCTGAAGGTCAGCCAGGCGAACTGGAAGGTGGTGGGCCAGCAGGTGATGATGGCGCACCTGAAGGCCAAGGGGGCGCCCAACAGCGAGGGCGGCGGCTCCCTGGTGAACCATGATCAGTGGCAGGGCTACCCCGGCTCGCAGCGGCGCTTCCTCAGCTTGCTTGAGCGCGAGCACATCCATGACGTGGTGGTGCTCACCGGAGACATCCACAGCGGCTGGGCCAACGACCTGTCGCTCGATCCGAACGAGCCCATGGCCTACGATCCTGAGAGCGGCCGCGGCTCATTGGCGGTCGAGTTCGTGACGTCCTCCGTCACCTCCCCCGGCTTCCCCGTGGGGCTCGAGCAGATCGTGCAGGCAGCGCTCACGGAGAACCCGCACATCCACTACGCCAACGTGACGCAGCGCGGGTACGTCATCTTGGATTTGAACCAGGAGCGGGCCCAAGGTGCCTACTACGTCTACGACGACATCAGCCAGCCGAGCGGCGCCACGCGCAGCCTGGACGCGGTGTACGCCACCCAGCGCGGGGCGAACCACCTGGTGCGCGAAGAGAGCCCAGCGCCACCGAAGCAAGCGCCGAAGCCCGCACCCTAGCCTGGTCAAACGTCAGTTTTATTGTCCATCAGCGCCCGCCTCCTGCACGAAGTCGGCATACCCCTTGAGCACAGCCGGCGGCGCCAGCACCTCCACCAGCACGCCCTCCTCGTCGTAGCGCTCCGCGCGCAGCTCCGCCTGCTCGCGCAGCTCCGCCAGGCGCCGCGCCTCACTGAAGGGCAGCTTCAGGCTACAGAGCGACCAATCCTTACGGAAATGCGCGAGGGTTGCCTCACGCACGCGCGCCACGTCCGGCGCGCTCCGGGTGGAGATGAAGAGCGCGCCCGGGAACTCCGCTTGGATGGCCTCGCTGTCGCTCACCCGGTCGAGCTTGTTCAAGACGAGCAGCGTCTCCCCCGTGGCGCCGATGGCGGTGAGCGTCTCCTGGGTGACCTTCAGCTGGGAACGAAACTCTGGGTCGCTCGCGTCCACCACCAGGAGCAGCAGGTCGGCGCTGGTCGCCTCATCTAAGGTGGACTGAAAGGAGCGCACCAAGGCATGAGGGAGGTTTCGCACGAAGCCCACGGTGTCCGACATGAGCACGCGTGGGGCGCCGGCTGGCGCCAGCTGGCGCACGGTGGCGTCCAGGGTGGCGAACAGGGCGTCCTTCACGTGCACCTCGGCGCCGGTGAGCGCGCGGAACAGCGACGACTTGCCGGCGTTGGTGTAGCCCACCAGCGCCGCTCGACAGAGACCCTGACGACGCTGGGTCTGGGTGTCGCGCACGCTGCGGAGCTTCTCCAGCTCCCGGGCGAGCTGCACCTGGCGCTCGCGCATGGCTTGGCGCATGAGCTCCAGGTTGGTGTGGCCGCGCCCGCCGCGTCCGCCACCGCCGACGCGGTCATCCTTGGCGGTGTCCTCCCGCAGGCGTGGGAGCTCATAGCGGAGCCGCGCGAGCTCGATCTCCGCCTGAGCCAGCCGCGTGCGCGCCCGGCGCTCGAACACCTGGAGGATCACCCCGGTGCGGTCGATCACCTCGACCTCGAGCGTGCGCTCAAGGTCCGCTTGGACGCGCGGCTCCAGCGCCGAGTCCACCGCGAGCAGCACCTCTTGGGACTCGAACGAGGCGAGCAGCTCCTTCAGCTCCTCGCGCTTGCCAGCGCCGAGCAGCCGCTCCGGCCGGCGCTGGTACACGAAGCGTTCAAGCACCTGGATCCCGAGGCCGCTGAGCAGGCTCTCCAGCTCCTCTCGTGAAATCTGCGCTTCGTGAGCGCTCTGACGGGGGTCAATGGCGGACATCACCACGGCCACCTTGGGTCTCTCAATGGGGGAAGTCATAGGGCCTCTCAGAGGGGGGAAGGAGGATCCGAGGCCGCGCGCATCACCTGACGCTCAGCGCCATCACTCACGGAGCGAGGCACGAGGGGGATGCAGTCTTGCGCAAGCGCCCGGATCGCGGAACAACCACGAACAACGGGGGATGAGCGACGCGTAGCCAGCGACGGGGCAAACCTCACGGGGAACCCGGGCTGGCTCAACAGCAGCGCTCAGCGCAAGCGACCGATCACCATGGCGCAGAGCCTAGAGCCTAGAGCCGCTCGTCGCAACCAGGGCTTGATGCGGCTCCCCTTCGCGCCGTGCTAGAGCGCCGGATTCGAGGACGAATCACGGTAAACTGCCTGCCCTCCTCGCCGCTCCCTGTGCGCAAGCGCCGCTCGGCGCACTTCGGGGTGTGCTGCGTCGAGCTTCCTCTTAGGATGGCTGCCTTCGCATGACGACCCCCAGCTCACGGCTCCGGCGCGCACGCGATGACGCCAACCAACGGGTGGATGACTTCTTCTCGCGGGGGCCCACGCGCCGCGCCCTGCGCTCACTCTACTGGGGCATGGTGGAGCACCACGCGGGGTCGATCGCCAACGCGATGGCGTTTGACCTGTTCCTCGCCATGATCCCGCTGCTCGCCTTGGCGGGCTGGGTGCTGGGCGTGGTGGTGAAGCGCTACCCCAGCGCGTTAGACAGCATCACGACCCTACTTCAGCTCGCCCCCACGGACGTCCAAGAGGTGCTGATGCAGCAGCTCGGCCGCTTCGCGGACACCACCGCGCTGGCGCCGGTCTCCGCCTTGGGCGCGCTGTGGCTCACGAGCGGCGCCTTCAACACCGCGATGACGGTGTTCGAGCCGGCGCTCAAGGCCGCCCCACGCCCCTGGTGGAAGCGGCGGCTGATCAGCCTGGGCTGCGCCACGTTCCTGGTGGCGGCGGCGCCCGCCGTCGCGTGGCTCGCGGTGTCCGTCGCCGGTGGCCCGGTGGCGATCCTCCACGCCGTGCTGGAGAACGAGACGGCAGATCTCAAGCTCGCGCGCGGCCTCGCCATCGGCGTCACCCTGGTGGGGATGACCGCCTTCATCGCTGGCTTTTTCCGCGTGGGAGTGAGCCGCCCGGGGGTCACGCGGCGGGTTTGGCCGGGCGCCATCAGCGCGGTGGCGATCGGCTCGGTCGCCTCCTGGGGCTTCTCCGCCTACGTCTCGAACCTGTCGCGCTTCCCGCTGTTCTACGGCAGCCTCACCACCATGGCGGTGCTGCTGCTCTGGCTCTGGCTCTGCTGCGCGGCGCTGCTCACCGGCGCCGAGATCAACGCGCAGCTGGAGGGGGTGCGCCGCGACTCCATCCCTTCAAACGGCAACGGCGCCGTGAGGCCTAGCGTCCCACCGCAAGCGCCGCGCGCCTGACCCAGCCGCTGAGGCTCAGCCGCCGTCGGACGCCATCGCGATGCAGACGCCGTACCCATCCGGGAAGTCGGCGATCGCCTGACAGCGGCCGCTCCCGCACTCCTCAGCGGGGCCGACCCGGCAGATCTTCAGGCACTGATTGCTCGCCTGAGAGCAGATGTGCCCAGCGGCGCAGGGGCAGGCCTGCCCTGCCACCCCGCTGCCTGGCTCCACGCAGGAAGTGGTGCCGTCACGCTTGACCACGGTGCAAGCGGTGCCGGCGCGGCACACACAGCCCATGGATGAGTTGTCACAAGGATAAGGTTCGCTCAAGCTGCAGTTGTCGGCGGGGACGCACATGGGCACCACCAGCGCGCCCAGGGGCCGCGTCGACTGGAGCCGGAGCGGACGCGGCGCGCAGAAGGAGCCATCGCCGCAGGCGGTGTCCGGTGAGCAGCAATACGAGCGGCAGCGACCACCGCTGTCATCCCCCACGCAGCCGAGCCCGGGCGCGCAGTCCGAGGACGAAGCGCAAGCCTCCCCAGCACCCTGAGCGCCCGCCGGGCCGCAGCGACGCCAGGCGAGGCCCAACTCGTCACGACCCACCTGACAGGAGACCTCACCGCCCGGGGGCGCGCTGGCGTCCCCCGCGCCGGCACCCCCCGCGCCAGCGTCAGCTGCTCCGCTCCCGACGCAAGCCTCAGGATCATCTGGCAGGCAGTTACCCTGACCACAAACCTGACGGCCACCTGTGCCGCCGCCACCCCCAGCGTCCACCTGGGGCACGTCGAGCGTTGAGCCATCTGTGGGCTGCCCACCACAGGTGAGGCAATCACCGCCTACACCCCCTGAGCCACCCTCACCGGATCCACCGAACCCGTCGCCGCTATCTGACATGGCGCTGCAGCCGCCCCACAGCGCGAGCGCGAACCAGCCCATCCCCGCGGCGAGCCACCAAGGTGAGGTGCGTGAGGGGTCGGCGCGGCGTCGCATGGGGTCAAGCCAGACGGGGACGCTCAACTATAGAGCACGCCGCGTGCCACGGCGACTAAGCGTCTCAAAGTCCCGCTTACCCCGAGGAGCCAAGCGCCTAGCGTGGCTCACACCTGACACCGTGGTCATAGCAGCGCGCTAGAGCGCTGCCTCACTCCCCGCGCCACCAAGCGACTGCGGCGACGCCGGCCTCGCCCTGGCTGTACCAACCCCCAAAAAATCAAACGCCACGACGGCGACTGGCGCGGTTCGAAGCTCATGCCGCCGCCCAACGAGGGCAGGCCCACAGACCTGCCCTACCTGCCATGGACAGCCTGCCTTACTTCAGCGCCACGTTGGCGATGACGACGTTGTTCGCGCTGTCGTAGACCCGCACGCTCAGCATCGCGGGGCCCGCCCCGACGAAGGCTGAGACGTCAGCGTCGAACTCCTCCTTCGCCTCGTCGAAGATGCCGTCCGCCGGATCGAAGGGGAACCACTCATTGCTACCGGCGATGGACATCTCGATGCGGCGGATGGGGCCGACGCCGTCCACCGCGGCGCCGGTCACGCGGCGACCGTTGGCCGCGAGGCCCGTGACGGTGGGCGGCGTGTTGTCCACCGTGATCACCCGGCTCTCCGCGCGGTGACGCTTCACGCGCGGCGGCGGGTTGCTGGGTGAGTCGCTCGCGGTGACGCGCACGCGGTACTTGCCCTCAGGCAACTGGGCCGTCTCCCAAGAGTAGCTGGTAGAGGTCAGCTTCTCGCCCGGCTTGAGCAGCGGGTAATAAGTCGTGGTCCCCACCAGCCGGTACTCGAGGAAGTAATCGAGCAGGTCGTTGTCTGGGTTGTCCATGCGCCAGCTGAGGTTGAGCCGGGTGTTCGGCGGCTCCGTCACTGGGCCACCGGAGGCCGGCACCCCGCCGCCCGATGAAGACCCACTCGCCACGTCCACGCCCAGCACCACCGCGCGTAGGTTGTCGGTCACGAACGGCAGCGAGACCTCCACCAGCTCCGCCTTGGGGTCGCGCGACCAGCGCGCCCGCACCTGAATGAAGCGCGCCGAAGGGCTCTTGATGTCGCCGGCCGCCGTCGTGCCTGCGCTCCAAGCGCTCCAGGTGTCGTCCGGCTTCTTGGTGTTGCCGCTGCGGGTGCTGAACTCCAGCACGCCGTCCGCCTCCCACGTCAGGCGCCCGAACTTGGCGCGCAGCCCGGCGTCGAGCACCTTGCTCGTCCACACGGCGTCCTGCCCGCCCACCCCGCGCACCGGGTGCACCACCACCGGGTCGCTCGCCACCACGTAGCGGCTCTTGCCCGCCATGATGAGCTGCGACACCTGACGCTCCTCTACATCTGCCAGGAGCACCGAGTTGTGGTCGTCGTCCACCGTGTACACCTGGCCCTGGGCGCCGGTCCCGACGTAAGGCTGACCATCATCCCCAATCGTCAGGGTGACGAAGTGATCTGAGCTCTGCTCCAAGAGCTTCTCGGGCGCACCCTCGGCGTCGAAGGCGTACAGCATCCCCCGGCCCTGAGTCTGCGGCGGCTTCGGCACCGGGCCCGAGATGCCAAACCCTGAGGAGTACGAGGCGTAGCTGCCCGCCGAGATCTGGTTGGCGATGGCGTACACCACGCCACCCTTACCGAAGGCGATGCCCCGCACCTCGGTCGCCTCGAAGTCGTAGACCACCGTCGGCGCGCGGTTGCCGCCAGGCACCAAATAGAGCCGCCCCTCCTCACCCCCGCCCGCGTACACCTTCCCATCCGGGGAGACGGCGACGCTCATCAGGTGCTTGTCGTCGGCGCTCATGAACACCTGCGCCTGGCCCTGCTGAGTGACGCGGTAGAGCTTCCCGTTCGGGCCAGTCGCCGCGTACACCACGCGCGCCTTGGCGTCGTAGGCCAGCGACCAGATGTGCTCAGCCTCTGGCAGCTTCGCCAAAGTGGTCAGCTTGCCGCCCTCCCACTTCTTCAGCTCACCGCCGGGGAGCGTGCCCAGCACCACCGCGCCGCCCCAGGCCTCCACCATCGAGGTGATGGCGAGCGTCTTGGTCTCCGCGAGCACCGTCGTCTTGGAGTCCTTGAAGCTGATGAGCTTGCCCTCGTTGCCCGTGCCGAGCAGCAGCGTGCCGTCCTTCTGGAGCAGCGCGCTCCACACCACGTCCGCGCCCTCCACGCTGGCCTTGCCCAGGTTGAGCCCGGCGCGGACGCGCCCGCTTGAGTCGATGGCGACCCCTTGGAGGTCACCCCCCTCAAAGTCGTCCTTCTTCGTGAGATCAAAAGCCCGCGTCCCCACGGCGTCTGCTGTGGTGGTGACGCTCACCGCCCCCACGAGCAAGAGGCCTGCGACCCAAGAGAAACGGGAAACATGTCGTAGTGTCTGCATGGAAAATCTATCGAGTGACGTGTCAGACGACGCGCGGCGAGCCCGTGATGCGAGCTCAGGCGCGATAGTGAGCTCAACGGACGATGGGGCGAACCTTGACGGTGACGCGATCCGAACCGACCATGAAGAGCGGCAGCGGGACCACATGGTGAACCATGGGGGAGAAGGAGGAGGGCGCGACGCTCGACTGCGTCGGGCGCAGCATGTCCATGGCGCCTGGCGGTAGGTCCTCCGCGATCATCCCCTTGTAGGTGAGGCCGCCGGTGTTGGCGGCGTAGCTCACCATGACCGACTTGGGTGGGTAGATGGGATCCTCGAAGGCGCGGATCAAGCCGGCCAGGTTGTCAGCGTCAGCCTTCTGCTTGGCGTTGGTGTAGCCCGGGCTGATGCCCAAGCTGACCGTCTTGCCAGCCAGCGATTTCGGCAGCGGCACGCTGATGGTGCGCTTCACCTCCGGGCCCACCCACGGCATCAACGTCAGGCGGATGCGCGCCGACTGACCGGCGTCCACCTCTGGGTCGAGCAGCTCAGCGCCCTTCAGGTAGTAGATCTCCCGCGCGAAGCGGAGCTCGATCTCCATCTTGATGCCCTCGATGAAGGCATACTCCCAGGGGTTGTTCATGACGGCGCCGATGGCCCGCACCACGTTGGAGCCGAAGAACTCCCGCGGCGAGGGCGAGCCGCCCACGGACACGCCAAAATCCTCGAGCTCGATCTGGCCATAGCCCTTGATCTTCAGCTGCGTCTTGGCGTTCCAGCTAACGTCTTGGTTCTCTGCCGCCACCGCCTGCAGCGCGCTGCCAAGCGCCACCGCCACGAAGGAGGGCGTCATGAACTTCTCGTGCGCGACCTCAAAATCCCACTTGGTGTGCGGGTTACCCGGCACCCCCTTGATGGTGAGGCTCACGGGGAACACGGGCGCCTCGCTCGCCTGATCCACCACGATGGACGCCTGACGATCGTTCACCATCGAGCCCAGCGGGCGCACCGTCTCGCTGATCTTGAAGGAGCGCGCCTGCGTGGCCATGAAGTGCAGCACCCGCGCTACGGCGGTGGGCAGCGCGGTGTTGCCTGACAGCTGCATGGGGTGACCGAAGGCGACCAGGCGGTCCCCCTCCACGCGCGTCACGGTGCCGGTACCCGCCGCGCTCATATCCCCGCGGATCAGCTGCACGGCGATCGCGCCGCCGTTCTCGTAGCGGGTGGGCGCGCCTGGCTCCACCTTGCCGCCGCCGCCGCCCTGCAGCGGCTCCAGGCCGAGCGGCGCGAACAGCTCACGCGAGGCCTCCACCGCGCCCGAGGTCATGCCGCCGAGCATCAGCGGCGTGGACACCGCGCGCACCGGGCTCGACTCCGCAGGACCACGTGCGGCCTTGGCCTTACCGATCTGCTCGGCGTGGGCCACCACATCATACTGCTGCACCTTGCCGGCGTAGCGCTGCTGCGAGCTGCCCTTGCGCAGCGCCGCGCGCTTACCGCCAGCAGCGGGCTTCTTGGGCAGCGCCGCCAGCGGCCAGCCGTCTACCTGCTTCGGCAGCGGGCGCACCAGATCGTCCAGCATGTCCCGGATGGGCGTGACCCCCGCGATCGACTCGCGCGGGTACGTCCAGCCGTAAGCGTAGGCGCCGATCATCTTGTCGTTGATGAACACGGGGCTGCCGCTCATGCCGGCCACCACCTTCGCCACCTCCAGCCGCGGGTGGATCGTCTTCACCAGGATCAGCTCCTGACGAGGCTGGAAGTTCTTCATCACATCGATGACCTCCACCTCGAAGCGCTCGGGCTTCGTCCCCTTGAAGACGGTGAGCCCGTAGCCCTTCATGCCCGGCTTGATCTCCGAGAGCGACATGATGTCAGGACGGGTGGTGACGCCCTCCGCTTGCGCGAGGTGCAGGTGGAGCGGCGCCAGCAGACCCAGCAGGGTCGCCGCAGCGATGATGGTAGAGGCCCTCAAAGTGGGCGGAGCATACCACCAGCTGTGCTGTGACAACCGGAAAGCGCACGCGCCTTGCTCGAGGCAGGAGACGCCACGTGGAGCCGGACGCGCGCGCCCAGCGCCCTACCAAACCCCCGAAAAACACGCAGTTACGGCGCGACCAAGCGCCGCTGGCTCGAGCGGGCGTCCTGAGGGGGTCAGGGCGAGGCCGGAGCGGCTCCTGCTCGGGTCAGGGTCCGAGCGGGTTTGGGGGTTGGGCGCGCCCCAGAGCCCCCCCGGGAGCCGGCGTCTTTTCATAGAGAGGAGTGGCTCACAGCAGGCGCCGCCGCTCGGCGACCGACGCGCGATGGTAGCGCTGCCCCCGGGTCAGCATCACGCCGCTCGCGCTGGCGACGCCGAGCTCAAGGCTCTGGGCGATCTGTTCGGCGCGCGCGATGAACGCCTCCGCGGCCTCCGGGGTGCACCGCTCACGCGCCACCGCGCGGAAGAGCTCTAGCCAACGATCGAAGTGCGCTGCGTCAACCGGCAGCGGCAGGTGCATCCGCATGGGCTGGCCGCGGTAGCGCCCGCTGCCGAGCATCACCGACGACCAGAACTCACACATGCGCCCGAGGTGCACGCCCCAGTCATGTATCTTGGCGTCGAAGATGGGGCCGAGCAGCGCGTCCTCGCGGATCTTGGCGTAGAACGTGTGCACCAGATCTTCGATGACCGCCTCATCAATGTCGGGCTCTCTCATGGCTCTCCTGTTTTAGCACAGCGCACCTGACAATCTACCCAGGGCCTCATGGCTTAGTTAGTCAGTGAAGCTCACCTGGCCCCTGGTAGTCAGCATAGGTGACATGCGGCGTGCGGCGTCACGCGGCGTCACGCGGCGTCAAAGTCGCGGCAGATCTGCGACGCCTCCACCAGGGCCAGCGTTTCCCCTGTGAGGCCACAGCGGAAGCTGCTCTTGCTCTGCGGCTCGTTGTAGCGGCACTCGCGGCAGAGCCCGAAGGCCTTGAGCCCGTGCTGCTGCTGCAGGCGCCGCAGCGCCTCACGCAAGTGCTCCTCGGCGCCCTGCGCCTGAAGGGGGGGCTCCCCCAGGGCGAGCAGCGTGGACAAGCGCTCAGCGAGCTTCTCCCCCTTGGCCGTGAGCGTGAGGTGATAGACGCGGCGATCCGTGGTGTCCTGCTGGCGCCGCACCAGGCGCTTGCCCTCAAGGTAGCTCAGGCTCTGCGAGATGCTGCCCTTGGTTTGCCCGAGGTAATCCGACAGGGCCTGGGTGGTGTTCGAGTAGCGGTTGCACCGCGCGAGGTACTGGATGACCTCCACGTGGACGAGGCTGAGGCCCTCATCGGCGGCGGCGCGCCGGAGCACGCTGCGGTGGAGAGCGGACAGGCGCTCAAGCCAGGCTTCAAGGGGGGGCACGCCGACATAGTATCGGATCAAAACCAATTGACAAACCGAAAGCGGCCCCCTATTGCTTGCGCACTGGTTTAGTCTCTAAACCTTCTCACCAGGCCCGAGCTGAGCTCGGCTGAATCACGCAAAAATGGAGCCAGAAATGCCCCGAATTGAACTCATCGACCCCAGCAACACGAGCGGCGAGCGCCAGGCCACCCTCAACCAAATCAGCGGGGCGTTCGGCGCCATGCCCAACATGTTCAAGGCGATCGCCAACTCGCCCGCCGCCCTGAAGATGATGTGGGGCGCGTTCGGTGCGCTGTCTCAGGGCAAGCTCGGGGCGGCGCTCGGCGAGCAAGTGGCGGTCGCCATCGCCAACGCCAACCGCTGTGAGTACTGCCTGGCGGCGCACACCGTGCTCGGCGGGAACGCCGGCGTGAGCAAGGACGCGATGTCCGCGGCGCAGAAGGGGCACTCGAGCGATCCGAAGACGCAAGCCGCGCTCACCTTCGCGCTCAAGGTGGTGAAGGAGCGCGCCAACATCGCGCCCACCGACGTGACCGCGCTCCGCAACGCGGGCTTCGATGACGAGGCCATCGCCGAGCTGCTGGCCCACGTGGCGCTCAACATTTTCACCAACTACACCAACGTGGCGTTCGACGTCCCCGTCGACTTCCCCAAGGTGGCGCTCGTCTGAGCCGACGAGGCGATGACCGCGCGCCGCAGGCGCGGCGCGCGGTCCACGGTGCGCCTAGGATGCGCGCGGCGCGCGGTCCACGGTGCGCCTACGGTGCGCGGTGCGCCTACGATGCGCGCGGCGCGCGGTCCACGGTGCGCCTACGGTGCGCGCGGCGCGCGGTCCACGGTGCGCGGTGCACCAACGATGCGCGCCATGTTAAGGCAGGTGCACGAGGTAGCGCGCGAGCGCGCGCCGCCCGAAGACGTCCACCGCCTGCACGCCGAGCGCGTAGCTGCCTGGCTGCGGCGCGCGCAAGGTGGCTTGGGGCTTGAGCGCTGGGTGCTTTGCGGTGCGCAGCGCGACGAAGCTCGGGCAGTGGGGCGCTTGAGTCAGCTCCACGGACCATACCCGCGCGCCGCCCTGCGACGCGAGCGGCTCCAGATCGCGTGGCGGAGGCGCCTCCACGCGCTCCCAGCTGAGCGACCACGAGTCGACCGCGTCGAGCGGCGCCCTCAGCGCCTGCTGGAGCGGCGCGGGGAGCGGCTCGAGCTGAGCGAGCCCCTTGAGCGTCACCCCGACGCTGAGGGGTGTGCCGAGCGTGAACTCGATGAGCGGCTCGGCGCACGTCTTGATGCTGGGAGGAGGCCGCTCCGTCAGCTCCGCTGACTGCTCGGCTACGACCGCCAGCTCGAAGGCCGCGCCCGGCCAGGCGGGGCCCAGCTGGAGCAGGCGCTTGACGGCGACCTGCACCCCGAGCGGGCTCTGCTCACACCCGATGAAGCGCCGCCCGAGGCGCGCCGCGGCGACCAGGGTGGTCCCGGAGCCCGCGAAGCAGTCGAGCACCCAGTCCCCTGGGCGCGTGTGCGCGGCGATCAGCCGCGCGAGCAGGGCCTCCGGCTTCTGCGTCGGGTAGCCGCTGCGCTCGCTGGCCATGTTGTTTAGCGTGGGGATATCAAAATAGTCAGGGCACTTCTTGCTTTGCCCTTGGAGCCGCTGCGAGGTCGCGGGGACGCGCGGCGCCTGGAACACCCAGCGCCCCCCCTTGGTGTACCAGAGCAAGCTGTCGTGCTTCTTGGGGTAACTCTTGGGGCTTGAGCCGCCCAAGCCATACAGCCAGACAATCTCGTTACGAAAGCCTGGAGCGCTGCGACCCACGCCACGATCCCCGGCGCCGAACAGCTCGTCGAGCAAGAGCCCGAGCGCGTGCGCCAGGCGGTGATCGCAGTGGACAATGAGGCTGCCCTCCTCGCTCAACAGCTCGCGCAGCAGCACGAGGCGCGGCGTGATCATGTCGAGGTAGGGCGCCAGCTCACCGCCCCAGGCGTCGCCATAAGCGGGGAGCTCTGCCACGCGGCCGGTGTCCCCGACCGGCACCTGGAGCCGAAAGGTTTTCCCGGTGTAAAATGGCGGGTCGATGTAGGCGAGCGTCACTTGGCCGCGCAAGCTGGGGAGCAGCGCGCAGAGTGAGGTCAGGTTATCTCCCCAGATCAGGCGGCTGAGCGGCTCCGCGTCGTCTGCGCTGGCCGGCGCTGAGGCGAGGACCGACCGGGCGTCACTGGCGCTGGCCGTGGCGCGGGCGCGAGCGGTGCCCCTGGGGCGAGCCGCTTGGGGGCTCGCGCCGGGCGCCGCCTCACCCAGCGCGAGCTTGAGCGCGCTCGGCGCGAGGCGCTCGAGCACTTGGAGCGCGCCGCCCTCAGCCTCGCGCGCGAGCCCTGCCGTTAGCGCGGCCGCCTTACCCGGCCAGGTGAGCTCAACGCCGCTCGACACGCTCAAATTCCACGGGGCAATGCGCCGAGTGGAGCTTCACCTCACCGGTCTCCGCGAGCTCGACCAGGCGCCGCTGGTTCGCGCGCCGCGCGGTGTCGTCGTACGCCACCAGGCGCTGAAACAGCGAGAGACCAGGCGGGCAGCTGGGTGGCGAGGCGACCTCCGAGTGCGCGAAATAGGCGTCCCCGGCGTGCAGCTCCCAGCCCGCCTGGCCCCGCGCCGCGACCCCCACGTGACCCACCGAGTGGCCGACCAGCGGCACCAGCAGCAGATCATCGACCCCATCGATGGCCTGCACCCCGCGGAAGCCGAACCACGGCTCACCGCCCACCTCCCGCACGTCCCAGTGTGGCCCGTGCGCCCACTGAACTGGCCTGTAACGCTGACGATCGGCCAGGGTGGCCTGAGCCAGGGCGGCCTCATACTCCGGACGGAACACGTGGACCTGCGCGCCTGGGAAATCCGAGAGGCCCCCGATGTGATCGAGATCGAAATAGGTGGGGATGATATGGCACACGTCCGCCGGGTCGAAGCCGAGCCGCCGGATCTGCTCCCAGGCGGTGGCCGACGGATCCGTGTCCACCTGCATCATCCGCGCGAACGGGGCGCCGAGGCGCCCCGCCATGTCCGCCAGATCGAGCCGGCCGAGCCCCGTGTCCACCAGCACGAGGCCGGAGGGCGCCTCCACCAGCCAGCAGTGGCACACCATGCGGCCGCGCCCCAGCCAGGGACCGTGACCGTTCACCAAGCGCCCGGCGATGGGGCACAGCGTGGCGGCGGAGAGGTGATGGATGATCATCGTACGTGTCCCTGACAATAAGCTACTGGGCAGTCTATCTGACTAGGCAACGCCTGGTCGCGGCCCGGTCGCGGCTCGGCCGCGGGCCCACCCGCTGGCGATGGTAGCCGTCGCGGCCCCGTTTGTCGTCCTAGAGCGCCGCTGCTTCCCTTCACGCCCCTCTAGCCGGTGATTTGAGGACGACAACCGGTAAACCGCTTGTCGTCCTAGCGGCCAAGCGTCACCCCGTAGAGCCGCTCATGCACCGGGATCCCTTGCTCCGCGAAGCGCGGCGCCTGGGCTGGCAGCGGGGGCGACAGCGGCTCCACCTGGGCGCCCGCGTGGAGGCTCCGGAGCGCCTCCTCCGAGATGGCGAACGGCGGCCCCTCGAAGCAGGCGGGATCATACTCATAGGTAAGCACCAGGCCGCGCGCGGGCTCATCCCCTACCCGCGGCTGACACAAAGCGCCGAGGTGCGCCACGTAGCGCGGGCGCACGTCCGCGGGCAGCGCCACCAGCGCGGCGCGATCGTAGAAGGCGCTCAGCTCGCCCAGCGCCGCCGGGGTGGCGTCGAAGAAGTCGCCGACCCAGATCGTGATCGATCCCGCAGGGAAATCCTTGGCCGCCGCGCCCTGCGCCGCCCGGTAGCACAGGAGCGGCCCCTGCTCACTCACCTCCGGCGTGAGGCCGTGCTCCGCGAAGAAGGCGCGCGCGGCGTCCTCCACCAGCTCCACGCCGACCACCTCATGCCCCGCCGCCGCGAGGAACGCCAGATCTTCCGACTTACCGCACAGCGGCACCAGCACGCGCTTTGCCTGCCCCAGCCAGCCCACGTGCTCCGCGAGCAAGGCGTTCGGGCGCCCCTCGTGAAACCCAATCTTCCCCTCGGCCCAACGCGCTCTCCAAAACTCCGGCTGCATCGGGGCGACGCTAGCGCAACCTGTACGTGGGGGCGACTGGCCAGTCGCCCGTACCCAACACCACCGTCGTGGTTCCACGCACCGCCGTCGTGGATCCACACAACGCCGTCACGGTTCCGCCGCCGTCACGGTTCCGCCGCCGTCACGGATCGCGCCTCAACCCACCGGGCAACCGTCCGCGTCGCAGCGCGCGCCGCTCGCTTCATGCGCGCTCGCCTCACCTGCTCCTGAAGCAGCGCCCTCACCCGAGGCTGTGCGCGAGCCCTCACGCCGCTCCGCCTCAGCGAGCAAGGTGGCGAGCTCGGCGCCGAGCAGCAGATCCTCATGCACCCCGAACACCTGCCGACGCAGCTGCCCCTCCGCGTCGATCAGCAGCGTGGTGGGCGTGCCCTGCATCGCGTACGCGCGCATCGTCTGCGGGATGGCGCCGCCCGCTTCATCTGGCGCGTCCACCCCCACCGGGAAGCGCACGCGATACTCATGTAAGAACGCCTTCAGCGACGGCAGCCGCATCGCCTCGTGGTGCTCGAACACGGTGTGGAGCCCCACCACCGTGAGCGGCGCCCCCGCGAAGGCCTCCGCCACGCGCTGCGCCTGAGGGATCCCCCGCGCCACGCAGCCCGGACACAGCATCTGAAACGCGTGCACCAGCACCACGCGCCCACGCAGCCC
>CAYQAC010000029.1:358-3053 GCA_964415255.1 uncultured Polyangiaceae bacterium | reverse complement strand
AGCGGCGCGCTCGTGTTGAGCCAGTCCGTCGTGACCCACTCCGGAGCCAGCCGCGCCATCAGTGAGCCCCCCTGACGAGGTACGGCGTGCCTTGGGTGATGCCTTGGGCATCCTCCCTGACTAACTGTGGGGCACCCTCGACCAACCGTGGTAACTTGATGAAGAGCTGTTCTACGCTCTCTTCGACTAGCTGCGGGGCACCTTGGGCGATGCGTTGGGCACCTTCCGTGACGAGCTGCGGGGCGCTCTGGGTGATGCGTTGGGCACCTTCCGTGACGAGCTGCGGGGCGCCTTGGGTGAGCTGCGGTGGCACCTTGGGCGAGGGGGTTTGGGGGTTTGCCAGGGCGGCGCCGCGAGGCGCCATAGGAGGCTGTGCGGTGTTCATGCGCCGAACCATAGTTTCGTTTCTAAACTATGTCAAGGAGGGGCAAGCTCACGTCCTGGTGAGCACCTCGCGGCGACGTGGGATGGACACCAACCCCCCCAAAAAAACGCGCGGTGCCCCTAGGAGACTAGGACGTGGCGCCGACCCCAGGCTATAGGACGTAGTGCTGACTAAATATGCCTAGTACGCAACGCTGACTACATGCGTATGGGACGTGGTGCTGACTACGTGCACCTGGGATGTAGCACTGACTTGATGCGTGATTGGCTCTTCGCCGTGTCCGAGCGCGCTGAGATGGCGGTGTTCTTCAGCCACATCGACGCGCCGTACTCAGCGCTTGGGCCAGCGGCGCATCAGGCCCTCTTGCGCCGTGGAGGCGACCAGGGTGCCGTCTTGCGTGAAGAACTGGCCGCGCGACAGGCCGCGGCCACCGCTCGCTGACGGGCTGTCGATGACGTAGAGCAGCCACTCGTCGACGCGGAACGGGCGGTGGAACCACATCGCGTGATCGAGGCTCGCCACCTGCATCTCCGGCATCAACCACGACACCGCGTGGGGCTGCATGGAGGCGCCGAGCAGGTTGAAATCTGAGGCATACGCCAGGAGCTGCTGGTGCAGCTGCACGTTGTCAGGGAGCTTGTCTATCGTGCGGTACCACACGCTGCGCGTCGGCGGCATCGGCTTGGGAGCCAGCACGTTCACCGGCTGCACCGGGCGCACCTCGATCGGGCGGTCGCAAGTCGCCTGGTTACGGAGCGGCTCCGGGATGCGCTCAATGTGACGGCGCGCGAGCTCCACCTCGCTGGCCAACCCCTCAGGCCCAGGAGTCGTCGGGCAAGCTGACTGATGCTCCAACCCCTCCTCCACCACCTGGAACGACGCGGACATGGTGAAGATGGCCTGCCCCCCTTGCACCGCCACCACCCGCCGCGTGGTGAAGCTCTTGCCGTCGCGGATGCGGTCAATCTCATACACGATGGGCCGCCGCGCGTCGCCGGTGCGGAGGAAGTACGCGTGCAGTGAGTGCACCATGCGCCCCTCCGGCACCGTGCGCTGCGCCGCGGAGAGCGCTTGACTCACCACCTGACCACCGAACACGTTGCCCCAGCCCAGATCTTGGCTCTGACCCCGGTAGAGGTTCTGCTCGATTGGTTCGAGGTCGAGCAGCTCGACCAGCTCTTTTAACACGGGAAGCATCCGCCACTTCTAGAGCCGAAGCTCCGGGGGCGGAAGGGGGCGCCTCGCCCGTCGGAGAAAAACGCCTTCGTGGGGTGCTTGCCGGTGGCGGTCACCCGCGAATCGCTTGGGTGAGTCGTGAGGTGCCTTGCGCCGGAGTTGGTGCCCGTGATGTGATCCGCGGTGGTGCGATCCCATCGAAGTGGGGCGCAGAGAGAGGGATCGAGGATGGCGCGAAAACAGTCGGGGCTAGTGGGTGCGTTGGGCGTGGTGGTCGTGGCGCTGCTTGCGTGCAAGCAGAGCGACTCAGGGTCGACGGGCGGCAGCTCGGCGCCCGCGGTTGAGCAAGCGCCGGGGACGGTTAAGATCGCCGGCATTGGGATCGCCGGCACCCCCGAGGCGGCGGAGGTAGCGGCCATCAAGAACGCCGCCTCAGGCACCCAGCTGCTCACCGCGTCGCTGAGCGGCGCGAGCTCGCTATGCGTGGGTGTGGCGTGGAGCACGCCTGCCACGAGTCGGCGCGCGGTGTTCGTCACCTCGCAAGGCCCCAAGAGCGGCATGAACGCCCAGCGCGTGGAGCCGGGCGTCAGCGGGAGCGTGTGCCTGGAGAACTCACCGGCAGGCACCTACAGCTTGACGGTGGGCCAAGGTGCCTCCGTCACCGGAGCCCCAGAAGAGAGGCTCCCGGCGATCAGCGTCACGTTCGGGGGGAAGTGAGCCACTGACGCCCGAGACCATCAGTCAGCCAAGCGCACTGTTTGGCCTGAGCGCCGCTCTGTCGAACTGGTCTCCAACGTCCCAGCGGTGATGCTGCTGCTCCCCAGCGCCAAGCACCCCCTCGCCGGCCCCATCTTGGCCCTCTCGAGCACTCTGGCCGGCAACCTCTTGGTGGTGGGCTCCATCGCCAACATCATCGTGGTGACCGCCGCAGCGCGCCTGGGTGTCAAGGTCAGCTTCGCCACCCATTTCAAGACAGGGGCACCCGTGACCCTGGGCACATTGGCGATCGCCGCCGTGTGGCTCATGGCGGTGGGGTGAGCCGCCAGGAGGCTGCGATGGCGCGAGGTGTACGCAGGGGGGCTCTTCGGTGCCTCCGGACACCACTCGATGTTTTCGGAGCCGCATGGAAACACT
>CAYQAC010000029.1:0-348 GCA_964415255.1 uncultured Polyangiaceae bacterium | reverse complement strand
CGATGAACGGTTTATCGTTGGTCGTCCTCAAATCCGACAGCTTTCGCTGTACGCAGGGGAGCAACGCCGAGCAGAGGACCAGGGGAACTGATCGCCGCTCTAGGACGAGGACCGTGATCACCACGACGCTTGGTTCCCGAGCCGCGTCTTCGGGAGGACGACTTCGTGCACCAGGAGGGAGTCGAACCCCTGCCCAGCCCTCACACGCTGAGGCGTCGCCTCGAGGTGCGGCGGCGAGGTGAGAGGAGGCGAGCCCCTTGCCGTCGCTGGCTCATCGCCTCGAACGTCGCGGCAAGGGTGAGACGTTGTCCCCCGCAGGCAAGGCGAAGGACGCCCTAGGGCGTCCCG
>CAYQAC010000028.1:17570-41357 GCA_964415255.1 uncultured Polyangiaceae bacterium | reverse complement strand
GCCAAGGTAGCGATCCGCGCGCCGCTGGTTCGCGGAGTCCGTCCAGCCGCGTAGCAGGAGTGGCCGGTAGACGAGGCTGCCCCCCACCACCGTGGTGCGGTTCAGTTGCAGCTCAAGCCCAGCGCCGACGAAGGTGGTCACACCGCCGGTGTCGCTCCCGAACTCGTTGCCGTAGATCGCCATCCCGAGCCCCCCCGTGAGGTAGGGGCTGAGCTTCGCCAGGGGCGCCGTGTAGTAGCGCGTCTCCGCCCGCAGCTGCTGCATGATCGCCAGCCGCATCAGGTTGGCAGGATCTTGCCGCGAGAACTCGTACGCACCGCCGACGTACCATGGGCCACGCGCGCGGTAGCCAGCGCGCATGGCTAGCCCCAGGCCCGAACCGAGGATGCATGGCGTGCGCGAGTTGGGCGGGCACACATCGCCACCGTGAACCAGCGTCTCGGTGGTCATCCCCACGCCGTATTGTAGGTAGTGGGAGGCGGGCAGGGGCTGGCGCTTCGGTGCTTCGGCCCACGCTGAGCTGGAGACGGTCCCGAGGATCAGGCCCCATCCCCAGCCTCTTGCTCGGCGCCGCCTCAGCATGCTCATGGTTTACCCTAACCTGGGGTGTGTTCGGGAGGTCTTGACGCCTTGGCGAAGCTTCGTCTAAAGCCCGGTCGAAAGCGCAGGAAGCTCTTCTATGGATATCTACCTCGACAGGCGTGCGGTACGGCAGATCCGGTTGTCGGCCCAGGAAGCGATCGAGGAGGGCGACACCGAGTCCCTCCGCGAGGACATCCTGGAGAGCTTCACGGAGGAGCAGGTCGAGGAGATCGAGCGCCGCCTTGATAGCGGCGATTTCTACGAATTCCTCACCGACATCCTCGACGAGTGGGACGGCGACGACACCGACGAGCTGTTTGAGCTGCTCGAGACCCAGCTCGGTGAGGTGGGCATCGACTTGAAGACGGAGCCGCGCCCCGACGAAGACGAAGACGAGCCTGAGGAAGAGGCCGACGACGATGAGGATGAGGAGGCGGACGACGAGGACGTCTCCGAGGAAGAGGACGACGCGGACCTGTAAGGTCCTCCTTCATCGCGCGCCGCCAGCTGCGGCTGGAGCACCCTCAGGTTTTTGGGGGGGTGGGGGTTGGGCACCGCGCTACCCCCGCTAGAATGACAAACGGTTCACCGTTTGTCGTTCTCAAATCAGCAATTCGCGCCCTCGCGTTGCGTGGGCGTGGCTCGTGGAGGGCGATCTGCTCGGTGCTCTCGGCGCGGTGCCGTCCAACCCCCTGACCCTGCTCCCGCGGCCCCTCATGGCCGCCCGTTTGCGCGCATGACCACGCGGCTCAAGGCTCCTCCGCGCCTTCAGGTTCAGCTTCGGGCTGTAGCTGGCGCACGATGTAGGGTCGGCACGGCTGACTGAGCGGCGGCAGCTCGCTGCACACCAGCGCCGCGCAGGCGGCATAGCGGCTCTTAGGATCCTCATCTCGGAGCCAGCGCATCGCCGAACAAGCGGCGCGCCGCTCGCCCAGCGCGTGGTGGAGCTTCGCCTCCTCCCAGGCGGCGTCATCGCGCAGCACGTGATGTGGGAAGCCGAGGCGCAGCTCGCGGAAGGCGCGCGCGGCCTCCGCCGGCTCGTTCAGGGCGTCGCGGTGGAGCACTCCGATCAGGTGCTGGGCCTCACCGTAGCGAGGCCGCTCATAGCTGCCTGACATGCTCGAGGGCTCACGCTCGCGCAGCATGCGCTTGAGCAGCGCGATGGCCTCACGGGGTTGCCCCAGCTCGACCTTCAGCTCGGCGGCGTGGAAGAGCGAGTCGTCCCACAGCGCGCCCTGAGGGTAAGGGTACCTGTCTGCGACCCACAGGTAGCGAGTGACCGCCTGCTCGCGCTCTCCCAGGGAGGCGAGCAGCCGCGCGTAGCTGTAGTGGAGGCGCTCGCCGAGCGGGCCGTCGCCGTGTTTTGAGATCTGTGACTCAAGCCAGCTCCGCGCCGCGGGCAGGCCTTGGGTCTCCTCCAGCCAGGTGAGGCTGCGGCTCAGCGCCGAGGCCGCGTGCGCTGGGTAGCGCTCGATCAGCTGGGCCATCTGCGCGTAGCCCGCGGCCTCGTCGCCCATCTCGATCTGGAGATCGGCCAAGTCGTAAGCGGCGCGCGGCGCGCGCGCGGTGTTCGGCGCCTCGGTGAGCAGGCGCGTGAGTAAGGCGCGCGCCTGATCGTTGCGGCGCCCACGCTTGTAGGCAGCCGCGGCGCGATACAGCGCCTCATAGCGCTGCCGAGCGTTCGGCGCCTCGCGCGCCACCTGCTCCCAATGCGCGCCGCTCTCAAGGTAACGCCCGGCGCCATAAGCGCGCAGCGCCGCGCTCTGCGAGCGCTCGAAGTCGTCACTGAAGGTCGGCGCGCAGCCGACGAGGGCCGCGGCGGCGAGCGCCGCCACGAGCCACCTCATGTTCGCCCCGCGCGCGCGACGTCGCGCAGCAGATCGCTCAAAATCTCTCCGGCGCGCGTCACCTGCTCGGCGCTGACGTCGAGGTGGGTCACCGCGCGCAGCTGGGTGGCGCTCAGCTGGCTGATGAGCACGCCGCGCTCGCGCGCGCGCGCGACGAAGCGCGCCGCGGCGTCATCACTCCCGGCACGCGGCGCGGGGCCAGCAGCCTGCGCTGCCTCAGCCTCACCGGGTGAGCCCTCCTGGGCGGCGCCAGGTGAGGAGCCGCTCAGCTCGAACACCACGATGTTCGTCTCCACCGAGCGCGGGTCGAGGCGCACCCCTGGCGCCTCAGCGAGCACCTCAGCGAGGCCGCGCGCGCGCTCGTGGTCCTCGGTCAGCCGCTCGAGGTGGTGTCGTAAGGCGTAGCTCGCCGCCGCCGCGAGGATCCCCGCTTGACGCATGCCGCCGCCGAGCATCTTTCGGAGCCGGCGGCAGGCGACGATTAAGTCAGCTGAGCCGACCAGCGCTGAGCCGACGGGCGCGCCGAGCCCCTTGGAGAAGCACACGCTCACGGTGTCGAAGGGCTCACACAGGGCGCCCGGGGTGAGCCCGGTGGCGGCGGCGGCGTGCCACAGCCGCGCGCCGTCCAGGTGCAGCGCGAGTTCATGCTTCCGCGCGGTCTCAGCCACCGCTGCCACCGCCGCCTGCGGGAACAAGCGCCCGCCGGCGGCGTTGTGGGTGTTCTCTAGCGCGACCAGCGACGTGCGAGGGAGGTAGTAAGCCGCGGGCTTGATCGCACGCGTGAGCTCCTCGGCGTCGAACCACCCGCGATCACCCGCGACCACGAACTGCACACCCGACAGCGCGGCCCCAGCGCCCGACTCGTACCACGCGATGTGCGCCTGGCGTCCGACCACCACCTCATCCCCACGGCGCGTCTGGCTCATCAGCGCGAGCTGGTTACCCATGGTGCCCGAAGGAACGAACAGGGCGGCTGCCTTACCCAAGCGCGCGGCGACCTCCTCCTCCAGCGCGCGCACGCTGGGGTCTTCCCCGTAGACGTCGTCGCCCACCTCCGCCTGGCTCATCGCCTGGCGCATGCCCAGGGTGGGGCGGGTCACGGTGTCCGATCGGAGATCGACGAACGACATCGGCGCTAGCCTAGAGCGCCGCTTGGAGCGCTACAAGACGCGCGCAGAGGGCGCCCGCTTGCGGCGAAATCGAGCGGGCCGCCGTCGCGCACGTTGGCTGCTACTCAATCGTGGAGCTCAGCGCGCCGCTGGGTGCAAGCTGAGCCCGGCCACAAACAGCTGATAGGCCACCAGCTGGCAGGCCTGGGCCAGGTTGATGGAGGGCTGCGCGGCGGCCATCGGGATCCGAAGGCAGGCGTCGCACAGCGCGAGATCGGCGTCGCTGAGGCCTGTCTTTTCGTTGCCGAACACGACCGCCAGCTGCTCCCCGCGGTCAGCGCGCTGAGCGAGCTCCTCGGCGTGCGTGGCTAGCGACAGGACGCGCCGGAGGCCGGCGCGTCCGCTGGTGCCGAGGCTGAAATCGACCCCCACCAGCGCCTCTGCCAGGGTGTCGACCCGGACGGCCTGAGTCAGCACCTCATAGCTCTTCACCGCCATCTTCACCGCCATCGGGTGCTCTGGGCGTGCGAGCCGCGAGGGGCCCACCAGGGTGAGCCGTGACAGCCCCATCACCTTCATCGCCCGCGCCGCGGCGCCTAGGTTCTCAGGGTAATGGGTGCCCACCAGCACGAACCGCGTGGCCGCCGCCACCGGGAGCACCAAGCGCTCCTTGCTGGCCTGCTTCTTAGATTTTGAGCTCAATGAGTCACTCACGGCGCGCCCCGCCATTCATCGCGCGACTATTCAGGGTAGCTGACTGAGCACCCGCGCTGAGATCGCTAGACAGGTTACTGGACCAATAGGCGCTGAGGCTCACCTCGCTCGCTTGGCGCCCTCCGCCCTCGCTCAGTGAAGCTGACGTGTGGGTCGCGGCGCCGGGGGACAGCACGTCTAGCCACGCGCGCTCAGGGCTCAGCGGCCAGCGCGTTGGGCGCACTCGAGCGGCCCGCTTCGCGCAGCGGAAGCCGATGTAGGGGCGCCGCACGTCAGCGTCCGCCGCGAGCCGTGCGGCGCTCCGCAGCCACGCGGCGCCGCTCTGGTAGTGACCGCCGCGCGCGACGCGCGCTCCGGAGCTGGCGCCGCGCGGATCGATCTGAGGGCTGTCTTCGTACGGCCCATAGTGATCCTCCACCCACTCCGCGACGTTGCCGGCCAAGTCGAGCACCCCTTGAGGAGTCGCCCCGGAGGGGTAGGAGCCGACGGGCGCCAGCTCAGCGAAGCCATCACGCGCGTCCGTCTCGTCCCAGCCTAGGCGGCCGTGGTTGCTGCGCCGCGAGTGGTAATGATTGCCCCAGGGAAATTTACGATCGCCGGGGCCGCGCGCCGCCGCCTCCCACTCCGCCTCCGTTGGGAGGCGCGCGCCGCGCGCGCGGCAGTAGTCGCTCGCCTCAAGGTGGGTGACCATGCCGCGAGGGAAGCTAGGGTGCTCGAAGCGCTCGCCGCCGTCGACGCTGAGCGGCGCGCAGCGCCCCAACTCCACGCAGCGCTGGTAGTCAGCTACGGTGACCTCCGTCTGGTCGATCCAGAAGCTTGAGACGGTGACGGCGCGCTGCGGGAGCTCGTCCGCGAACATCGCTTGATCGCAGAGCTCGCCGTAGGCTTCGCGCCCACACAGGAGCAGCGCGTCCACCACGTCGAGCGGCGTGGAGCCCATGGAGAACGTCACCTTCGGGATCCTCACCATCCCCCCTGGCCGCGGGCTGAGCGACACCAGCCCGCGCTCCGTGGCCACGCTGGTGTAGCGGAGCGGCGGCGCCGCGGAGCTGGCGGCGTGCAGCGTGGTCGCCTGCAGCGCGGCTCCCAGCAGGAGCGCGAGGGTCAGGTACCGGAGCCAGATGGCGCGCCTTGACGTCACCCGCCACACGCGAGGATCGAGAGGAGGGCGAGCGCGAGCAACCTCATCGGGGGAGGGTACTGGGGCGACCTCAGTCGTCAAGGCATCGCGTCCCCAAGCAACGGCAGAGCATAAGACGCACGATGGCCCCACCGATCAGGGGGCCATCGCGCGCGAGCGCTGGCTCACTGGCAGGCGGAGGCGCAGTTGTTCGCGGCGCAGCCTTGCACTGCCCAGAACTGATCCATCGCCTGCTGGCTGAAGTGCTCGCCACAGCTGGTCTGGGCGCACTGGTCGAACTCCTCCTGGGTCTGAGCGGACATGCAGTTCTGAGCCAGGCAATCGTTCAGCAGGCCACACTGGGGCGGCGCTGTGCTGCTCGAGTCGCCGAAGCACGTGACGAGCTCGCCGCAGCAGGATGCGCTGAGGCAGTCGCCACACGCGGGGCTGCCGAACTGCACCGCCGCGTCGCAGCTGCCGCCGCCGCCGCTGCCGCCGGCGCCGCTGCCGCCAGCGCCGCTGCCACCGGTGGCGCCAGCGCCTCCGGTGCCTCCCATGGCGCCGCTGCCGCCCGTGGCACCGCTGCCACCCATCGCGCCGCTGCCGCCGCTCGCGCCGCTGCCGCCGCTCGCGCCGCTGCCGCCGCTGCCGTCACACTGAGCCGCGCAGGTTTGCGGATCGCCACCCACGCAGGTGCAACCCTCGTAGCAGGTGCTGCACTGCGTACAGTTGGCGGGGGCCGAGCTCGTCGCGGCCTGACAGTTGGGGTTGGCCTTGCTCTTGCTGTCCGAGTCGGAGCAGGCGCCGAGGGCGATGCTGAAGAGGGCGAGGGTAGAGACCAGGGCGAGTGGGATGAGCTTCATGGCGGCGAGGGTACCGAGGCGACTCCTGCCGTCAAGCCTTCTAGCTGGGGGCCTTCACGCTCAGCTGAGGTAGCGCCTCCAGGTGGCTCAGGCTGTCTCGCGGACGGCACATGACGCCATGCGCTAGGGCGCTCATGCTCTTCAAGGGGTGGGGGTGGGCGGCTCGGGGCTCGGGCTGGTGGCCTTGGGTGCCGAGGCCTCTACCTCAACCCCACCATCCAGCATGCCCCCCTCACCTGCGGGCTTTGGGCGCACCTTGGGGCGCCTCTTACGGTCCGGGGGGCGCTCGGCCAGCACCGCCACGGGCTGATCAGGATCCTCCGGTGCCACGGTGACGACCGCCACGGGAGCACTGGCGCTCGCGGTGGTGAGCTCCCGCGTGCGAAGCTCGCCGCTCACCTGGAGCAGGCCCAGGGCGATCACCGCGCCGCCGGCGAGGACCCCGACCCCCACCCGCAGGCCGCGCCCGGACGGCTTTTCTGTGTGGAAACGATCTGGGGCGGTGGGGATCGCCGTGCGCGGCAGCTGGCGCAGCGCCTCCGCCAGGGCGCGGCCCAGATCTTCCGTGGAGTCGAAGCGTGAGCGAGGCACCTTGCTCATCCCGCGGGCCAGCACCGTGTCCACGTGCGGGTCGAGGCCGCACACGGCGGCGATGCTCGGCGGCTCCTCCGTGGCGATGCGGCTCGCCACCGCCACGGCGTCATCTCCGGGGAAGGCCCGGCGCCCGCTGATCGCCTCGTACAGCGTCGTGGCGAGCGAGAACTGATCGGATAGCGGCGTGAACTTGCCGTTGGCGATCGCCTCGGGCGCCGCGTAGGCCGGCGTCCCCAGCACGCCGCCCTCGTGGGTGAGGGTGGAGTCAGGCAACCTGGCGATGCCGAAGTCCACCAGCTTCGGCCCGTGCTTCGCCAAGATGATGTTCTCAGGCTTGATGTCGCGGTGGAGCACCCCCGCCGCGTGAGCTGCGGCGAGCGCCGCGCTGAGGCCCAAGGCTAGCTCCGCGGCTGCGTCGGGCCCGAGGGGCCCTTGTTCGAGCTGCTCCTTGAGGTTCTTACCCTCCACGTGCTCGAACACCAGGTAGAGCCCCAGCCCATCGGCCTCCCCCATGTCGTGCAGCGCCACGATGTTGGGGTGGATCACCCGGGCGGAGGCGCGCGCCTCTTGCTGCATGCGCTCGAGCAGGGTCTCGCGCTGGTCAGGTGTCAGCCCTAGATCGCTGCGCAGCAGCTTGATCGCGACGGGCCGATCGAGCACAGGGTCGTGCGCCAGCAGGACGCGCCCCATCGCTCCGTTCGCCAGTGGGCGGACGACTTGATAGCGGCCGATGCGTTCCGGTAGCTCATCCATCCGGGGGCTGAGGTATACACCAGCGCTGCCCCGGAGCCGAACGGGCTACTTCTCTTCGCCTTCGCGCGGGCGCTCTTCGTCTTCGCGCTTCTTCTTGCCTTGCTTCGGCTTCTTGTCCGGCTCTGGCTTAGGCGGCTCGCCGTACTCTGACCGGAGCTTCTTCATCAGCCCGGTGGAGAGCACCCGCTCGTGGTACTCGGGCATCTTCGGGAGCTGCACGTACACCTTCACGCGCCCGTCGGCCTCGATGATCTCGATGGAGCCGTGGGTCGGCTCCTTCTGACCCGAGGGCACGTAGCGGAACAAGAGGTACGCGGCCTCGGCGTCGCGCTCGGTGATCTCGTAGCCGAGGTCCACCCGGAGGTAGCGCAGCGCGCCGCTGAAGGTTTGAGTTTTTGAGTAAGCCGAGCTGTCTTCCACGCGCGCGTCGGCGACGGGGCTCAGCGTCAGCGCGGGGCCGCTCAACATCAAGGCGAGGCCAAGCGGGCCCAGCCAGCGCCTGAGCCAGCCAGCTTCTCTTTTGATCGCCAGCGTCACTCACGCTGGGGTTAGCGCTCCACGTCAGCGCCGGGCAACTTTTCGGTGGTTGAAGGGGGAGGGCAGGGGGCTCCGTCGGATGCCGCCGCGCGGCGGAGCCCCATGAGCCAGGCCCCTAGCGCCGCGAGCAGCGTCACCCCGGTCTGCGCCACGTACTGAATGAACACGAAGGCGGCGCCCTGGCTCGTCACCTGCTCCAGCGGGAAATACAGCGCGAGCGACGCGTAGACGCTGATCTGAAAGGCGCCGAAATAGCCGGGCGCGTTGGGCATCAAGATCCCGAGCGCCAAGACCCCCATGCTCACGCACGCGATGAAGTAATCCATCCCGGTGAGCCCACAGCCCACCGCGAGCAGCTGGGTCGCCGCGGCGTTGCCGAGCCAGTACACCAAGGTCAAGAGCAGGAAGGGCGCCGCGTAGCGCCCCTTGGGGAGGAAGCTGAGGCCCAGCGCCAGCTGCTCCACGCGCGCCGAGATGAAGCGCCCGAGGCGCGGGCTGAGCCAGCCGAACAGCGCGCTCACCAGGCGTCGCGCGAACTGGCGCCGCGCGTAGAACAAGGCCATCGCGAGCATGGCGCAGGCGAACAAGGCGAGCGTCAGGTAGGCTGCCTTGGGGATCCAGCGGACGGGGACCGTCAGCTCACCGATCTGAGTCGGGAGCGGATCGAGCGGCGTCGAGCAGACCAGCCCCAGCGCGAGCAGCGCGCTCACCATCAGCCCATCGATCACGCGCTCGGCGGCGATGGTGCCCGCGGCGGCCCACCCGCTGATGGACGTCTCTTGGCGGATCAGTACCGGCCGCACCAGCTCCCCGGCGCGCAGCGGTAGCGCCACGATCGCAGCGAACCCGATGAAGGACACCTGCGTGAGCCGCCCAAGCGACACCTCACCGAGCGGTGCGAGCAGCCAGCGCCAGCGCACCGCTCGGAGCCAGTGCACGAAGGCGTAGGCCAGCAGGTAGCCGCCGCTCGCCCACCACGGCACCTTAGCCAGCGCCTCTGCCGACGGCACGATCGGCAGCGCGCCGCGGCTCAAGAGCCACAGCGCCACCGCGCCGGCGAGCAGCGACAGCGCCAGCCGCGTGAGCGCTCGCCGCCGCCACGGCGCTGCGTCGCTCACGCCTCCACGCGCCCTTCCAAGATCTGAAGTGGCCCCTCGCGCAGCAGGAAGGTGACCTCGTCGTCACCATAACGCGCCCGCACCAGCTCGATCCCTCGCGCTACCTCATCCACGTCCGCTGGGCGGTGCGCGTCGCTGCAGGCCGCTTGATACAGCCCGCGCTCGAGCAGCTGCTCGGCGCTCTCCCGCGGGGCGCGGCCGTACTTGCCAGCGAGCGCGGCGACGTCGAGCAGCGCGACGGCGCCGGCGTCCACCAGCCGCTCAAGCGTGTCAGGATCCTCCCAGATCCGTCGGTAGCGCTCGGGGTGGGCGATCACGGCGCGGAGCCCGCGCCGGCTCAGCTCGAACAGCTGGCGCGTGAGGGTCAGCGGCAGCTCTTGATCGTAGAACTCAAGCAGCACCGCGCGCTCGCCGGGGTAGGGGAGGCCCTCGCCTGAGAGCAGCCGGCCGTACACCACGTCGTCGAAGTAGTGCTCACAGGAGAGCCCTAGCTCAGGCAGCCCTGGCTCACCGCTCAGCGCTTCCAGCGCGCGCTGGTAGGCGGCTTGAAGCTCAGCGCGCTGGTTGTCGAACAGCCCTGGGCGCATGTGGGGGGTGGCGATCACACGGCTGAAGCCGATTTCACCCAGCCGGAGGAGCATCGCGCGGCCCTCGGCGTGGCTGCGCGCGCCGTCGTCGATCCCAGCCACCCAGTGGCAGTGCAGATCGATGAACGACGTCGGCATCGCGCCCGGTATAGCTCAGAACCCGATCTCGGGGGCGCGGTCAGGCGCTCACGAGGATGCGCACGGTGCCCGCCGAGGCGTCGTCGATCGCCGCCCCAGCGCCATCGCCCTCCGCGCACAAGAGCACCGGCATGCCGCGGACACCCAGCGCCCGTGCGCGGCCATCGCTCGCGCTGGCCCAGCCCTCGGCGGCGGCCAGGGCCGCGAGCTCTTCACAGCGCTGGATGTGCCCTGAACCCGCGATCAAGAGCCCACTCGCGTCAGCCACCGCCAAGGCGCGCGCCCCGCTGCGGCGCCGCGCGGCGTCGAGCAAGCGCCCCAAGGCGACGGCGGGATCGGCGCTGCGGTGCTGTCTCCGGTCTTCTAGCGAGGAGGCTGCGGGGCGTGGCATCGGCGAAGGATCGCAGAGCCCGCGCGGCGCGGCCAAGTGAGCGGCGCGCGGCGCCCAGGGCCAAATCATCATTCGCTCCGCCCTCCAACGCGAGGACCCTGAGCGTGGGGCGGTTTCCCCTGGCCAGGCGCTGGCGGGCTCGTGCTAAAGGCACCGGCCCATGAGCCTCCCCAGCCTTGAGCCGCTGATCGCGACGCGCCGCGTGGTGCTGTGCGTGGGGTGTGGTGGCGTGGGCAAGACCACTGTCGCCGCGGCGCTCGGGCTGGCGGCCGCGCAGCGGGGGCGCCGCGTGCTGTGCCTCACCATTGATCCCGCGCGACGGCTCGCGAACAGCCTGGGGCTCGACCGCATGACCGGCGAGGCGCAGCGGGTGGACCAGGCGCTGTTTCGTCAGGCGGGCGTCCAAGTGAGCGGCGAGCTGACGCTGATGATGCTCGACACCAAGCGCACCTTCGACGAGCTCGTCACGCGCCACGCGTCGAGCCGTGAGGCGCGCGATCGCATCCTGAACAACCGGCTCTATCAGTACGTCTCCACCAGCCTGGCCGGCACCCAGGAGTACATGGCGATGGAGAAGCTGCTCGCGGTGCAGCAAGACAGCTCCTATGACCTGATCGTGCTGGACACCCCACCCACCAGCAACGCGTTAGACTTCCTGGACGCCCCTGAGCGCATCACCCAGGCCATCGACAGCGCGGCCATGCGCTGGTTCATCCAGGCCTTCGAGAACTCCGGGAAGTTCAGCTTGAACCTGGTGGCCAAGAGCGTCGCGCTGGTGCTGAAGGGGATCGGCAGGCTCACGGGCGGCGGCTTCCTGGAGCAGATGGCGGAGTTCGTCACGGAGCTGAACGACCTGTTCGGCGGCTTCAAATCGCGCGCGGCGCAGGTGGCGGCCGCGTTCCGCTCACCGGATTTCGCTTACGTGCTGGTGACGAGCCCCGCGCCGATGGCGATCCGTGAGGTGCTCTACTTCGCGGAGCGGCTCTCAGAGCAAGGCATGGCGCAAGACGCCTTCGTGGTGAATCGACTGCACCGCGCGCCGCGCTCGGTGGCCACCCTGACCGAGGCGGAGGACGCCATCTCGCGTCATGGCCTCACGCTGGGCGAAGGCGCGGCGGAGCGCTTGGTGCGCGCGGTGACCGAGGAGCAGCGGCTCGCCGATCTGGATCGGCGGCACCTGGCGACGCTGCAAGCCGCGCTCAAGTCAAAGCAGGGCGAGCCCACCACCCAGGTGCTCATCCCAGCGCTGCCGAGCGACGTCCACGACATCGCCACCCTGGTCGGCATCGCCGAGCTGCTCGCCCCCAGCGCCACCTGAGCCTCACTGCGAACGCCCAGCGCGCGCAGCATGATGAGCCGCTCCTCGCTAACGTGTCCCAGCTGATGGCGGCGCTCGCCCAGCGCGCGCAGCATCATGAGCCGCTCCTCATCGAGCTGTTTCAGCGGGCTTGGGGGGTTCACTCCCTCTTCGTGCACGCTGCGATCATCTGAGAGGCGCTGTTCATGCGCCGCACGCCGCTTGGGTCACGGTCCCAGGCCTCATGGGCGTCTTCGTGCAGCCTTGAAGGAGCCTTGTGTAGAGCCTTGAGGACTTGAAGAGCTGGTTGGACAGGGAGTCACAGCGCAGCGCCGCGCGGCTGCTCTGCTACCATGAAGGGGCGCGCTGGGTGCGTGCTCAGCGCCGCCTCCGCTATACTCGCCCGATGGAGGTCATCCTCACCCATGAGCTGACCGACTTCGACGCGTTCGCGTCGGCGGTCGCGGCGCAGAAGCTCTACCCGGGCGCGGAGATCGTCTTCGGGCGGCGGGTCGCGCCCGCGCTGCGCGACTACTTAGCCCTCCATCGCGACCGCTTCCGCACCCTGCGCTACACCGACATCGATCAGCGCGCGGTCACGCGGGTGATCTTGGTGGACCACCGCCGCAAGAGTCGGCTCGGGGTGTTCGGTGGCATCTTGCAGCGCCTGGAGGCGGGCGACGAGGCGCTCGATGTGCACCTGTTCGATCACCACCCGGCGGTGGGCCCAGACGACGTGGTCGGCTCCTATGAGCTGGTGGAGGCGGTGGGCTCCGCCACCACGCTGCTCGTCGAGCGCATCAAGGCGCTCGGCCTCGCGGTGGACGTGGAGGAGGCGACGCTGTTCGCGCTGGGGATCTACGCTGACACCGGCTCCCTCACCTACGCCAGCACCTCGGGGCGCGACGCACGCGCGGTGGGCTGGCTGCTCGATCAAGGTGGGCGCTTGAAGACGGTGAACCGCTACCTGCGCCCCGCGTTCACCGCCAGTCAGCGTGAGCTCATCAAGCGCGTGCTCACCGCGGTAGAGACGCATGATTTTGCCGGCGCCTCCGTGGGGATCGCCTGCGTGAAGCTCGACAAGATGGTGGGCGGTCTCGCTGAGGTCACCACCGCCGTCGCCGGCTTCGATGACCACCTGGCGCTGTTCGTGTTCTACGACATCGACGACAAGCAGGTGCAGGTGGTGGCGCGCGGCACCTCACCGGTAGTGAACGTGGGGGAGCGCCTGGCGTCGCTCGGAGGCGGCGGCCACGCCGGCGCCGCCGCGGCCAACGTGAAGGGCGCCTGCGCCCCCGAGCTGATCGATCGGCTGGTGCGTGGCTTCAAGGCGGAGCCGCCGCAGCCGCGTCGGGTGGACGACGTGATGAGCCGGCTGGTGCGCACCATCGCGCCGGAGACGCCGCTCGTGGAGCTCAGCCACAGCCTGCGGGTGTGGCGTCACACCGGGGTGCCGGTGGTGCGCGAGGGGGGCGTGGTGGGCATCGTCTCGCGGCGCGACGTGGAGCGCGCGGAGGCTGACGGTCGCATGCACCTGCCGGTGTCGAGCTGCATGTCACGCCCGGTGCACACGACGCGGCCCGACGCCTCGCTAGAGGACGCGCTGCGCGAGATGGAGCGCCACAACGTGGGCAGGCTCCCGGTGCTCGACGGCGCGCGGCTGGTCGGCATCCTCACCCGCAGCGACGTGCGCGGCGTCTTGTACGGCCCGTCCCCTGAGCGCGCCGCGCAGGTGACGTCAGCCTGACAGCGCGGCCTCGCGCGGAGACGTAAGCCAGGCTTACGAGTGGCACCTCGGCGCGGCCTCGGGTACGTCAGCCAGGCTTACGAGTGGCACCTCGGCGCGGCCTCGGGTACGTCAGCTAGGCTTACGAATGCCGATGCGGCGCCGCACGCGCTCCATGGTCTCTTGGGCGCGGGCTCGCGCCTTCTCGGCGCCGCGCGCCAGCACCTGATCGAGCGCCGCCTCGTCGCCGCGGAGCGCCGCGTAGCGGGCGCGCTGAGGGCCCAGCTCGGCGTCGAGCATCTGCGCCAGCGCCTGCTTCAGGTGCCCCCAGCCGTAGCCGCCGGCGCGCAGCTTCGCCGCTTGCTCCGCGGCTTGCTCGGCGCTCGCCACCAGCTGAAACAGCGTGAAGGCGGTGGTGCCCTCCGGCTCCTTGGGCGCCTCGAGCGGCTCCGAGCCGGTGACGATCTTCATCACCGCCTGCTTCAGCTCGCGCTCGCTGGCGAACAGGGGCACGTAGTTGTCGTAGCTCTTCGACATCTTCCGCCCATCCAGGCCAGGCACCATCACCTCGCTCTGGATCCGCGGCTCCGGCACCACCACGGTGCCCTCACCGAACAGGTGGTTGACCCGCACCGCGATGTCGCGCGCGAGCTCCAGGTGCTGCTTCTGATCGCGCCCCACTGGCACCACGTGCGCCCCGTAGAGGATGATGTCCGCCGCCATCAGCGCCGGGTAAGCCAGCACCCCGGCGTTCGGCGAGTCCCCGCGCGCCAGCGCGTCTTTGTAGGCGTGGCCGCGCTCGAGCTGCCCAGCGGGCGTGAGGCACTGGAAGATCCAGCTGAGCTCGAACACCTCGGGTACGTCGGACTGACGAAAGAAGATGGTGCGCTCTGGGTCGAGGCCGCAGGCGAGCCACGTCGCCGCCACGTCGTACACGTGCGAAGCGAGCGCCTTCGGATCGTGGGTGGCGGTGAACGCGTGATAGTCCGCGATGAAGTAGAGCGACTCGAAGCGCTCGGTCAGCTCAAGCGCGGGGCGGATGGCGCCGAGGTAGTTACCGAGGTGCGGCGTGCCGGTGGGCTTGATGCCAGTCAGTGAGATTTGCACGGGGCGGCAATCTGCCGCGCGCTCGCGGGCAGAGCAAGCGGCTCATGGGCGTGAGCGCGCGACGGCGCTGCCGAGCGAAGCCGCGTCCTCTTGGCCTCAGCGCCCGAAGTTCTGCGTCCAGAGGTGCCCGTAGCTGTTCGCGCCCTCGTAGGCGTAGCCGACGCCGAGCAGGGTGAAGCGTGGATCCATCAGGTTCAAGCAGTGGCCCGGGCTGTTCATCCAGCCCTCCACCACGCGCGTTGGGGTGGGTTGCCCGGCGGCGATGTTCTCGCCCACGAAGGAGCCGGGGAAGCCCGCGGCGTGCGCCCGCTGCATCGGGGTGTGGCCCTCGGGGCTCGTGTGGTCGAAGTAGTTCCTGCGCGCCATGTCTTGGCTGTGGTCGCGCGCGGCGCGGCGCAGCGCGGGGTGATCGGCGAGCGGCCCGGCCGGCGCCATCGCTTGCCCGCCACACACGGCGCCTCGGGCCCGCTGCTGGTTGCTGAGCTGCAGCACCTCCGCCTCGAAGGCGACCCACTGGGCGGGCCAGTCGCCGGCGGGCGGCAGCGGCTCGGGCGTTGGGGCAGGGCTGGGCCCCGGGCTAGGGCCGGGCGCGGGCTGGAACGGCCAGGGGAAGGGGAACGGCTGGGTCGGATCCCAAGTGGGCAGCGGCGGCAGCTGGGAGGGGAGCATCGGGAGCTGACTCAGCAGCACCCCGAAGCCGGTGATCGCGGTGCCGAGCAGGTTCGGCGGCTCACTGGGCGGCTGGCCATAGGGGGGTTGACCGGGAGGCTGACCATGCGGAGGTTGTCCGTTCGGCTGACCATACGGAGGTTGACCCTGCGGGTAGGGCTGCCCGGGGTAGTAGCCGGGTTGCCCGTAGCCCGCGGCTGGGTATTGGGGGGTTCGCTCACGCTCGCAGGCGCTGAGCCCGATCGACAGCGCCATCACCGCCGTGAGCAGCGCCCCCCAAGGCTGTGCTCCCAGGCTGGCAGTGAGCGCTGGGTGTCGCCGCGCGGCAGTGCGTCTTTCCCCAACCCCCAAAAAACCAGGAGCCGAGGCGTCGTCGCCACGTGGTGACCGCTCCGCGTGCTGGCTCATCAGGCGTCGCGCTTGGGGAGCCGCTTGGGCTCCTCGCTCGGCTCACTGGCGTCGCTCCGCGCCTCCGGCTCGTTCAGGCCGCGCTTGAAGTTGCGGATCCCCTCGCCGAGCCCGCTGCCGACCTGCCCGAGCCGCTTCGGCCCAAACACCAGCAGCACCACCAACGCCACGATCAACCAGTGGCCCATGCTCATCGCGCCCATGGCTCTCTCCTCTTCAGCTCGCTTGGGCGTAGCACCTCGTCCAGGCGCTGACTAGCTACGCCTCGCCGCGACGCGTGCGCTTGCGTAGCGCGAGGCGCACGGGCACCGACTCGAACCCGAACGCGCTCCGGAGCTGACCTGTGACGAAGCGCTGGTAGCTCTCCGGGATGACCTCCGGCGCGCTGCACATCGCCACGAAGAGCGGCGGGTTGGTCTGCGCTTGGGTCACATAATAAATGCGCGGCGCTTTGCCGCCGCGGGTGGGCGGCGGGCGGCGCTCAAGCACCGTCTCGAAGAAGCGGTTGAGCTCGGAGGTGCCGACGCGGCGATGCAGCTCGCGGTGCGTGCGCTTCACCTGACGCATCAGCGCGCTGACGCCCTCCCCCGTCTTCGCGCTGAGCGTCATCACCTTGGCCCAGCGCGCGAAGCTCAGCTTGCGATCGGCGTCGGCGAGCGCCTCCTTCTTCTCGCGCGGCGACAGTAAGTCCATCTTATTAAGACCCACCACCAGGCCTCGGCCGCGCTCCGCCGCGAGGCCGAGCAGGCGCTGCTCCTGCTCACCGATGCCACTGCTGGCGTCGCACATCAGCACCACGATGTCGGCGCGGCCCACCGCCTTGAGGGAGCGCATCACGCTCTGGCTCTCCACCTCTTCGTGCACCTTGGCGCGCTTGCGGATCCCCGCGGTGTCGATCAAGCGGTAGGCTTGGCCGCCCACCTCCACCAGGCTGTCCACGGCGTCGCGCGTGGTGCCGGGGCGGTCGTCCACCAGGGAGCGCTCGCTGCCGCTCAGCGCGTTGAAGAGCGAGCTCTTGCCGGCGTTCGGGCGGCCGATCAGCGCCACGCGCGGCACCTCAGCGTCCTGCGCCGGGGCCAGGGCCGCCTCGGTGTCGACGGGCGGCAGCGCGGCCATCAGCGCGCGCTCGAGCTCACCCAAGCCGCGCCCGTGCAGCGCGCTCAGCGGGTACAGCGTGTCCACCCCGAGCCTGTAAAGCTCACTGACGAGCGCCTCCTGCTTGACGGTGTCCACCTTGTTGGCGCAGTAGAGCACCGGCTTGCCGCTGCGGCGCAGGAGGCGGATGGCGTCCGCGTCGGCTTGGGTTGGCGGCGCGCTGCCGTCGAGCACGCACAAGACCACGTCCGCCTCGGCGATCGCCGCGATCACGTGGCGCGCGATGCCCTGGCCCATGGGGTCGTCGGTGGTCAGGTCGAAGCCGCCGGTGTCCACCACCGTGACGGGGCGCGAGGCGAGCCAGGCGTCGGCGTAGTTGCGGTCGCGCGTCACCCCCGGCGCGTCGTACACGATGGCCACGCGCTGCCCCACCAGGCGGTTAAAGAGCGTGCTCTTGCCGACGTTTGGGCGCCCCACCACGGCGATCAGCGAGCGCGAAACCGGCGTGCTCGCCTCCTCGACGGCGGCGTCAGCTGCCCTCGCGTCAGCCCCTACATCAGCCCCTGAGTCAGGCGCTGCGTCGCCAAACTGAGCACTCGGAGCCTCGGGTGGGTCGCCGCTCACGGCTCCCCCTCCGGCTCAGCGGGTGCGTCCGATGGAGCAGGTGTTTGAGTGGCGAGCGGCTCATCAAGTGAGCCAACCTGACTAGTAGCGGGTTGGGGCGGCTCTTGGTCAACTAGTAAGTCAGCCTGACCAGGCGCCAGCTCCCGCCCCCCACGCACGGCGACCTCCCCCGTCTCGGCGATGGAGTACCCGAGCTCGTTCAGCTGGCGCGGGACGTCCTTCCAGCGCTCCGTCACCCGCACGAACAGCGTGAGGTGCACCCGGCGCTCGAGCAGCTCCTCGAGGCGCAGCCGGGCGGCGGTGCCCACCGCCTTGATGCGCTCGCCGCCCTTGCCGATCAAGACGCCGCGCTGTCCCACTTTTTCTGTATGGATAGTCGCTTCAATGCGTGTGACGCGCTCCCCCTCGTCGAACAGATCCACGGTGACCGCCACCGCGTGAGGGAGCTCCGCGTAGCACTGGAGCATGACCTGCTCGCGCACGTACTCCCGCACGAAGAAGGTGAGCGGCCGATCCGTGAGCAGCTCAGGGTCGTAGCCCGGGGGGCCCTCAGGGAGCCGCGCGGTGAGCTCGCTCACCACCGTCTCCACCCCGCTCTGCTTCAGCACGCTGGTCGGCACCAAGGCCTCGAACGGGTAAGCTTCAGACAGCGCCTTCAGGTACGGCAAGAGCCGCGACTTGTCGCGCACCAGGTCCACCTTGTTGACGACGGCGATGGCCGTCGTGCCCTCGGCGCTCTGCAGCTCCGAGAGCAGGCGCCGATCCGCGCTGTGGACCAAGTCAGGCTCACTGCCGGGCGGCGGGGGGCGCTTCGGCAGGTGCCCCACGTCGGTCATGAACAGCACCAGATCGTGGGTACGCAGGGCGTCCAGCGCGGCGGCGTTCATGCGCCGCCCCAGCTCGTGGCGCGGGGCGTGGAGGCCTGGGGTGTCGACGAACGCGATTTGCGCGTCGCCCCGCTGCGCCACCCCTAACAAAAGGTCTCGCGTGGTCTGGGGCACCGGGGAGGTGATGGCCAGACGCTGGCCGAGCACGGCGTTGAGGAAGGTGGACTTCCCCACGTTGGTGCGGCCTACGATCGCGACGCTGCCGAAACGCATGGGCGCGGAGTATGGATGGCTTTGACCGCGGCGCCAGCCCGAGCGTCGATTGACGCGCGCGCTCGGGGGCGGCTGGTGGTGCGCGGCCCAGGTGGCTTGCCCCAAGGGAGCGGCTGGCGCGCTGAAAGCGCGCTTGCTGACGGGGTGAGGCCGAGTGATAAGGTCCGCCGATGAGCGCCGAGAGCCCAGCAGGCGACGCCCAAAAATCGCCGCCCGTGGTGCGCGAGGCGGCCGATGGGCCGCGTTGGCTCCCCTGGGTCGCGGCGCTCGTCGCGCTCGTGAGCCTGCTCTTGCCGATCGGCTGGGCGGGGATTTGGGAGCCGCCTGAGCTGCTGCGCGCCGATCAGGCGCGCCGTATCGCCTTGAACGTGATGAACGCGAGCGGGCTCGCCTTAGAGGGGGCCAACAATGCGGTGCCCACGCTCGGGGAGCTGTCACGGGGGGAGCTGCCGCTCACCTCGATGGCGCTCGGCTTCAAGCTGTTCGGGCTCCACGAATGGGCAGGTAGGCTGCCGCTCGCGCTGTGGGCGCTGGTGGGGGTCGCGGCGACCTACCTGCTGGTTCGGCGCTTGATGGGGCGCCAGGCGGGGGCGCTCAGCGCGCTCGTCTTGTCCACGACGCCCATGTACTTCCTCCACGCGCGCACCATGCTGGGGGACGCCGTGACCTTCGCGGCGCTGGCCATCGCGGTCTCGGGGCTGGGGCTCGCGGTGTTCGATCGGCGGGCGAGCCGGGGGCTACAGATCGGCTGGCTCGCGCTGGGCCTCTTGGGCGTGGCGGCGGGCTTCGGGTCGCGTGGGGCGCTCTTAGGGGTCGCCGTGCCCTGCTTGGCGGTGGGGCTGGCTTGGGTGCTCTCGGGCGTCACGCGCTCGCGGTCTTGGTTCGGTGCCCTGACGGGTGCCCTCGCGCTGACGCTTGGCTTGGCCGCGCTGTGGCTGGGCCTGCAGGCGCTGACGCGCGCCGACACCGCGCACTACTCGATTTGGCTTGGCGCGGCGGTGGAGACGACGCGCCAGCGCCCCACGTTTGACACCGTGATCCGCCAGCTGGGGCACGGCGCGCTGCCCTGGAGTGTGGTCTTCCCGGTGGCGCTCGCGCAGCTGTTTGTCTGGCGCCGCGCTGAGGGTGCAGCGGGTGGCACTGAGGGCGCTGCAGAGGGCGTAGCAGGTGGCGCTGAGGGCACTGAGGGCGCTGCAGAGGGTGCGCTGAACGGCGCTGAGGGCGCCGAAAGTGAGCTGGGCTTACGGTTGATGCTGGTGTTGTGCGCGGCGCTGGCGCTCGCGGCGCACGCGACCATGACGCCCGTCACCGGTGAGCTGCCGTTCGTCGGCCTGTTCGCGCTCGCGGCGATCGTGGGGGTGGGGTTCGCCTCGGTATCGCGCGATTTTTCAGGCTCCCTGGCGGCGGGCGTGGTCGCGGTGGCGCTCGCGGTCGTGTTCTACACCGACCTCAAGAATTTTCCGGAGAAGGGCTTCACTGCGTACGCCACGAGCGGCGGGCAGTTCCCGGAGAGCTTCAAGGAGACGGCGACGCGGCTCATCAAGTACGGCCTCACGGCGTCGGCCGCGCTGTTCGCGCTCCTGTACTTCGAGCGCGGGGCGGGGCGCGCGTTCGAGCGCAAGCCTTACGCCGAGTACGCTGGGTGGCTGCGCAGCACCACGCGTCACTTCAGCGTGCTCTTGCTGGGCACCGCGGCGGTGGCGTTCGCGGTGTTGAGCGAGCTCAGCGCGCGCTGGCTCCAGCTGCCGCCCATCGAGGGGCTCTCCAGCTCACTTCGTGGCGTGCTGAGCCGCGCGTGGCTGGTGATGCTCGCGCTCGTCATCGCGCCGTTCGCCTTGATGGCGGTGATCGACGCCGCGCGCTTCATCACCGAGCGGCTGAGGGTGGGGCGGCTGATGCTGGCTGGGGCCTCGCTTGCTGGTTTCGGGCTGGTGCTGAGCTTGGGTTACTACCCAGCGCTGGCCGCGCAGGTGTCGCCGAAGGAGGTGTTCGAGGCGTACGCGCGGCTGGCTGGCCCGGGTGAGGAGCTGGCGGTGGTGGAGCAAGAGGCGGGCAGCGCCAGCTACTACGCCGGCGTGCAGGTGGTGAACCACCCGAACATGAACGTCGCTGGGCGCTGGCTCCAGACGGACGCTGCCCGGCGCTGGCTGGTGATCCGCTCCGCGGATTTGCCTCAGCTGAACGCTAAGCACCGTGAGCAGCACAAGCAGAACCTGCCGGTCTTGAACGCGCGCTCAAGTGAGATTTTGCTCGTGAGCAACCGGCTCGGCCCGAACGAGGCCAACCAGAACCCGTTCCAGAGCTGGCTGCTCGACGCGCCGCGTGAGCCGCAGGTGTCGGTCGGCGCAGATCTGGATCAGCTCGTGAACCTGGGCTGGGAGGTGACTGATCTTGAGGGTCGCCCGGTGCCGACCGAGGAGGTGGACGGGCGCGCTTGGCCGGTGGTTCGGCCGCAGGTGGAGTACCGCTTCGCGATCCACTGGCGCGTGAAGCGCGCGATCACCGGCAACTGGAAGACCTTCATCCACATCGACGGCCACCACCGCCGCTATAACGGCGACCACGACACGCTGGAGGGCAAGTACCCGGTGCACCTCTGGCGCCCTGAAGATCAGGTGGTGGATTACCACACCATCCGTCTTGAGCCGCACTTCAGCCGCGGCCACTACGAGGTGCTGTACGGCCTCTACATTGGGGACCGGCGCCTTGAGGTGCGGCAAGGCGCGCACGACAAGAATCGGATCCGCGCGGGCTGGCTGATCGTGAAGTGACGCACACGTGGCGTTGTGGCGCTCGCGGCGCCCTCTCGCGAGCGCCGTGGCGTTGCTTTGAGCGGCGGCCCGTTGTCGTGCTAAGGCCAGGGGGTGAGCGGCAGCGGTGAGGGACGGGCGCCGAATCGGCGCGAGGCAGATCGGGTGGAGGTCACCTGGACTGTCGATTGCGAGACGGAGGACACCTTCCTCTACGCGGCCATCTCCAACATCTCGGCGCTGGGGATCTTCGTGCGCACCCTGACGCCGCTCGCCGTGGGCGCGCGCCTCACGCTGCGCTTCGCGCCGCATGGCGCCGCGGTGACCACGCTCTCAGGCGTGGTGCAGTGGGTCAACCTCGCGCCTCAAGGGCCCAACCCAGGCATGGGGATTCAGTTCGTTGATCTGACCGCTGAGGAGCGGGAGCGGCTGGTCGAGATGGTGCGCACCATCGCCTACCTGAGATCGTCAGGTGAGCCGATGGTCAACTGAGCTGTCTAAGTCAGCGCCTCCCTTGGCTCACTGGGTTGGCTCACTGGGCTAGCTCATGAGCTCACTGGGCTGGCTCACACCTGGCTGAGGCGCGGCTCGCGCTGCTGTGATGGCGCGGTGCCGTCTAACCCCCAAACCCCGAAACCTCAGGCTATGCTGAGGCGCTGATGACGCTTTGCACCTGCTCGCCAAGCGTGGCTCATGAGCGTGCTGTTCGTTTTTTTGGGGGGGTTGGACAGGACCGCGCTCCATCGCCCCTGCGAGCGCGCACCCGTGTCATCCGCGTGGCCGTGTTGAGCGCACGCTGCCTCATGCGCGCGGTCGCGCTGCGGGGGTGGCGTGGGTGAATCGCGCTGGCCTTGCGCGTGGGTGCCTGCCTTCGCACCTGCGAACTATGCTTCGCGGTGGCTCGGGCCGGGCGACAGCGAGACTTGGCTCAGCGCGTCATGAGTTTCGCGCCGCAGGCTTTGCGGCCTAACCTGGGCGCGGAAATGCCGTGGTTGAGGCTGAAGCTCGGTACTAGAACCGCTCCGGGCGAGGCTCTGAGGAGCGGTTGGTGCATTGTGAGGGTGGCAGCTAGGACGGCTGGCACCTAGGAAGCCAGCGCTCCAAGACCGGCGCCCAAAGAAGAGGACTCTATGGTTCGCAACCCCGCTGACTACCGCACCCTGCTCTGGACCTTCGTGCTGACGCCGGGGCTCTTGATCTTCCTCTATTTCCGCCCGGATTTAGTGATCTACCTGTGGCCGGTGAGCTGCTACTTCGCGCTCGCGTGCGGCGTCATCGCTCACAACCACAACCACGCCCCCACCTTGAAGGGCAAGGGGGCGAACCAGTTCTTCGGCACCTGGATCTCGATCTTCTATGGGTACCCCACCTTCGCGTGGATCCCGACCCACAACCTGAACCACCACAAGCTGGTGAACAAGGCGGGGGACGCGACCATCACCTGGCGCTTCACGAACCGCCACAACGCCCTGGTGGCGTTCACCTATTTCTTCGTCTCAAGCTACTACCAGAGCGATCCGATTAAGACCTTCATCCGCAAGGCCAAGGAGAAGAACCAGAAGCTCTACCGGCAGATCATCTCGCAGTATGTGATCGTGTACGGCACGCACGCGCTGCTCTTCGGGCTGGCGGTGGCGCTCTATGGGTTCAAGACGGGCGGGCTCTTGTGGCTGCTCGCCGCTGGGATCCCCGGCTTCTTCGCGCTGTGGACCATCATGCTCTTCAACTATGAGCAGCACGTCCACGCGGATCCGTTCTCACGTCACAACCACTCGCGTAACTTCGAGGGCAAGCTCTTAAACTTCTTGCTCTTCAACAACGGGCTGCACACCGCGCACCACGAGAACGCCGGCACCCATTGGGCGGATTTGCCCAAGGTGCACGCGGAGCTGCGCCCCCACATCGATTCGCGGCTGCTCCACCGCAGCGTGTGGTGGTACTGGTTCCAACAGTACGTGCTCGCGGTGTTCGTTCGTAAGCTCGGCACCGAGCAGGTGGGGCGCGCCGGCTTCGAGCCGCCGGACAACGACACAGTAGACACCCGAGCTGACGAAGTAGATCTGGGCGAAGCTGGCTCCAACGCCGCGATGGTGTGAGCACGTGGCGCCGCCCAGCTGGCTTCAGCTGGGCGGAGGGGGTCCGCTTAGCTGAGGCGGACTCAGCGACTCAAGCGGAGGCGAGGGAACCAAGGGGGGGGGTGGCCGGGGGGCAATCTGAGCGGCGCTCAGTAGGCGTCGCCTGCGCCCGCCTCGGCGGGCTTAGCGGGAGCGGCGGGAGCGGCGGCCCCAGTAGCGCCGACCCCTGGCCGCGCTTTAGACGCGCGTGGGGGGGGCTCATCCAGCTGCGCGAGCGCCTTGCGCGCCCTCACACCATAGGCTGGGGCGTTCGCCAGCGCCTCGTAGTGCTGTCGGGCGCGCTCCAGATCGCCCGTCGCGCGGAAGCAGTCCGCGGCCTGAAATCGCGCCTCACCCGCGGCCTCGGTGCCCGCGTAGCGCGTGGTCACCGCCTCGAAGCGGGGGCCTGCCACCGTGCAGCCTGAGGCGTTGCGGGTCGCCTGCGCGGACATCAAGGCCGCTTGCGCGGCCCCGGGGCCCCCCTCGCGCTCCACTTGATCGAAGGCCGCGCTGGCAGCGACCCAGTTGCCTTCGCGGTAGGCGG
>CAYQAC010000028.1:0-17560 GCA_964415255.1 uncultured Polyangiaceae bacterium | reverse complement strand
CCGGTGGGGGCGCGGCGGCGCGAAGCTCATCGGCCTTGTTGCGCGCCTGGCTGAGGCTCGCCACGCCCTCGCGCTGGGCGGGGACGATGGCCACGCCTGGCCCCTCCGCCTCAGGTACGCCCCGCTCAGTGACGCTGATGATGCCCGTCTCGCCGGGGCGAGCGCGGATCAAGAGCAGGCTTGAGCCGATCAGGAGGAGCAAGAGCGCGGCCATCGCCAGCTGGGGCCGCATGGCGTAGCCCGCCATCACGCTCACCGCGCGCCCAAGCCGCTGCTTCACCGGCAGGCTGCGCCTCGCCGCGCGCTCCGCGAGCAGGATGCGCGCCTCCAGATCGTCAGGTGGCTCGACCATTGGCACCACCCCCACCTCGCGCGTCGCGCGTAGCCCCGACATGATCGAGCGGCAGCGCACGCACTGCTCCAGGTGGCGCCGGGCAGCCGCGCTCGTCAGCTCATCCAGCTCTCGATAGAGCAGGTCCAGCGCTACACGGTCGAACTTCTCGCAATCCATGATCCACTCGAAGATTTTGGGGCCGCTCAGCGCAGGGCGCGCGCGTACTCCTCAAACTCAGACAGCGCCTCGCGTAGGCGGTCCAGCGCGTAGCGCATGCGGCTCTTCACGGTGTTCTCGGGGACGCCCGTGATGCTCGCGATCTCTTTGAAGGGGAGGTTGGCGATCTCTCGCAAGAGGAACACCTCACGTTGCTCAGCCGGCAGCTGGTCAACAGCACTGACAATCGTCGCGCCCACCTCGGTGGAGACCGCGCTGCGATCGACCGACGCGCTTGGGTGCGGGTCGGACACCGCGTCGAGTAGGGTGCGGCTGTCGTCGGGGCCGCGCGGCTGGTCGAGGGATGGGTGCCGGCGCAGGGCGAGCTTCCTGAGGTGATCGACGGAGAGGTTCCTCGCGATGGTGTAGAGCCACGTGGAGAAGCGAGCCTCGTGCTTGAACTCCGCCGCCTTCTGCACCACCCGCATGAAGACGTCTTGCGTGACCTCCTCCGCCAGCGCCGGCTGGCGCAGGTGCCTCAGGATGAAGTTGAAGATGGGGCGCTTGTAGCGCTGCACGAGGGTCGCGAAGGCCTGGCGGTCCCCGCGCTGGTAGCGCACCATGAGCATCTCGTCTGTGGCTTCAGCACGCTCCGCTGTCATGCCGCTACCTGACAGCTCGGATCTCAGACGGACACCGCTCCGCGACTCCCAGCAGTCCTCGGGCGCTGGCTGACTCGCTCCGCTCAGTGCCACCTCGCTGGGCGGCGCCGCTGCTGCGCCTCGAAGCGAGGCAGCGCGAGCCAAGGTGGCCGCTGGACGCGCGCTGACAACCATGAAGGCGGCTTCGACGCACGCCGGTGAGATTCGATCTGCACACGGTGGATCCTTGCTGCGGTGGCTCGCCGCGAGCGGGGGGCGCGAAGGCGCCTGTCCCTTCTTTGGCCTGTCTTCGGCGAGGAAGTCAACAAGCTCGCCGCTGCCTTGAGCGGTGGGGTGACGGTGAGTCCTCCCCGAAAAAGGCGAGCACCGGGCCCGTGGCAAGCCGGGCTACTCCAGGGGGGCATGGCGGCTGCTCGGCCGGTTGGCCTATCAGGCTTAAGCCTGACTCATCCCGCTTGGAGGCCGGGTGATGGGCGCTCATCTGGCACCTGAGGAGGGCCCTTGGTCGGCAGCTCAGGGGTGAGGCAGATTTGGGGCCCGCGGCAGCGTGTGACGGTGCTACGCTCGCGTTCGCCGGGCCGGGGGTCCGTGCCTTAGCGTTGGAGAGGTTTGCAGATGATACAGCGGAAGGCCTGGTGGGTGTTGGCGGCGTTGATCTGGTCGGCGCCGGCGGTCGCGCAGACCGAGGGTGAGGCGGCAGCGCCTGAGGCTGGGAGCGAGGCGCCCGTTGCGGCGCCCGCGGCAACCCCCGCAGGTCAGGGCGAGGCAGCCCCTGCGGCAGAGCCCGAGATGGACGGGGCCACGTACCAAGTGCGGCTGCGCGACCTCGAGGCGCGAGTGGACGAGCTGAAGGAGCAGATCCGCCGCAGCCACACGCGGCTCAGCCTGCTCTCCGAGACCATCCTGGGCGGCGGCGTGGGCGGCGCCCGCGCGGAGATCGTGTTCACCAACGAGCTCTCGAGCGCCTTCAAGCTGGTGCGGGCGCTGTTCGTGCTCGATGGCGCGGTTCAGTACAACAAGAAGGATGACGGTGGGGCGCTGGCCGATCAGCGGGAGATCCCGATCTTCACGGGCTCGGTGACCCCGGGGGATCACACCATCCAGAGCCTGATCCAGCTGCGCGGCCACGGCTATGGCGTGTTCTCTTACCTTCGCGGCTACCGCTTCGAGGTGAAGTCGAGCCACTCCTTCACCGTGACGGAGGGCAAGACCATTCGCGTCGACGTGACGGCGTGGGAGAAGGGCGGCGTGACCACGCCGCTCGAGCAGCGGCCAGCCATCCGCCACAGCGAGCGCCTGATGACCGGCGCGAGCTCGACCGCGAGTCAGCCTCAGCCCGGGAAGAGCGGCTCTCCGAGCAAGAGCGGCGCGTCGGGTGGGTTCAGCATAGGCACGGGAGGTAAGTGAGCGTGAGCCGCAGCGGCCTGCTGCTGGCGGGTGTGCTCGCCGCCACCGTCGCCTGTCCGCGTGATGCGTTCGCGCTCGACGCGGCTGAGGCGCGCGGCAGGGCCGATACGGAGGTCCGCGCTGTGGCTGGCGCGACGGGGCAGGTCCAGGCTGCGGTGGCAAAGGCCCGCAGCGCGAGCCAGACGAGCCCCGCCAAGCGCGTGGTGAGCGGGGAGATCATGCTCCGCTCGAAGGACTACGAGCGCGCCATCCGGGAGCTCAGCAAGGTGGTGGAGCTCCACCGTCAGGGCAAGGCGTCAGCGGCCGAGCACGCGGACGCCCTGTTCCTGTTGGCAGAGGCCTATTTCCTGTCAGATCAGCTGCTGTCCGCGCGGCGGCACTACACCGAAATCGTGGAGGGCGGCGCGGCGATGACAAGCTACGCCGGTCGCTCGCTCAGCCGCTTGGTGGACATCGCCCTGCGCACGGATCGCTTGGAGACGCTGGACGAGGTGATGGCGCACCTCAGCAAGCTGCCCGCGTCGGACCGCACTGGCTCGCTCCAGTATGCCCGGGGCAAAGCTCACTACACGAAGCGTGAGTTCACAGCGGCGCGGAGCGCGCTGGCCCAGGTAGCGCCCGGCTCTGAGTGGGAGCCGCAGGCGAAGTATTTGGTCGGCGCCATCGAGGTGAAGGAGGCGACGCCGCCCCCACCGCCCGAGCCAGAGGAGGGAGCCGCAGCGGCGCCCAAGGCTCAGGTGCCACGCGCACGCTACGCCAAGGCGGTGGAGGCCTTCCGTCAGGTCACCCAACTGAAGGCCGACAATGATCGCCACCGTCACGTGGTGGATCTCGCCTGGATGGCGCTCGGCAGGCTGTTCTACGAGAGCGACAGCTACTTGGACGCGGTGCAGGCCTACAGCCACGTGGACCGACGCAGCCCCGAGTTCAACCACATGCTGTATGAGCTCGCCTGGGTGTACGTCAGGCTAGGTGACTACCAGCGCGCGGAGCGCGCCTTGGAGGTGCTCGCCATCTCCGACCCGAACAGCCTACGCTTCGCTGATGGCTCGCTCTTGCGCGCCGATCTGCTGCTGCGCTCGGGCAAGTTTGAGCCGGCGCTCCAGCTCTACCAGGGCGTCCGCGGTCAGTTCGATCCCATCCACACCCAGGTGGACCGCTTCCTCAAGGACACGACAGATCCCACCGTTTACTACGAGAAGCTGACTGATTCAGAGCGCACAGTGGAAGATGGCGAGCTGCCACGGGTGGCGCTTGAGTGGGCGCGCGAGGTGGCTGAGGGGGATCGCGTCTTCTCCATGATCGACGACGTGAGCCAGAGCCGTGAGCTGGTCCGGGACAGCCGGACGCTCAGCTCGAAGCTGCGCGTGGTGCTCCGCTCATCGGTGCGCGCGAAGGCGTTCCCGGAGTTGAAGGCGGGGATGGAGCAGGCGCTGGCGCTGCTCAACCGCATCACCCTGGCGCGCGGCGATCTGGCGCTCGGCCTCGAAGATGTGGACAGCTCAGCGCAGAGCGGCGCCTTAGGGGCGGCGCGCGCACGGCGCCGCGCGCTGATGAAGCAGCTGAGCGGGCTGCCCCGCACGGAGGGTGACTTCGCCGCGCGTGAGGTGTCGGGTGAGCGGCAGTGGAACCGCGTCTCGCAGAGCCTGCAGCAGCTGACGATCGCAGCAGATGGGCTCCAGGCGGTGATCAATGGGCTGAAGCGGGTGATGGCGGACGCGGACAGCCACGGGGTGCAGCAAGATCCCGAGGCGCGTAAGCGCTTCGAGGCGGAGATCGCGGCGAACGAGCGCGATCTTCAAGCCTACCGCGCGCGCATCAAGGAGTACCGGCGGCAGATAGAGCTCGGCCGCGTCCAGGTGGGGTTCGGTGATCAACGCTACGTGGACGACGCGAAGCTCCGCGTCGCCTTCCGTGAGGCGCTCACGGAGGAGATCAACCTGGCCGCGAAGGCGGGCGGTGGGCTCGCAGCTTACGCCACCTCGCTCCAGCCTGTCCTGGAGCGGGCGCGCGCCGCGGAGCGAAACGTCCAGGAAGCTTACGATCGGCTGGACGCACAGGTCGCGTCACAAACCACGCGGCTTGAGCAGCAGCTCGCGGAGGAGTCGGCGTTGGTCGAGCGCTACGCTGAGCAGCTGGAGTCCCTCGACCAGCAGGCGCGAGTGCTGGTCGGCGAGGTGGCCATGAAGCACTTCGCGCTCGTGCGCGATCGCCTGAAGAGCATCGTGCTGCGGGCGGACACCGGCGTGGTTCAGCACGCTTGGGAGGTCCGAGAAGAGGCGCGCACCCGGGTGACGAACCTACAACGAGAGCGCTCGCGCGAGGAGGCGAGCCTCAACGACGAGCTGCGCGAAGTGATCGACGACGCAGGAGACGACGAATGATGCGCAGGAAGGTCTCGAGCAGCCTGGTGGCGCTCGCTTGCGTCGTGAGCATGGGCGGGGCGACGGCTCAGGCGCAGCCCACGGCGCCCGCTGGCAGCGCAGCGCCTACTGGCAGCGCAGCGCCCACTGGCAGCGCAGCGCCTGCTGGCAGCGCAGCGCCTACTGGCAGCGCAGTGCTTGCTGGCAGCGCAGCGCCTACTGGCAGCGCAGCGCCCGCCATTCGGCGCAGCGTGGCGCCCGCGGCGGACCCCACCCCAGCGCAGGTCCAGGCGCTGCGGCAGCTGCAAGCTGAGCTGAAGGAGTACGAAAAGGGCGCCAAGAGCTACCGCAAGGCGCTCACCATGATCGTGCGCCACCACTACGAAGAGCGTCGTCGCCGGGTGCTCTCGACGCTCGACCGCGAGATCGACATCGAGCAGAAGAACCTCGTCGTCGCGCGCGACGAGGCGATCAAGCGCCTGGAGGAGTTCATCGCGCGCTACAGCGGGGAGAACGCTCACCCCGTGGCCACGCCTGACGCCATGTTCCGCTTGGCGGCCTTGTATGAGGAGCGCGCCCGGGTTGATTTTGATGCGGATCTGACCGACGGCTTGGTCCCCGCGATCTCACTCTACCGGCGCATCATCCGCGAGTACCCGGCTTACGAGGAGCTGGCGGCGGTCTACTACTACCTCGCCCACGCGCTCACTGACGCGAACCGGCTGGAGGAGGGGCAGCAGGCGTTCCGAGCGCTCGTGTGCTCAAACCGCTATCAGGTCAAAGATCACCCAGACGACGCCTCCAAGCTCTTGGTGGAGCCGTTGGTCCAGGACCATGACGATGCGTTCTGGAACGAGTGGTACAACAAGAACCCCGTCCCCTTAGATCAGGACCTGCGTCGGCGGGCGAACATCGCCAAGGCGCCGGCGAGTGAGGAGCTGCTGTTCCAGGATCCTTACCCGGACAGCTGCGTGGGGTTGCCTCAGGCGCTCGAGCCGGGGCAAGAGCCGCGGTACGAGGCCGAGGTGTGGTGGCAGCTCGGCAACCACCACTTCGATCAAATCGATCCCAAGGGCGGCCCCTACAACTTGAACCGCGCCGTGCGGGCCTACGAGCACTCCATGAAGGTGGAGAAGCCGCCGCTCTACGGTGTCGCGCTCTACAAGCGCGCCTGGACCTACTTCAAGCAGCAGCGCTACCAGACGGCTGTGGAGTGGTTCATCAAGCTGCTGCACTACGCTGATGAGCAGGAGGCGAAGACAGGCGACCCCGGCGCTGATTTCCGCACGGAAGCGTACACCTACATCGCGGGCTCGCTCACCTACGTGGACATGCAGGGCCCGCCCCCCGAGCACCCGCTGATCCCACGCAACGACGTGCTCGACTTGGAGACGGACCCCCTCGTGGCGGAGCAGAAGATGGCGATCGCCATCACGCGGGTGCAAGACCCAGCGCTGATCCCCCAAGACAAGAAGTGGACCGTCGAGATCTACAAGAGCCTCGCGCAAGAGTTCATTGAGATCACTCAGAACCGCAACGCGATCGCCACGCTTGAGCTCACGCTCCAGAAGTTCCCGATGGATCGCGACGCGCCGGTGATGCAAAACCGCATCGCCGAGCTGTACGATCAGCTGTCTAAGCTGGCTCCAGATGGCTCCAGCGCCCGCGAGGAGTACGCGAGCAAGGCGCTCGCGGCGCGCACCAAGCTGGCCGCCTACGTGGGCACCACGCCTTGGACGAACGCGAACCGGGACGACCCTGAGGCGCTGCAGCAGGCGGAGCAGCTGGTCCGCAACGGGCTCAAGCGCGCGGCGGCGGACCACACCAACAACGGACGCGCCCTGTATGACCGTGCGCGCGAACTGAGCGACGTGGGTGAGCAAATCCGCCTGCTCGAGAAGGCGGTGGCGGAGTACCGCCTCGCGGAGGTGGGCTGGGCGGCTTACCTTGAGCAGGAGCCGAACGCGGTCGACTCGTATGAGAGCCGCTTCTGGCTCGCCGATGCTCGCTATCAGGTGGTGCGGCTGCAGGTGGTGATGGAGCGCTCACCGACGGTGGCCGAGGTGAGCGCCGCGAAGGAGGCGTTGGTCGCGGTGCGCGACTCCAACGAGGACGACAAGTACCTTCAGCCCTCGGCGTATTACCTCGTGGATTTGTCTCAGCTGGTGCTCACGGATTTATACCGGCGTCATGAGGCCTCCGGCGGCACGGACGGCATCCCCAAGTTGGAGGAGGTTGAGTTCATCGGCGAGGGCACCAGCCGCAAGGTGGTGCAGAAGGTGGTCCCCGCCGCGGTGCTCGACGCGGTGAAGGCGCGCGAGGACTACAACCTTCGGATCCCGCTCACGCGAGATCCGGAGAAGAACGGCCTCCTCTACGCGTTCCAGGCAGGGGATTACTTCTTCGTCTACGGCCAGTTCGCCGAGGCGCGCAAGCGCTTCACGCCGCTCTACACGGAGTACTGCGGCAAGAATGAGTGGGGCTACAAGGCCTGGGAGAAGCTCATCAGCATGGCGAACTTCGAGGGCGACGCCCAAGAGGCACGTCGGCTGGTTGAGGGGCCGAGCTGCGCCTACAACCCGGAGTCGAAGGCCGCGGAGGACAACATCCGCAAGCCGGTGCAGTCGGGCCTCGCTTATCAGGACGCGGCCAAGCTGTTCGAAGAGGCGGAGAAGATGCCGGACGGCCCAGAGCGCGTGAAGAAGTGGCGCGCCGCGGCCGCTGCCTACAAGGCCGCGCTCGACGCCGCCCCGGCGCGCGACGAGGCGCCCGAGGCCGCCATGAACGGCGCCTACGCGTACAAGCAGGTGGGCGAGTACGACAAGGCGATCGAGATGTATGAGCTCTTCATCGCCCGCTACGGCAGCGAAGAGAAGCTGCAGGAGCTGAAGAACGGCAACCCGCGCAAGTCACCCCCAGTGCCCGCGGAGCCAGCCAAGTATGAGGAGCGCGTCGGCTACTTGAAGCAGGCCTACGACGCGCTGGCCGGCTCCTACGTGCTCTTCTTCGACTACCCGAAGGCTGCGGAGACGTTCGACACCATCAGCAACGTCGAGCACTTCACTCCCGAAGATCGCCGCAGCGCCGCGCGCCAGGCGCTCAGCCTGTACTCCAGCCTGGGGGACGAGGGCGGCATGGCGCGCTCCAAGGCGCGCTTCCAAAAGCTCGGCGCCTCACCGAAGGAGCTGGCTGAGGCCGACTTCATCATCGCAAGCTCCGACGTGAAGAAGTGGGATGAGCTGAGCCCCGACGAGGGCGGCAACCTCGCGGCGCGGCGTAAGGCGCAAGCGGCGATGGAGAGCTACTACCAGCGCTACGAGAAGCAGGACGCCGCGGCGCAGTACGTGGTGGAGGCCGCGTACAACGTCGCGCGGATGAAGCGCGCGTCGGCGCAGCGGGACACCCAGAAGTGGTGGCAAAACACCATCGCCGCCTTCACCAAGTGGAACCGCCTGGCGCCGCGCAAAGACAACGTCTCCACCGCGCTCGGGAGCCGCGAGGCGGATATGGCGGCCGAGGCGGACTATGTCCAAATCGACGCCGATCTGAAGAAGAGCTTCGACTACGACACCGGGCACCACCGCTACAAAGGCACGGTCACCGAGGTGATCACCAAGTATCGCGCGGACGCTGTGGAGGGGAAGAAGTGGCACGACCGCCTCCAGAAGGTGATCGATACCTACGTCAGCCCCACCTGGACCATCGTGGCGCGTGCGCGTCAGGGCTCGGTGTACGACTCGCTGCGCACGGGGCTCTACAACACGCGGCCTCCGGAGCTGAAGATGTTCTCCGCCGCGCAGGAGAAGGCGCTGAAGCAGGCCGAGGAGAGCGACAACCCAGAGCTCCAAGAGAAGGCCGACGAGATCCGCGTGAAGATCCAGCAGGCCTGGCGCGACACGCGGGACAAGGAGATCAACAGCGCTGACGAGATCGCGGTGGTGCGCTACTCGGAGGCCGTGGTGCTCTCGCGGCGCTACAACATCTCAAAGCCCGAGGTGGTGCGCGCGATCCGTCGCTTGGCGTTCCTCACGGACGTGGTGGGGGAGGCGAAGATGAAGACCTACACCACGCGCGTGAAGGACTTGAACTACACCGAGGGGATGTTCGTGCGCATCCGCCCCGGCGTGGTGGGAGAGCCAGCCGCGGATGGCATGCCGCGGCCGCTCCCGGTGGCGAACTGATGGAGGCACAGATGCGCTTTGGATTGCTGCTCATCATGGCCCTCGGGCTAGGAAGCGTCGCCTGCGCCAAGAAGGGGCCAGGCGCGGAGGCGCCCGTGGGTCCGCCGCCTGGGGCGAGCACGGGGGGTGGAGCGGTCGCTGCGCCTGACGGCAGCCAGTACGCCCAAACAGATGGCCTCTCGAGCGGTGAGGCGTCGAATCGCCCGGTGATGAACGCCGCCGCGTCGCAGGCCTACGCGGCGGGTATGGAGGCGTTCAAGGTGGGGGACCTCGACGCCGCCAAGACACAGTTCGAGGCCGCCATCGCCGCCGACAAGAACGCCTACCGGGCGCACTTCTCGCTCGGCAGCGTGAAGGAGCGGCTGGATGACGAGGACGGCGCCGCCCGGGCCTACCAGCAGGCGCTCACGGTGGTGAAGGACTATGAGCCGGCGATCGTGAGCTACGCGCTGCTGCTCGCGCGCAAGAAGCGCTTCGGGGAGGCTGAGTCATTCCTGCAAGGAAAAGCGGCGGCGATGCCGAAGAGCGCGGCGGTGCCCGCGGCTCAGGCGGAGCTGAAGAGCCAGCAGAAGGACTCCGCCGGCGCGCAGCGCCTGGCGCAGACGGCATTGAAGCAGAACCCTGACTATCGCCCCGCCATGGTCACCCTGGCGCGCGACCACTACAGGAACCGCCGCCTCGATCTCGCGCTCTACACCCTCACGGCGATCTTGGATGGCTTCGGTGAGAGCCCAGCGCGCGACGCGAGCAACGGCGAGGCGCGCCTGCTCCGCGCGCTCATCTTGCGAGAGACGGGCAAGCGCTCAGCGGCGCTTGAGGAGTTCAAGCTCGCGGTGGCGGCGCGGCCTGATCTGGTGGAGGCGCGCGTCAGCCTGGCGGCGTTCATGCTGGAGTCAGGCAACGCTCAGGAGGCCGCGAACCTGCTCGAGGGCGCGCTCAAGTACGACCGCCGTAACCTGCTCGCGCACCTCAACCTAGGGGACGCTTATCGGCTGCTGGGCAAACCAGACGCCGCCCTGAAGGAGCTTGAGCTGGTGAAGGGCCGCGAGCCGAGCCTCGCGAAGACGTACTACAACCTAGGCCTGCTCTACTTGTTTGGGGGCCAGCTCCAAGGGGTAGACAAGAAGCAGGCAGCTGAGCGCGCGATCACCGCGTTCGAGAAGTACAAAGAGCTGCACCCGCGCGCCCAGCCAGGCGATCCTGATGACACCGACGAGCTCTTGGTGCGCGCGCGGAGCCAGAAGTCGATCGTGGAGGCGGAGGCCGCGGAGAAGGCCAAGGCCTCAAAGCCACCACCCGAGCCAGCGGCGGCGGACAAAGCGCCTGAGAAGGCCCCCGAGAAGAAGGAAGGCAGCGCGAGCTTTTAGCCGCGTTGGAGTGGAGCCATGAAGCGACTGAGTGCGTGGCTGATCATCGGGGCCAGCTTGGCCGTCGTCACCTTGGGGTCAGCGCCAGCCGCCGCCCAGGGTGGGAGCCGGGTGGTGACGATCAGCGAAGTGACGATCGTCGGGCGGGTCCAGAAGCCGATCGCGGCGGTTGATGTGAGCCGTATTCAACCGCGGCTCACCCTGGCAGAGCTGCGTCAGCCGTTCCTCGACCGAATCGAGGAGGCGCTGTACCGCGATCCATTCTGATGGGTCGTGGCCCCAGCGCGGGCTTGGCTGGGGCCAAGCGCTCAGCGCAGCGTACTTCGTCAGCGCAGCGTACTTCGTCAGCGCAGCGTACTGTATGATCTGGCCGGTCATCGCCTGGGGTGTGGGTGGCGCCTGCTGCTTCGTGAGCGCGCGTCGCTATCAGCGCCTGCTCGCGGTGGACGATGGCGCCTCGCTAGCTTCCAAGCTCCGCCTGGGCACGCGCGCCGAGCTCACGCAGCTCCAGCCTGAGCTGCCGAGCGGTGTCCGCGCGGAGCTCGTCGCGGCTGCCCTCGCGGCGGAGAGCGCCCGCGAGCTGATGGCGGAGCTGAACCTGAGCCTTGGTCTGCTCAAGCACGAGCTGAACAGCGCCGGGCTCGTGGCTAAGAGCACGACGCGCATCGCCGTCGCGACCAGCGGGTTCTGCGCGGCGGTGGCGCTGATCCAGTGGTTGAGCGGGCGTGGCGATCTCCTCACGCTCGGGCTGTGCATCGGGGCGGGCGTCGTCACGGGCGCCGCCTCGGCGTGGCTCGCGCGGAGGACTCAGCGCCGAGCGGGCGAGCAGCTCACCGCTTGGGGCACCGTGGCGCGCAAGCTGACGCGCTTCGCGGAGACGGAGTGGCCGGGGCAACTGTGAGGCCTCACGCCGCCCTAACGGTCAGGTTTGAGGATGGCGCGGTGCCGTCTAACCCCCAAAAAATCCGTGGTCCCTGGAGCGCTCCAGCATGAGCTTCAGCTTGGGGGGGTTGGACAGTCATGCGCCGCACGCCACCCCACGGCCAGCGTCCTGAGCGTCTCCTTGGAGCGGTCGGCGGCTTCAGCTGACGGGCCGTAGGTCAGCGGCCCAACCTCCAGACCCGGAAAATACACGCGCCATCAGGGCGCGAGAGACCGTTCGGCGACGAAGCGCGTACCCAGTCGCCCATGAAACCCATTGAACCGCAGCGCTTGCTGGAAGCTGGGGCTAGCGAAGCCCATCGGATTTGAGGACTACAAGCGCCAAACCGTTTGGGGTCGTGGGGCCCATGGGCCGTGCTAGGCTCCGGGGGCGCGGTGGGTTACCGCTCTGAGGGATTTCGATGACACAGCAGCCAATGCAACCTGGCGCCAGCCAGCGCCCTGGGCAGATGACCGCCGTGATGCGCGCGGTGATGGCGACCGGGCCGAAGGTGCTCCGCATCGGGGTCGTCCAAGGCGGCCGGGTGATCGAGGAGCGCATCATCAAGCAGCGCACGCACGTGACGGTGGGCCCCTCCGAGCGCAGTCAGTTCGTGGTGGCCACGGGCAACCTGCCTGCGAACTTCAAGCTGTTCGAATTGGTGGGCGGCCAGTACGCGCTGAATTTCCTTGATGGAATGACGGGGCGGGTGGCGCTCCCCACCGGCATCAGCGATTTGAACGTGCTGCGCGGCCAAGCGCGCCAGGTGCAGGCAGGCGTCTACCAGATCGCGTTGTCGGAGGACTCACGCGGCAAGGTGGTGGTGGGTGACGTCACCTTCCTGTTCCAGTTCGTCGCGCCGCCGCCGGTGCAGCCGCGCCCGCAGCTGCCGGTGTCGGTCACGCGCGGCGTGAACAGCGTCGACTGGCCCACCACGGTGATCGCGGCGTTCTCGTTCTTGCTGCACCTGATGGGCATCGGCCTCATCTACTCTGACTGGCTTGACCCCATCATCGATGAGGGCCTGTCGGTGAAGGGCCTGGTGGAGATGGTGGAGAAGCTGCCCCCGCCCCCGCCCATCCAGGAGTCCACGGAGAACCTCGAGGAGACCGACACGAAGGACACCAAGGAGGTCGAGAAGCAGCCAGCGAAGGCCAGCTCGGCCCCCGCCAAGACGGCGGGCACCCAGGGTGGTGGCAGCGGCAACATGAGCTCGAAGGAGGCCGCCGCGCTCTCGAACCAGCTCGAGCAGCTCGAGATGCAGACGCTCGGGGCGCTGGCTGGCGCGGGGCCGGCCACGGCCGGTGTGCTTCAAGACGGTGAGGTCACGACGGACGCGCTGGATCGCGCCGCCGCGAGCGGTGCCGGTGTCGGCAGCATGGGCCCCGGTGGGCTGAGTCTCCCAGGTGGGGGAGGCCCCATGCGTCCAGGCTCTTCAGGCGGTGGCCTCGGTAGCATCGGCGCCACCGGCAAGACGGGCGGCGAGGGGACGGGCACCGGCGGCACCGTGAAGGGCCCCACGGGGTCAGCCAGCGTCGGTGGCGCTAACGTCGCGGGTGGCAGCGTGACCAACGCGAGTCAGGTCGTGGCTGGTATGCGCGCAGGCTTCCGTGCTTGCTATCAGCGCGGCCTCTCACAAAACCCAGACGCTCAGGGGAGCATCCGGCTGAGCATCCGCGTCGGCCCGGGTGGTGAGGTCCAAGGCGTCTCCGCGTCCGCTAGCGGCAACCTGCCTGGCTCGGTGGTGAGCTGCGTCCAGTCGCGCGCGAGCGCCGCTCAGTTCGCGCCCCCTGAGGGCGGCAGCGCGGTGATCAGCGTGCCGGTCACGTTCGTGAAGCAGTAACCGCAGCTTCCTCTTGAGCGCGCTTCCTCTTGAGCGCGCTTCACCTGGAGTGCAGTCTGGAGCACGCTTCGTGCTGCTCCGCCGCTACCCGACCTGGGCTACGCCAGTGCCAGCCTGCCCCGGCCTGGCGTTCGGCTCTCGCGTTGGGGAGCGCCGTGATGCGCTGAACAAGTCTCGGCCTGGCGTTCGTTTTTTTGGGGTTGGGTAGGCGCCCCATGCTCGCCCCATGTGGCATGTGGCCACAGCCTTGGTCGACCTGAACGACAGCTCCACTTCACGCACCACACCCACCGTGAGCGGTCTCATGCGAACAGTGGGTGAGTATCCTGGGCGGCCAGGCGCTGTGAGGCCGACGGAGCTAACCCTGCATGAGCTTCGCAACCCACCGTTCGGTACTCGGGCGGGCAGGCAGGCTACTGGGCCTTGCGGCCCGTTGGCCGATTCGGCCAAGCCGGCGCGGCCGATGATGGGGGCAGAAGTACGACAAGGTAGGGGGGTCGTTGACACTCGATTGACCGCTCCGTATACTCGCCCACGCTTACTTTTTAGATGTTTTCGTTCAGAGGGAGGCGCGGCTTGAAGCTTCGAAGCAAGACGCAATTGGGCGCAATGATCGCAGCGCTGTTCGTTGGCGCGGTCGCCACGGCGCAGAGCGCAGGTGATGGCTCGTCAGATGGCGCGGGCAACCCTGTGGAGCTCGAGGCAGGGCAGGATGTGAACCTGTCGCCCGCTGAGCAGTCGGCGCGCGCTGAGCAATACCTCGGCGAGATGGAGCGCATCGGATCGACGATCCGAAAGCAGCTTCAGGAGGCGCGCCAGGCGCGCGACGTGGTGAAGGTGCTGTGCTTGGATGACAAGCTCAACCAAGTCGACGTTGCCCTGCGCTCCTTCAAAGATCGCCAGGCGAGCCTGAAGACCGCGGTGGAGCGCAGTGACACAGACCGCGCGCGCCATGAGTTCTCCGTGCTCGGCGTGCTCCGAGAGCGGGGCCAGAGCCTCGCGGCGGAGGCGAACCAGTGCGTGGGGGAAGAGGCGGCGTTCATCGGTGATACAGAGGTCGAGCTGACGATCGATCCTGGCATCGTCGACACCGACCCGTCGGAGTACCCAGACGACCCGCTCATCAGTCCACCTCCGGTGGTGAGCAGCCCGACCAGCTGATGAGGTCACCTGTCTGCTTTTGCTGGGCAAGCACCCTTGCCACTGCTCGCACGTTTTTGGACTGATTGATGAAGAAGCACTTCACGTGGGCGGCTGCTTTTGCGCTGACTCTGCTGCCGGGCGTCGCCGCTGCGCAGGGCCAGCCTTGGCTCGCCGATCGACGCCTCGGGGAGGGGCCAGGGATCCGCACGGGCGATCTCTCGCTGCACCCAGGTATCGCAGGAGAGGTCGGCTACGACTCCAACTACTTCCAGCGCTCCTCGGCGGAAGACGAGATCGCCGCCTGGCGCTTCCGCCTCACCCCATCGCTCAGCCTGAAGACGCTGAGCGGCCCCCGCGCACCAGATCAGCACCGCGCCTTCAACTTCGAGGCGAACCTGGCGGCGACCTACAACGAGCTGTTGGCGGCGGACAGCGACTTCTCGGATGAGGTGAGCGAGCAGCGCCACATCAGCGGCACCCTCGGCCTCAAGCTGGAGATCGCCCCGACGCGCCCCTTCGGTGGCGATGTGTACGCGGACTACACGCGGATGGTGCAGCCCTCCAACACCCCTGAGGACAGCCTGGCGTTCGATCGTCACGCGGTGCGAGGTGGCCTTGGGCTCAGCTGGCGGCCCGGCGGCGGGTTGTTCGATTGGCGCTTGGGCTACGAGTACCAGGGGACGTACTTCGAGGAGGAGGCCTTCGAGCACCTGGACAACGGCCAGCACTCCATCAAGACGCGCGGTCGCTGGCGCTTCTTGCCACGCACCGCGCTGATGTACGACGCCTCGCTCGGGTTCCTGCGCTACACGCGCGACACCGGGCAACAAGACTCCACCCCCCTCCGGGCGCGGGTCGGGGTGAACGGGCTCATCACGAACCGCTTCGCCTTGCTCGCGATGGTCGGTTGGGGTGCCAGCTTCTATGAGTCGCGTGATGGTAAGCCGGTGCACGATTTTGACAGCGTGATCGGCCACGGTGAGCTGAAGTGGTTCGTCAGCCCCCAGCCTGATCTGGACAGCACCTCAGCTTCGGTTGGCTTGTCGTCCGTCGCGCTCGGCTACGTGCGTGACTTCCGCAACAGCTACCTCGGGGATCACTACCAACAAGATCGCGGCTACCTGAAGTTCGACTACTTCCTGGGCGGCGTGGTGGTGTTCGGGGTGGAGGGCGGCCTCACCCACGTGAGCTACCCGCAGAGCTACTTCGCGAGTGGCGCCCCGCGCTTCGGCGCCTTCGGCGAGAACCGCTTGGACGCCTCGGCGTTCGCTGAGTACCGCACGAGCGACAGCTTCGGCCTGAACCTCACCGGGCGTTACAACGCCAACCTGACTAGGAACGAAGTGCCCACGTCAGAGACAGACCCAGCGTTGACCGACGATCTGCGGTTTAACCGCTACGAGATCTACCTCGGCGCGCGCTGGTTCATGTGACGGCAGTACGCGCTAGGCGGGCTTTGTTCGGGCGGCTGACGTACTGCCTCACGGCGGCCTTGTTCGGGCGCCTGACGCACTGCCTCACGGCGGCCTCGTTCGGGCGCCTGACGTACTGCCTCGCGGCGGCCTCGTTCGGGCGGCTGACGTACTGCCTCGCGGTGATGTTGCTCACCGCGTGGGTGGCTGCGTGCGGGTCCTCGGGGCCGGCCGTGCGTGGCAACTTGCCACCGGTGGCGGAGTCGAGCCGGCTCGGCCCAGGCGACGTCTTCAAGATGCAGATCGTTGGCGAGAAAGATCTGCCGGAGGAGTACGAGATCGCGAGCGATGGTACGGTGGCCGTACCTTACCTTGAGCGCCTGAAGGTGACGGGCCTCGAGCCGCAGGAGGTGGCCCAGCTCATCACCAAGGAGCTGAAGCAGCAGCAGATCCTCCAGCGCCCCGTGGTGATAGTCAGGGTGGAGGCTTATAATAGTCGTAAGGTGACCGTCATGGGTGAGGTGCAGAAGCCAGGCAGCTTCCCCTACGCGCCTGGGCTCACCTTGATCCAGGCCGTCTCTCAGGCGGGCGGCTTCAACTCCATCGCGAGCCTCACCCAGGTGCGGCTCACGCGCCAAACGCAGGACGGCGACGTGACGGTGGTGGTCTCGGCGGACGCCATCAACGAGGGTGCCGCGCCTGACATCCCGCTCCAGTCCGGGGACCGCATCTTCGTGCCTCAGCGCGTGTTCTGAGCGGGTGGCGCCGCGCCTGACGTCCCGCGGCGCGCGGCCTCACGCTGTCCAGTCAGGGGACCTCAGCTTCGTGCCCGGCGTGGGTTTTGATTGCCCGTTCGATGGCTGATGGGGCTAGCCATCGCGCTCGGCCTCGACCTCCCAGCGCGCGATCTGACCTGTTTTAACCAGATCTGCGATGCGAGCCAACAGGTGAGCGCGCGTGATGGCGGCGACCACCTCCACCTCAGATGCCGCGAACCCGCCGTCGTGCGTCAGGGTGTGCTCGTCGATGAACGTGATGTGGTGCCGCTGCCCGCCGACCACCACGAGCACGTCGTGGAGGTACCCCTTGGCCTCGGCCTCATGCTCGAGCGCCCCAGAGAACCAAGGTGGAAACACCGCTTGAAACGCGGGGCTCCTGGGTTCGCTTGCTTGGCGTCGTGTGGTCATCCTTTAGGTTGCTTGGAGGAGCTTCGGTTCGGGCGCCGTTCGCTGCGCTCATTGTGCTCTGCGCTCATTGTGCGCTGCGCTCATTGTGCTCTGCGCTCGTTGTGCTCTGCGCTCGTTGTGCTCTGCGCTCATTGTGCTCTGCGCTCATCGTGCGCTGCGCTCACAGCGCGCCGAACTGGTATTGGAGGCTGAGTAAGCCGTGGAACGCGGGGACGCCCAGGGCGGCGCTCAGGTGAGTGTCACTGACGGGCTCGGCGCCGCTGCCGGGGAGCGCGCCTTGGGGGGACGCGGTGCGCTCAGTGACGCTCAGGGGCAGGGCGCCGCCGCCGGCCAGCAGCAGGCGGAGCTCAGGGGTGGGCGCCGTGGCGACGCCGAGCAGCCAGGCGGCGGGGCGCTCCAGGCGCTCCGACGTGGCGCCGTCTGCGCCCTCGGTCGTTGTCCAGGAGAGGCCTGAGGACACCGAGAGCTCCGCGCTCAGGGTGAGCCAGCGCGGCAGCGCCGTGAAGCGCGCCCCAAGCAGCACCCCCAGCTCGGCGCCGTGCTCGGCGCCGCCGAGCTCCACCGGCTGCCGGAGCCGCGCCCC
>CAYQAC010000027.1:0-42781 GCA_964415255.1 uncultured Polyangiaceae bacterium | reverse complement strand
GCAGCCAGCGCATCTCAGGGGGACGTGAGCGCCGCGCGGTGGGCGGGTGGCGAGCCGGGGAGGTTACTCTAGAGTTGGGGCGGTGGACCGCTCATCGCCTGAGGCGCCAGACCCTCCCCTCACCCTCACGCCCATTGGGCGTGCTCGCACGCCCTACCATTGTAAGGCGGAGGCGCCGCGCCAAGCGCAGCTCGCCGCCGGCGAGGCTCAGATCGTGCTGTTCGCTCGCTCAGGGTTTGAGCACGCGCTGAGCGACCTCACCTGCTGGAGCCACCTGTGGGTACTCGCCTGGCTCGATCGCGCTGGAGGCTTCGCGCCCAAGGTGCGACCGCCCCGCAGCCAAACCAAGCGCGGGGTGCTGGCCACCCGCTCGCCGCACCGCCCCAACCCCATTGGGCTGAGCGCCGTGCGGCTCCTCGGGGTTCAAGGGCTCACCCTGACAGTCAGTGGACTTGACCTAATGGATGGCACCCCAATCCTCGATCTCAAGCCCTACGTGCCCTACGCGGATCGCATCCCTGAGGCGAACAGCGGCTGGCTGGAGCCAAGCCTGCGAGCCTCCGTAAGTGGCGAGCTCGAAGCCCAGCGGCGCGCCGAGGAGGCGCCTGCGCCACAGGCCCCCCAACGAGCGTGTGATTCGCCTGGCTGGCACGTCAGCTTCGCGCCACGCGCGGAGCGGCAGCTCGAGCTGCTCGGCGCCGAGGGCGAGGCGCTGCGCGCACGGCTGGTCACCTCGCTCGAGCCCGGCCCAAGCCCCCACCCTTACCGGCGGATCAAGCGCTTGGGTGACCACGCGCGCATCGCCATCGGTGCATGGCGGGCGCGCTTCACCTGGCGCGAGGCGGCCTCGAGCACCACGGGGCATATCCACGTAGAATCTATCGCGACCGGCTACCGCCGGAGCGAGCTCGCCAAGGACACGAGCCTCACGGCGCACCGGTCGCTCGTGGCCGCCTGGGGTTACCCAGGTGACGAGCCCAGTTAGGCGCTGCTCGCGCGCGGCCTCACTTGCTGGGCGCCACGCGGCGTCGAACGACAGCGCGCAGGCTGTGCCAGTCGGCCAGCTTGAGCTCGCGCGTCACGAGCAGGCACAGCGCGTAGATGGCCACCACCACGCCGCTCCACACCAGCGTCATGACCTTGTTCACGTAGGGCAGCTGACGCGCGACGGCGATGGCGATGAACAGCGCCACCACCACCCGCAGCACGCTGAGGGGCGCCACCACGCCGCCGGCAGCCGACCTCACGAGCGCTGCGGCGATCAAGGTCGCGACCAACACCCCCACCGACGTACAAATGGCGGTCGTCTGCAGCAGGCCTGTGCTGAAGCTTGCGTCATGCAAGGTGATGAAGCAGAGCCCCACCACCAGCGCCATCGCCACGAGCGTCGACAGCATGCTGGCCAAGGCGCGCCCGAGGCTGTTCAGCACCGCGCTGAACACACCGAAGATGGCGAACACGCCAAAGCCCAAGGTGAGCACCTGCATCGCCGGCGCGGCGACCCAGTACTCCTCTTGAAACAAGAGGCGGAGCAGCGGCCCGCTGAGCCCACTGGTCACCGCCACCATCGCGCCCGCGAGCACCACCGCGAGCCGCACGCCCGTCCGCACGTAGCGCGCCATCGCCTCGCGATCGCCCTCCTTGTGCGCCTTCGCCAGCATGGGGAACAGCACGAACGTGATGCTGAGGAGCAGCTGGTACGGCAAGAAGCAGTAGAGCTGGGTCGCCGCGTAAGCGCCCACCAAGGGGCTGGCGGCCTCCACCGTGAGGCCGCCGCGCTCAGCGGCGCTGGCCGCGAACAGCCGCAGCAGGTTGACGTCCGCTTGGAGCAGCAGGTTGAGCGCCACCTGACCGAACCACACCGGCACCATGAAGCCGAGGTGCGCACTCAGCGTGAGCGACGAAGGCCCCCCGCGCCCCACGCCCACCATGGCCAGTGACAGCACCAAGATCACGACTGAGCCCACGGCGAACCCTAAGACAGCGCCCTCGGCTAACAGCCCCGGCATGATCCGCGCGGCGATGAAGGCGCCGCCGACCAGGCCCGCGGTGCGGAGGCAAGCCATGATGACGTCGAGCAGCGCCTGACGCCCAAAGCGCCGCTGGCCATTGAGGATGCCGACCAGCGGGCTGTAGAGCGCATAGCAGAACACGACGCCCGCCAAGATGCGCAAGAGCGGCGTGATCTGCGGAGCCTTGATCGCCTGCGCGAGCGGCTCCGCGCTGAAGAAGAACGCCGCCGCGAAGAACACCCCGAGCCCCACGTGCACGCTGAACACACGCCGGATCACCCCGGGCGCCTCCGCCGAAGTGGCGCGCGCTACGGCGCGGCTGCCCCCCTGGATGGAGCTCGTGACCACCGGGTTGTAGAAGATGCTGGCGAGCGACTGCGCGTTGCGAAAATCACCGAAGCCCCCGGCGCCGAGCAGCCCCGGGAGGATCGCGTTCTGCACCAACCCCACCAAGATGAACCACACCTTGGCGAACACGATCGCCAGCCCGCCACGGCCCGCCGCGCGCGCCGTCTCCTCACCGTCCGCTCGGCCGGTGCTCGGGGTGGCTCCTGACTCTTCTTCTTGCGCGCTCGTCACAGCGCCCGCGTGCCTCAGGCGCAGCTCGCCGTCAGCTACCCGCGGGGTGAAGTTGACGGCGAGCTGCGTGGGTTATAAGCCGCGCATGCGTCGCTTAGCTCCTGTCCTCGCTTGTGTCCCCATGCTCTTCGCCTGCTCCGATGACGAATCGAGTCGTTCGCGGCGTGGCTCGGGTGGCAGCGCGGGCGCAGCGGGCGCAGCGGGCGCAGCGGGCACCGCAGGAGCTGGCGCTACGGGCGGCATCGGAGCGACGGGCGGCATCGGAGCGACGGGCGGCGTCGGAGCGACGGGCGGCGTCGGAGCCGCGGGTGGTGTCGGTGGTACGGGCGGCGTCGGTGCAACGGGCGGCGTCGGAGGCACGGCGGGCACCGGCGGCGCGGCGGGCAGCGCAGGCGCGGCGGGCACCAGCGGCGCCGCGGGCACCGGTGGTACGGGTGGCGTACCAGCCGTCTGCGGGGATGGTGTCGTCGAAGCTGATGAGCCCTGTGATGGTGACGGCGTCGGGCGCGGCGGGGAGACGGTCACCTGCACAGCGTCTTGCCAGCTGAGAGACGACGCGGTCACGCCCTCAGGCTGGTGCCCCGCGCCGCCCAATGCGCCATCACTCTACGCGGGCTGCGTGTTCCCCCCCGCGGGCCTCGCAGGCGGCGGTACCCACGTCACCCTCGCGGGCTCAGGCTTCACCGCGGGCACCACGGTGCGCGTGGGCGGCCAAGCGGTGACGGTGCTGCACCAGACCAGCACCCAGCTCACCTTCTTCTCCCCACCCGGCACCGTGAACACCTGGGCCGACGTCGTGGTGGAGGACACGAGCGGCGCGGAGAGCACGCTGACTCGCTCCTTCGCCTTCGTCGCCGACGACAACCTAGTCACGAACACGAACGACACCGGAAGCGGCTCATTGCGCAACAAGATCGCCAGCTCAGGTGGCGGCGCGTTCGTCACCTTCGACCGCTTCCTCGCGCACCAGACCATCACGCTCGCCTCAGCGATCGGGATCGGCGCACGGACGATCGTGGGGCTCGGGGCGCGTCACACCGTGGTGTCCGGCGGCGGCTCCTCGCGAGTCTTCAACTTCAGCGGCAACAGCGCCGAGCTGGTCGGGCTGGCCATCACGGGAGGTCAGGCGTCCAACGGCGGGGCGATCTTCGTGAACAGCGCCACGCTCACCCTCACCGACTGCTGGGTGCGCGGCAACTCCAGCCCCACCGAGGGCGGCGCGCTCTACGTGCAGAACACGGGGGCCCGGCTGAACCTCATCCGCAGCAGCTTCTCGGGCAACCAAGCCAGCCACGGCGGCGCGGTGCGCTTGGTGGCGCCCGCGGTGAGCGCCCACGTTGAGAACTGCAGCTTCAACGGCAACACCGCGACCGTCGGCGGCGCGGCGATCTTCTCTGACATCCCGCTCACCGTCACCCACTCCACCATCGTGGGCAACACCGGCTCGGGCATCAGCTGCCGTAACGGGGCCTGCACCGTGTCGGGCTCCGTGTTCGCCGACAACACCGGGGTGAACCTGGGCGGCGTGATGGCGAACAGCGGCGGCTACAACTTCGTCAGCCAGACTAGCCTCGTGAGCTGGCTGTCCAGCGATATCGTCGGCGTGGGAGTGGCGCTCAATCCCCAGCTCGGCGCCTTCGATTTCGCCTACGGCCCCACGCCAGTGCAGCTCCCGCTAGCGGGCAGCCCGCTCATCGACGCGGGGAACCCAGCCTCCTCGCTCACCAGCGACCAGACACGCAACGCGCGGCCGGTGGGCGCTCAGGTGGACATCGGCGCGGTGGAGCACCGCTAGGACGACGAACGGTTCACCGTTTGTCGTCCTCTAAGCGAGGCCACGCGCGGCTCGCCCGTCACCTCCCCTCCAGGGAGGACTCGATGACCATGTCCAGCACGTAGACGATGCTCGAGGCGTCTGCTGGGGGGTTCTTGAGCTTGAAGCGCTTGAGCCGCAGCACCGTGCGCACGCCCGCCTCATGCGTGAAGCCCTCGATCATCTCGTAGAGCAGCTCGGGCTCACCGGTAGACAGCTTAACGCCCTGTTCGTCATACTTCACCTCCCTGACCGACAGGCAGCGATGATCAGGGATCAGCGGGTGATTGCAGGCGACCAGCTCGGGCGCCACCTCCAGGAACACGCGCTCCCCGGGGCCTCCGTAGCGCGTCTCCGGGGTCGCTTCACCTTCGAAGCTGAGTCGCGCGCCGCCCGCTGTCACCAGCGTTAGGGTGGGCTCCTGACCAGTCTTCAAGGTGAGGCTGAGCGAGCCCGTGAGGTGCGACGCCAGCGCAGCGTCCCCCTCCATCATGCCCGGCTCCACGCACAGGCGCTTGGTCTGCGCCATCGGCCCCAGCTCGAGCTTGGCCTCGCCCGCGCCGCCCTCCGCGAGCAGGGTGTAGGCGCCACTCATCACGTTGCAGGTGTTCGTGGTTGAGAGGCGCCCCTCGATGAAATGGAGCGTGATGGGTTTTGGGGGGTTGGGGAACAACACAGCCAGGCGCTCCCCACCGTCGCCCACTGCAGCTGATAGCTTCCAGCTGTACGCCGTGAGCGTCGTCGGGAGGCCCGCTTGCGTGACGGGCGGCGGCTCGCTGGTGGAGGCCGCGCCGGTGGCGCTCGGCGCTGGCTCGGCAGCGGGCGCGCCGCCGCCACAGGCGACGAGGAGGAGGGAAGATGCAAACGGCACGAGCAAGGATCGCATGGGCCGGAACTTGGGACCGCTGGCTGGCTTCGTCCAGCGGACGTGAGCGCTCCGGCCACTTTCGTGCGCTTGGAGGACGGTGACGTTGAAAGTCCCCCGGGTGCGTCTCACGGCGCGTCACCCCGCCTACCTGTCTAACCCCCCGATCCCCAAAAACCCGTGGCGGCGCGCGCACGTCATCGGTTCGGTGTGGCGCGGCCGCGTCCAGTGTACACCACGCGGGTGGACCTGCTGATCGTGCTCTCGCTCTCGCTGGCGTTCGGCGCGTGGGTCACGAGTCACCTGCTCTTGGTGCTCGGGGTCACGCGACGTGAAGGCGCATGGCGCGGGATGCTCTCGCTGGTGGTGCCGCTGATGGCGCCCATCTGGGGGCTCAAGCATCAGCTGAAGATCCGCAGCGGGGTGTGGATCGCGTCGCTGGTGCTCTACGTGGTGGCGCTGATCGCCGCGAGCTGGTAGCCGATCGTCAGGGTACCTGACGACACATCCCGCGAGGCAACGTGCAGTCCGGAGCACCCTCAGCGGCGAACGGGCATCGCCTCGGTGAGCGGGCGCATCCGCTGGAAGCCCTCGAGCACCCAGCGATCCCTCAGGCGCTTGGCGGCCGCTTCATGGCCACGCCACGGCACCGCCACCGCGTAGATCAGGCAGGCGTCTTCATACACGTGTGGGTACCCCGCGAACGCGCCCGAGAAGTACTCCCGTGAGGCGCCGAGATCCACGTAGCCATCGACGCTCTTCACCCACATGGGCTCCCCACGAAACTCGCGACGACGCGTGCGCATGGGGCTGAGCTTCACCTCATAGCTCTGCGCCTTGCCGTGCCCCCAAGCCTCGAAGCGCCGGAGGCAGCTCTTAGAGTCCACCGGCTGTCCCTCCGCCGGCTGCACGAACACCACCGCCATCACGTGATGGTCGTTGCCATAACGAAAGCCTGTGAAGTGCTGGACCCCCCAGAAGCGCACGCGCTTCCAGCGCTCCCAATCGGGGGTGGGCGCGCGGAGCTGATCGTCCTTGTCATTGCGCTCGCCCCACGGCGCGCTGAGGAGCTCGGTCAGCGCCGCCAGGTGGGGGTCGGCGGCGTCGCCCCCAGGGTTGGCTTGGGTCATTGAGCTTGGGCTCGGCGGCGCGCCCGGCGCCTGCTTGGACGCAGCTCCACAGCCAAACAAGAGCCCCAAGGCGACGAGCCCCGCTGAGGCGAGGCCTACGCTGAGCTTTAGCGATCGGTCGCGCACCTTCAAAGCATAGCCGCATGAACGGGCCAGCGCAGCTACGAGCACCCACCGAACGGCCGAACCAAGAACCTAGCGTGGAGCGAGTAAGCAAAAGCCGGAAGCCAGGAAGTTTTGGGCGGGCAAAAGAAGTGCTCCAAATCGGGTCGGAAAGAAGCTAGCGTTGAGGATCGTGGGCTCCTCGCTTGGCGCGTCGCCCATCGAAAGGAGAGCGAATGACGATCACCCGCTTAGTCCAGATCGCAGGCGGCTTGAGCCTCTTGGTCCTCGCCGGCTGCCCTAGCCCCAAATCACCGATCGGCGGAGGCGACCACGACCTCGCGAGCGTGCTCAGCGAAGAGCGCTGCGACCCGAACCAGATGAACCGCGCCGCGCCGCTGATCGTCGACTGGCGCGGCGACGATCGCTTGAACCTCGAGGCGACCATGCGCCAGGGCGTGGCGGTGGTGTCGTACACCTGCGATGCCATCAAGCTCCTGCCCCACTGCCGCGTGAAGGGCGACTACGGCTTCATTGGTGTCTCCACCAAAGAAGAGAAGATGAGCCTCAAGGACCAGTCGGAGATCATCGCGAACCTGCCGCTCACCGGCAGCGCGCTGATCGCCAGGGCGGGCGGTGAGCTCAAGCAAGGCGCCGGCATCGACGTGCAGCTGGTGATGGTGGGCAAGAAGCGCACGGCCATCAGCGAGGTGATCAAAGAGAACCTCGAGGGCGAGTGCGACGGCGCGACCCACTTCGTCCAAGGGGCGACGGTGGGCGCCTTCGTGGTCAGCACAGACTCCCACGCGCTCGGCAAGGTGATGGCCGAGGTGTTCGGCGGCGGCGGCAGCGCCGCCGGCTCATCCGAGAAGGCCTCTCAGGTAGTAGACGGTCGGCCTGACCATTGTGAGAAGGCGGACCCGATGAGCGAGGCGCCGCCCTCCCAGTGCCAGTCGGCCATGCGCCTGGACCTGGTGAAGATCGCCGGGATGGGCGACGCACCGAAGGCCAACGACGGCCCGGCTGACGGCACCACGCACGGCAAGGACAACGCGAGCTGCCCCCCGGGCCTCGTGTTCAGCGGCGGCAAGTGCACCAAGAAGGCCTCTGTCACCGCTGACTACCAGTGCAGCGGCAAAGACGAGGGTGAGTGCGCGGCGCAGTGCCAAAAGGGCAACATGGCGAGCTGCCGCTTGCAGGGCCTGCTCCAAGAGGACTCCGGCAAATTCCGCGAGGCATTGAAGAGCTACCTGCTCGCCTGCAAGGGCGGCGACGCCATCAGCTGCTCCAACGCCGGCTACATGTACCGCACGGGGCGCGGGGTGGACCAACAGGACGACACCGCAGCCCAGCTGATGCAAATCGGCTGTGAGGCGGGCGACGCGCGTGGCTGCACCGACCTCGGTTACTACTACGAGAAGGGCATCGGCGTGCCGGGGAGCGACGAGCGCGCCGCGCAGCTCTACAAGCGCGGCTGCGACGGCGGCAACCTCACGGGCTGCGCCAACTACGCCTACATGCTGAACACCGGCACCGGCGTCGCCAAAGATCACGCGCAGGCGGCGGTGTATCGTCAGCGTGCCTGCCTAGCTGGCAACGCGCGCTCTTGCAGCGACCTGGGCTACCAGTACGACCGCGGCGAGGGCGTGCCGAAGGACGTCAAGCGCGCGGAGGGCCTCTACATCAAGGCCTGCGACGGCGACAACGGCATCGGCTGCATGAACGCTGGCATCACGCTTGAGGACGGCGGCAAAGATCTCGCGCGCGCCGCCACCTACTACGCCAAGGGTTGCAAGCTGGAGGCCTACACCGCCTGCCGCTTGCTCGGCGGCATGTACCAGACCGGCCGCGGCGTCGCGCAGGACAACGTGCAAGCGAAGGCCATGTTCAAGCAGGCCTGCGACGGCGGCGACCCAGACGGCTGCAAGCTGATGGACACCGTCGGCTCCGCCGCCAAGGCGGTGGTCGTCCCGTTCAAGGCGGGCACCCGCGTGCGCGCCACCCGGAGCTACGACAGCAAAATCCGCGCGGGAATGACCGGCACCTACTACGGCACCAACGGCGGCAGCCCGCCCGCCTTCGTCATCTGGGACAGCCACATCGGCGCCAACCCCGTCTACTACAGTGACGAGGGCGCGCCCCCGGGCAAGAACGCCAACGCCTACTGGGTCCCCTGGGACGTGCTTGAGCGCGCGATGACGAGCGGCATGCGCGTTCAGGCCGTGCGCGACTACGACGGCAAGATCACGCGCGGGATGACCGGCACCTACTACGGCACCAACGGCGGCAACCCACCCGCCTTCGTCGTCTGGGACAAGCAAATCGGCGCCAACCCTGTCTACTACACCGCGGAGGGCGCGCCCCCCGGCAAGAACGCCTACGCGTACTGGGTGGAGTGGAACGTGATTGAGGAGGTGCTGCGCCCAGGGACGCGCGTGGTGGCGACCGGCAACTACGACGGCAAGATCAAGAAGGGGATGGAGGGCGTGTACTGGGGCACGAACGGCGGCAGCCCGCCCGCCTTCGTCGTCTGGGACAACACCATCGGCGCCAACCCCACTTACTACACCGGGGACGGCGCGCCCCCCGGCAAGGAGAAGAACGCCTACTGGGTGCCTTGGAACATCATCGACTTGGCCCTGCCGAACGGCGTGCGCGTCATCGCCACCAAGGCCTACGACGGCAAGATCAAGCGCGGCATGATGGGCACCTACTACGGCACCAACGGCAAGAGCCCGCCGGCCTTCGTCATTTGGGATGACCAAATCGGCAGTAGCCCGTTCTATTACACCGGCGGCGGCGCGCCCCCCGGGCGCGAGAGCTACGCCTACTGGGTGGAGTGGGACGTCATCAAGCGCGCCTTCCAGCCGGGCCGCAAGGTGCGCGCCGTGCGCGACTACGACAGCAAAATCAAGAAGGGCATGACCGGCGTGTACTGGGGCACCAACGGCGGCAACCCGCCCGCCTTCATCCTGTGGGACAACACCATCGGCGCAGACCCCGTCTACTACACGGCGGAGGGCGCCCCCCCCGGGAAGAACAAGAACGCGTACTGGGTCCCCTGGAACGTGGTGGAGCCGCTCAACTACTGAGGGCACCCATCAGGCGCGCCAGAGGATGCTCTGAGCGCGCCCACAGGGCGCTCTAGGGTGCCCCGAGCGTGAGGCGGCGAGTCATCGTCGCCTCACGCGGGTTTTGGGGGTTCACTCCCTCCTGATGCGCCATGAACGTCTCTGAACGCGTGGTTCATGCGTCGTGGCGCACTGGGGTCACGGTCCCAGACCTCACGGGAGGATCCGTGCGGCCCTGGAGAGCACCTGCATGCTGAGCAAGGGGTTGAAGAGCTGGTTAGACGGCACCGCGGCGCGCGGCTTGGTTTAGGCTCCACGGATGAAGGCGCCAGCGATCACCTCGGAGGCGTTCACCGAGTTGGTGAATCAGTCGATGCACGTCGGGGCGAACTTTCGCTTCAAGGTGCTTGAGCTCACGTGGGGCCGCGCGCGGGTGCACCTGGAGGCCTCAGCGACGTTTCAGCGCCCCGGCGGCACCATCAGCGGGCCCACGCTGTTCACCCTGGCCGATCTCACGCTGTGGGCTGCGGTGCTGTCGTGCATCGGCTTCGAGCCGCTCGCCGTCACCTCAGATCTGACGTTGCACTTCTTGAGGCGGCCGCCGCTCGGCGCCTTGGAGGCAGAGGCTCAGATCCTGAAATGCGGCCGCCGGCTGGTGCATGGCGACGTACGCATCGCCCCACCCGGCGGGGACGAGGCGCCCGTGTGTCACGCGTCGGGCACCTACGCGCGGCCTTAAAGCGCGGTGCCGTCCAACCCCCCCTTGCGATCGCCCCAGCGCCTGAATCGTCAGCCATACTGCCTGAATGGCAGCGCACTGAATCGTCAGCCTGGCGCCTGAAGCGTCAGCGCACTGCAACGTCAGCTCTGCACACTGAATGGCTGCGACTGCATCGTCAGCCCGGCGCACTGAATGGCCGCTGGGCTAGATGGTGACTTCCTTCACTCGGATCTGGTTCATGTCGAACACGCCGAGGCCGAGCTCGGCGGCGGTCTGGATGTACTTGGGCTCGCGCTTCGCGTCGGCGAGCGTCTTGAGGCCGCGGCTCTTCCGCTCCTCATCCAAGATGTGCCACCCGTAGCGGTCCATCGCGACCGGATCCGTGGCGATGTACACCGCGCCGTGGGGGATGCGGGTGCGCGGATCGCGATCGAGCGGGCCACGATCGTACGTCACCTTGAAGCCGTCCGTGATGTGGAGCCGCACGCGGCTCGTCACGATGGGGTGGTTGTACAGCATCGCGATCTGCGGGCTCGCGAGGTGCGCGTGGTGATCGTGAGGGTTGTTGACCGTCCCGTGGGTGATGTTCTTCATCGTCCCGGTGTAGCCACAAATCCCATGATCTTTGATCTGGGTCATGTCTATTACCGCGGTGGAGTCGAGCAGGGTGGTGCAGTACTTGGTCTTGATGCCCTGGTAGATGCTGATCTCCGGCATCTTGTGATCCAGGTTGTTGTGGGTGGACGTCTTCACGCCCTCCGGCAGATCATAGCCCTTCACGCTGACGCGCGTTCCCATGAGGAAAGTCGGGAACTGCTCGAACACCGTGATGTTCTCCGGCGGCACCCCGACGCCGATCACCGCCTCCACCGTGGGGAGGATGAGCTCAAAGTTGACCGCCATCGTGTAGCCCTTCTGGCCGGCGATGCCGTTCACCTTGATGCCCACGATGTCGTCTTTGTGGATGAAGCGCTTCATGGCCTCCACCAGGTTCGGCTTCCCGGTGAACTCCATCATCGCCCGCTCCAGCATTTGCCGCGCTGGGTCGAGCTGCGGCCACAGCTGGTTCGGCTGCATGAAGGAGGCAAAATCCCCCTTCTTCCCCACCTTCACCACGCGCCCCGGCACCGACATCGGGATGAAGCCCTTGGGCGGTGCGGCGGTCAGCTGACGAGCGATGGCGTCGTCGCTCAAGGTGGAGAGCATCGCGGCGCCGCCCACCGCGACCCCCGCCTTCATCAAGCCACGACGGCTGACGCGCGGCGCGGCCGCTTCCGCCTCACGGCGCGCTTCACCTACGGCTTCCAGGATTTCGGTGTCCGAAGACAGCGGGCAAGATGACGTCGCAGGTCGGCGCTGATGAACCATGAAGACCCTCCGAAATAACGAGTGACCAGGAGGAGCTATCACGGCTCCTGCCCTCGGGCAAAAGCGCCGAGGTGCCGCCAAGGGCGCGCGGCGCCTCGCGCCTGTCACCAACTGCAGCCTGGCTCATCGCTGCCCGCGCTGGCTGCGCGGACTTTATTCCCCGCGCCCACCTGAATTCCCACGACCCTGCCTCACATCACTTGTCGGCAGCAGCCGCGCCTTCAGCGTCCGCGCAGCAGCGGAACGACACGAAGTAATAGGTAAAATCAGGTCCGTGGCTGGTGGTGACGGGCCGACAGGCGTTGCGCACGTGGCCCCAGGCGCCGCCCTTCAGCGCCGCGAAGCGCCCGCGAGCGCGGGGACGCAGCTGATCCGCGCGCGTCCACTCGTCAAAATTACCGGTCAAGTCGTAGACGCCGAAGTCACTCACGCAGCCCTCCATGGCGCCGCTCGGCCGGCTCTGGTCCAGCCGCGCGAGCTCGGCCTCCTGCACCGCGCGGTCCTTCGAGTACACGCGGCTGAGGCTGGGGCTGATCCAAGGGTTGTCGATGTTGCAGCGCTCCTTGGAGCGTTCATATCCATAGGGGAATGGCTTCTCCTCCGGGCCCTCACACGCCGCCACCCACTCGCGCTCATAGCAGAGGCGCTTGCCCTGCTCACCGCAGGCGCGCTCGGCGTCAAAAAAGCTGACCATCACCGGGGGCTTGGCCCCGCGCTCGTTCGGGAACTCGTAGCGGTCGATGCAGTAGTCGAGCGGCACGCGCGCCGCGCGGCAGTCGTTCGAGGCAGGGTCAAAGCGGTGGCAAATAGTCAGCCTATTTGACGGGTCGTACTCGCTCTTGAGGCAGCGCCGCTCAAGCTCCGGGCAGAAGTCGTGGCGCACGTGCGCCATCCCCTCCGGGCAGGCGCTCGGGGCACTCGCGTCAGCTTGGCTGACTATCTCCCCCGCGTCGCTACCCACCGCGTCGCTCAGCTGCTCTTGCCCAGTCCCTCCCCCACCCTCCAAGGGTTTTTGGGGGTTGGGCACCGCGCTGCGCGGCGCCGCCGCGTCTGAGCTCGACTGAGAGGAGCCGCAGCCCGCTCCCAAGCCGCAGCTCAGCGCCAGCCATAACGTCAGCTGAGCGCCCCACCTAGGGCCCTTCATGCTCCACAAGGCTCGCTGCATACCCCAGCCTACCAGGCCCGCGGCGGCGCGGGACCGCACCTCAGGCAGCCACACGCCTTGGAGTCACCAGGCGCGCTCCGAGGTGACGCGCGGCGCTCAAAGCAGGCGAGCGAGCGCGCCTTGGCTTCGAGACGTCATCGCCTCCGCCACGACCACGCGCCGCCACCTGCTCGCCGCCTGGCGGCCAAAGGCGCCGTGGTCACGCCGCGCGAGTTTCCCGGTGATTTCGCCGCGCGAGCCGCTGGCACGCCGCTCGCTATAGGGGGCGAGCCTGCAGAGAAGCAGGTCCAATCAGGAGAGACATCATCATGAACAGCAAGACCAAGATCGTTTACTGCATCACCGAGAACAAGAACCGCAAGTTCTGGAACCGCGTCGGGGTGGCCTTCGTCAACAGCGACGGCTCCATCAACGTGAAGCTGGACGCGGTGCCGGTCAGCGGAGACATGCAGATCCGCGACTACGTCCCGCGTGAGACGAGCGACTCCGACACCGCCCCCGCGTACCAGGCTCAGGCCTGAGGAGCTCACCATGGCAGCACCCACGCAACATGCCGGCGCCGCGCAGGCGCCGCAGAGGTCGATGGGCGACGCCGCTCCCGTGGCTGCCCCCGAGGGTCACCTGACCCTCGGGGCGGCGGCGGGCGCCCCTGCCCCCAGCCGCTCACCAGGCGGCGATCTGAGCGCCGCTCCAGAGCCAGGCACGCTGACGCGGCTCAAGGAGAGCGTCTGGTACAAAGTGGTGGGCAAGGGCCTAGCGCTCGGCGCGCTGCTCACCGCCCTCGCGGTGATCGGCTCATGGTCCACGCTGCACGCCAAGGGCGAGCCCGAGGCAGAGCAGGGCAGCGCGCCCGCCCCAGCGCGCGACTCACAGGAGTGGGTCCGGGCGCCTGAAGAGCCCTCGGCTGGCCCCAAGCGGCAAGCACCGAAGGAGGGGGGCGCACCCAAGGCAGAGGCCACGAAGGACAGGCCTCAGCCAAGCCCGCAGGGTGACGCGCGAGTGAGTCAGCTAAGCGAACAGGATCACGCGCGGGGCGGGGCGGCGCACACAACAGCCGACGCAGGGGCGCCGAGCGAGCGCCTGCCGGGCGTCACCCCAGATGGAAAAGTGATCTTGAACACGGCGACGGCGGAGGACTTCGTCAAGCTACCGGGTGTTGGGCCCAGCCGCGCAGAGGCCATCGTCAAGCTGCGCACGCGCCTCAAGCGCTTCCGGAAGGTATCCGACTTGCTCCGGGTGCGCGGGATCGGCGTGCGGAGCCTGAAGCGCATCCAGCCCTTGGTGGTGCTTGATCCACCGCCGCCACCAGCGCCTCCGAGCGAAGCGGACGCAGGGGCCGCTAAGCCTTGAAGCGCGGTGCCCAACCCCCCAAAAACCGAGCGCCCAAGCCCACCAGCCCCCTCGGCGATCAGCCCGCTGAGGGGGCAGGGCATTGGAAGGCCGCGTGAGGCGCTCTCGCTGCGCTGCGAGCTAGGCCTGAACAGCCGCCGTCAAGCGCGCGAGCAGGTCGCACACCTCGGCGTGACGCAGCTTGAAGGCGGCGCGGTTCGCGACCAAGAGGCTCGTCACCTCGCAGATCACGGCGCGCTCCTCCAGGTCGTTTTGCTCCAGCGTGGAGCCGGTCTCCACAAGGTCCACGATCAAGTCGCTGAGCCCCACGAGCGGCGCGAGCTCCACCGAGCCCCCCACGTAGATCACCTCCGCCTGCACCCCTTGGCGTGCGAAATGATCAGCGGCGATGCGCGGGTACTTCGTCGCCACCCGCGGCAGCTCCGGCGCCGCCTGGCCGCGCGGCCCAGCCACCACCATGCGACAACGCCCGATGCCGAGGTCCAGCGGCTGATACAGATCGTAGCGGCGCTCAAGCAGGGTGTCCCTGCCGCTCACGCCCAGATCGGCCGCGCCGTACTCCACGTAGGTGGGCACGTCGTCCGGCTTGAGCATCAAGAAGGCGAAGCGCCCATCGTCACTCTGCCTGACCAAGCGCCGATCGTCGGCGAGCAGGCTCTGCACCTCCACCCCCGCGCGTGAGAGGAGCCGCATGAGCGCGGTCAAGGTGCGCCCCTTGGAGACCGCGATGGTGAGCGGGCGGCTCACGCCGCGTGCTCCGTCAGGCAAGCTGACCTAAGCCGGCGCGCGGCGCATTCAGTCAGTGAAGCTGACGCTGAGGCGCACTCCGTCAGGCTAACTGACGCCGCGCCACCCGTCATGGCAGCGCTCCTGGCGACAACATGATGCGCTCAATCGTGGCGCCCGCGCCCGCGAGCTTCTGCTCGATGTGCTCGTAGCCGCGATCTAAATGGTACACCCGGCGGACCACCGTCTCGCCCTCCGCCACCAAGCCGGCGATCACCAAGGAGGCGCTCGCTCGAAGATCCGTCGCCATCACGCTGGCGCCTGTGAGCCGGGGCACGCCGTCCACGAATGCCGTGTTGTGGCGGGTCTCGATGTCAGCGCCCATGCGCTGGAGCTCCGGCACGTGCATGAAGCGGTTCTCGAAGATGGTCTCCGTGAGCACCGAGCGCCCCCGCGCGCGGCACATCATCGCCATGAACTGCGCCTGCATGTCCGTGGGGAAGCCTGGATGCGGCGCGGTGGTGGCGTCCACCGCGAGCAGCTCCCCCTCGCGCGACACGCGGGTGTGCTCGCCCTCGCGCTCGATGGTGAGCCCAGCGCGGCGCAGCTTGGCGACCACCGGCTCCAGATCATCGAGCGGCGCGTTCTCGAGCAGCACGTCGCCGCCCGTGGCGCCCACCGCCGCCATGAAGGTGCCCGCCTCGATACGATCGGAGATCACCGCGTGGTCGAAGGGGTCAAGCTCCGCCCGCCCCTCGATGTGGATCACGTCGGTGCCGGCGCCGGTCACCCGCGCGCCCATCTTGTTCAGCACCCGCCCGAGCTCCTCCACCTCCGGCTCGCGCGCGCAGTTCACCAGCGTGCTCCGCCCCCGCGCCAGCGCCGCCGCCATCATCAGGTTCTCCGTGCCGGTGACGGTGGGGATGTCGAACACGATCTCCCCGCCCTGAAGTCGCGGCGCCTCAGCCACCACGTAGCCGTGCTCCACCTGGATCTTGGCGCCGAGCACCTCCAGCCCCTTCAGGTGCTGATCGATGGGCCGCGCGCCGATCGCGCAGCCGCCCGGCAGCGAGACCTTCGCGCGCCCGTAGCGCGCGACCAGCGGACCCAGCACCAGCACGCTCGCGCGCATCTGCCGCACGAGCTCGTACGGCGCGAGCGGCCTCGCCTCACCGGTGGCGACCGCCACCTCCACCTCGGGCGACGCCACCTGCACGTCGCGCCCCAGGAAGCGGAGCAGCGCCGAGGTGGTCTCGATGTCGCGCAGCGCGGGGACGTTGCGCAGCCGGCTCGCCCCATCTGAGAGCAAGGTGGCGCACAAGATGGGCAGCGCCGCGTTCTTGGCGCCGCTCACGCGGATCGTCCCGCGAAGCGGCCGCCCGCCGCGGATTTGAATGGCGTCCATGATTCCGCCTGGCGAGTACGCCGAGCCCGCAGACGTGGCAAGCTCCTTCAGCTCGCCACCGCGGGTTTCCGCGCTCCCTCGCGCGGCGCCCTGGCTCCATCAGCCTCACCCCTCGAGCGCGCCGCGAAGCGGCCCGTGCGCTGGTTGTTTCTGAGGGGCGATAAACGGTAAACGGCGCGCCGCTCCCTGTACTAACCTGCCGCGCATGCCCCCTGGCCCCCCCCTCCGAGCACCTTCGCGCCACCGCCTCGCCGCGCTGGCCTGCGCGCTGCTCGGGACCGCGCTCTGCCCCGCCGCGGCCGCGGAGCCCGTCCCGTCGCTCGACCTCCGCCACTTCCGCCCCCCAGCCGATCCAAACGGCGGGCTCTACCTCGAACCCACCCGCACCCCAGGGCCGATGGCCTTCGATGTGGGCGCGTGGATGTCCTACGCCCATCACCCCGTGTCGCTCATCGACGCGAGCGGAGACGTCATCGGGCGCCCATTGGCAGGGCAGCTGTCCATGGACTGGTTCGTGGGTTTGGGGGTTGGGGAGCACCTCGGGCTGAGCCTCAGCCTGCCGTCGGTGCTCCATCAGTTCGAGTCAGGAGGTAGCCAAGGTCTCCTGACTGATCCGCTGCCCTCCATGGCGCTCGGCGACCCGCGGTTCGGCGTCAAGGCGACGCTGCTGCCCACCGGCAGCCTCGGCGGCTTCGGGCTCGCGGCGCTCGCCAGCGCCACCGCGCCGACCGGCGACACGCGCTCTTACCTGGGGGAGGGTCAGGCCACCGGGGAGCTCCGATTGCTCGGCGAGTACACCCTGATCGCCGCCTCGCTCTACGGCACGGTCGGGGCGCGTCTGCGCGCCTCCGATCGCGAGTACCTGGGGGAGTCCTTCGGGCAGAGCCTGCCGGTGGGCCTCGGCGCCTCCATCAAGCCGCAAGCCTTGGGCTGGGACGACGAGGGGCGCTGGCGCTGGAACGTGGAGGTGCGGAGCGATCTCAGCGTGACGGGCGGCTTCGCCCGCGCCAACACCAGCCCCACCGCGCTCGGCCTCTCGGCGCGCTACACGCGGGGCTCTGTCTCCGGCATCGCTGGCGTGGAGCTGCCGCTCGGCGACGCCGTGGGCCTGCCCACCGCGCGCGCGGTGCTCGGCGTCAGCTGGTCACCGCGCTTCCGCGACCAAGACGGCGACGGCATCGAGGACTCGAAGGATGAGTGCCCGGAGCTACCAGAAGACTTCGATGGCTTCGAAGATCATGACGGCTGCCCGGACTGGGACAACGACGGCGACGGCGTGGGCGACGACGTCGACCAGTGCCCGAATGAGCTGGAGGACGAAGACGACTTCGAGGATGACGACGGCTGCCCCGACCCCGACAACGATAAAGACGGCATCCCTGACGAAGAGGACGACTGCCCTGACGACTACGCGCCGCTCGGCACCGGCGATGGCCGCGGCTGCCCCGTGTTCGACCGCGACGGCGACGGCATCGAGGACGATGTCGACCGCTGCCCTGACGAGCCAGAGGACAAAGACGGCTTCCAGGACGACGACGGCTGCCCGGACCCGGACAACGACAAGGACGGCGTCCCCGACGTGGAGGACGCCTGCCCCGACGTGAAGGGCCAGCGCCGTGAAGATCCTGAGCTGAACGGCTGCCCTAGCCCAGACCGCGACGGAGACACCTACCCCGACGATGAAGACAAGTGCCCTGATGAGCCGGAGGACTTCGATGGCGTCGAGGATCACGACGGCTGCCCCGACCCAGATGATGACAAGCCCGCTTACCAGCGCGCCAAGCCGCTCCTCAGCGTGACGCGCCGGGGGACGGAGGCGACCTTGGCGTGGCGCGTGGCGCCGCGCTTCAAGGGTCACGAGCTGGACCCCAAGAGTGAGCCCAGCGTCCGCGCGCTGGCCCAGCTCTTGACCGCGAACCCCGGGTGGATAGCCGCCTTGGGTGTGCGCCCCACGGCGGGCGACGCCGACGCCGAACAGCTCGCCCTGAACCGCGCCTTTCAGCTGGTCAGCGCGCTGCGGCGCTACACCTACCGTGACGGCGCGGCAGAGTCAGTCAGCTGGGCTGCGGTGAAGGCGCTGCCTGGCGCCGCGCAGCATGGCTTAGGCGTGCTGCTCCTCACGCCACAACCCACGAAGCTTATCCCCAGGCTCAAGGCGACGCCGCGCCTCAGCCCCATGCTCAAGTCGACGCCGCCGCCCCGCCCCATCCCTCAGCTAGGCGGAGCGAAGCCACCCACTGACGAGGAGTGATGCGACCACCTGGCGGGGAGCGAGACCGAGCGCGCCAGCAGCGTAGGAGGCTCGGCGCGACGCGCTGTTCATGGCTCAGCGCCGGCCTGCTCAGCCTGAGCGTGCTCAGCGCGGGCCTGGGCGCTCCCAGCGCCGCTCACGCGGCGCCCAACCCGCGGCTCGTGGCTAAATCACCGGTCCGTCCGCCGCCCCCGCCCTACCGTTCCCCGCCGGGGACAGTAGGCGAGCCGGTGGTCCTTGAGTCTGCGCCTGAGCGCGAGTCATCCGAGGAGCGCGCGGCGACGCTGCTGCGCGCCGCGCGCGCGGGGGGGCAGCAGGCGGTGAAGCTCGCAGAACAGGTCGCGTCAGGTGAGCTGACTCCGGCGGAGCGCTTGCTCGCGGTGCGCGCGATCGCTCACGATCCCTCCCCCAAGGTGCGGCGCGCGCTACTGAAGACGGTGAGCGGCGCTGCCGTGACAGGGAGCGCCGATCTGGGTGAGCTGTCCGCGCTGATCCGCCGCACCGCCGCCATGGCGCTCGCCGCCTCAGCGCAGCCTGACGCCCTGCGCGCGCTGGGGATGCTCGTGCGCCAAGGAGGGCTCGCGGGTGAAGCGGCGCGCGACGCCTTGCTCGCCCACCCCCCACAAGATCTCCAGCCGCTCACCCGCACCGGTGGCCAGGTGTCGAGCCACTACGTGAGCCTGCTGCAAAGCCTCGGCGATCAGCGCGGCTTCCACCCCTTACGTGAGGTGGTGCGGCGCGACGCGGGCGAGCTCGGGGCGAGCGCGGCGCTCGCCCTCACCCTGCTCGGCGCCTTTGAGACGGAGGCGCTCGCGAAGAGCTGGCTCTTGAGTGACCTCACGACCGCTAGCCCCGCCGAGCGGTCACGTCACCTGACCGCCGCGCGGATCCTCACCTTGGCTCGCTCACCAGAGTACCCACCGATCGTGCTCCAGCTCTTGGAGGGGGACGACTGGGCGCTCGGGGTGGAGCTAGCGCGCCTCGCGCCGCAGCCTGCGCTCGCGCCTGGGCTCATCGCCTTGCTTAGCCGCCTGCGCGGCGAGCCTCGGCGCGAGTTGTTCGCGGCGCTCGGCGCTGCGGGCGGTCGCCAAGCCACCGCGCGCCTGGTGGAGGCTCTCGCGGGCGACGACCAAGCGGCGGCGGGGCTCGCGCTGGTGCACAGCCCCCACGCCGAGCCCGCGCTGGAGGAGGCGCTCTCCGCTCCGAAGCGCGCGCGCGCGGCCAGCCGGGCCCTCGCCTTGCGGGGCGCCGCGTGGCGCAGCACAAGCGGTGAGGCGCGGCGCGCTTGGCGCGCGCAGCTGCGCTCTAAACAGCCGTCGACGCGCGCCGCCGGGGCCTTCGGGCTCGCGCTGACCGATGACGCGCATGGCCGCGCGCTGATCCACCACCGCGACCCGGTGGTCGCAATCGCCGCCGCGCGCACCGCGCTAGGCCGCCCGCCGCTGCTGCGCGCCTGCGCCGAGCGGCTGGCTGAGGAGCCCGAGCCACGCGTGGCCACGGCGCTGGCGATCAGCCTCACCGATCCCGCGGCAGCAGATCAAGTGCCGACTGAGGCCCTGCTCCGCTTGGTGCACCAGCGCAGCGCCGCGCGCTACCTCGCCATCTACGCCCTCAGCCAACGCGACACGCCCACGCTGCGCCCTGAGATCGAGCGCTGGCTCATAGCCGGCGATCCAGAGCTTCGCCGCAGCGCTGCGCTGGGGCTCGGCCGCGCGGCGCACCCAAGCGCCGTCGGGCGCCTGGAGCGTGCGTACCGCCTGGAGACCGATCCCAACGTGCGCCACGCGCTGGTGCTGGCGATGGGCAGCCGCGGCGAGCCCACCCGCGCGCGCCTGCTCCACGTCGCGGCCACGTTAGACCCTGACCCCAAGGTCTACCGCAGCGCACGCCTGCTCACCACGCAGCCCGGCGCGCCGCGCACCTCAGGGAAGGCCGTCACCTGGCTCGAGCTCCGAGGCGGCCCAGGGGCGCTCGTCGTGCTCACGCGCACCACGCCGCCGCTGCCCTTCGTCCCAGACCCGGACGGCCACTGCCCCACCGCAGGCCTCCCTGAGGGCGAGCTTGAGGCCATCGCCATCCCTGACGAGCCGAACGCTCCCTGAGCAGGCCCGATCAAGTCAGCTCATCGATCTAACTGCTCAGCCCCACGTGGCCTGCTCCCGACCTGTGGTAGGAAGGGGCCGTGGCGACGCGGCGCGAGCAACCCAAACCCCAAGCGGCCCCCGACGAGGGCGAACTCAGCTTCGAGGGCGCCATCTCGCGCCTCGACGCGATCGTCGAGCAGCTCGAGTCGGCGGAGCTCCCCTTGGATGAGTCCCTGGCGCTGTTCGAGGAGGGCGTGGGCCTGATGCGCACCTCGAAGGCGCGGCTAGAGCGCGCTGAGCAGCGGGTAGAGAAGCTGCTCGGCTATGACCGCCACGGGGACCCCATCAGCGAGCCGCTGGAGGACTCGTGAGCGCGCCGCGCGTGGTGCGCGAGGCCGCGGCGCTGATCATCGGCGATGAGCTCCTGAGCGGGAAGATCCGCGACGAGAACATCTACGAGCTCGCGCGGCTGCTCCGGAGCCTGGGCGTGGTGCTGCGGCGAGTGGTCATGGTAGGTGACGATATAGAGACGATCAGCGACGAGCTGCGCGCGCTGAGCGCGCGTTACGATCTCGTGTTCACGAGCGGCGGCGTGGGGCCGACCCACGACGACATCACGGTGGACGCCGTGGCGCGCGCCTTCGGCGTCAGCGCCGCGGTGCACCCGGAGCTTGAGGCGTTGCTGCGCTCAGCCTACGGCGCGCGTTACCACGCGGGCTTCGAGCGCATGGCGCTAGCGCCCGAGGGCGCGGAGCTTTTCCGCACGGAAGAGGTGCCGTGGCCCACCATCATCATGCACAACGTGTGGGTGCTGCCGGGCGTGCCCGAGGTGTTTCGCATGAAGCTCCGTCAGGTAGCCAGTCGGGTGGAGGGGGCGCGCCAGTTCGTCACGCGCGCCGTGCTGACGCGCATGGACGAAGGCGACCTGAAGGCGCTGCTAGATGAGGTGGTGGCGCGCTTCCCCGAGGTGCAGCTGGGCTCGTACCCGCGCTGGCGCAGCGAGGAGTACAAAACAAAAATCACCTTCGACGCGGCGACCGAGGCCGCGCTAGATGAAGCGGTGAACGCCTTCCTTCAGCTCCTCCCGGAGGGCGAGCCGCAAGGCGTGGTGTGAGCGCAAGGCAGCGGCGAGACCGCTGAGCCCGCATCGGAGGGCACGGCCACTGGGCCCAGGTGATGCCCGCCGCCTCTTAGCGACTGAAGAGCTTGGTTTTTTGGGGGTTGGACGGCACCGCCCCGGGTCCCACCGCGCGGCTCGCGCAGCCGTCAGTCTAACTGATGATTAAACCACGGCCTCTGACGACGCCGCCGGCGGCCGCTCAGCGCCACGCCAGCGCGCCCGCGTGAGGCTCGCTGTCTCCTCAGGAATATCCGACGGCTCCTGCGTGCGCGCGACACCGGCACGGCGCTTGCTCTCGGCGCGCATGCTCAAGCTCGCCACGGCCCCTTCGCCTCACCCTGTTATTCCTCACGCCGAGCAGAGCACCCACACGCTGCTCGTGGAGCTGCTCGGGAGCACCCGCTATGGCATCAACGCGAGTGAGCTCGCGGGCGCCCTCCTCGGCCTCAGCGGCGGCTTGACCGAGGCGCGTCGGCTCGGCGTCGCGGGGCTGGTGGATCTGGGCCTGTTGGATCGCCAAGCCATCCGGCTGCTCGCCGCGCTCGAGCTCGGCGCCCGCGCGCTGCGCGACGAGCTCGAGACGCAGCGGCGCCGCATCGCCGGGCTGGCCGACGTCGTCGCCTGGGCTACCCCGCTGCTCGCCGCGCTCGACCATGAAGAGGTGTGGCTGCTTGGGCTCGACGGCGCGGGCGGCCTCGTGCAAGCCGAGCGCGTGGGTCAAGGGGGGCTCCACGGCTGCTCGCTGCTCCCGCGCGACGTGCTGCGCCCGGCGATCCGCTCGGGCGCCAGCGCGATCATCTTGGTTCACAACCACCCAAGCGGCGATCCTAGCCCCAGCTCGGACGACCTCGCGATGACGCAGGCGCTGCGCCGCGCCGCGGAGTCGGTGGGCACGCCGCTCTTAGACCATGTCATCGTCGCGCGGCGCGGCGCGACCTCCTTGGCCGACGCGCTCGGGTGAGCGGCTTTGCGAGGCGAGATGACGAACCCGCACAGCGCGTCGATGGAGCGCGCAGCGCGGTGCCAAACCCCCAAAACCCCCGAACGATCGGCGTCCTGCCAGCGTCGCCCGGCGCAGCACCGAGGGTGTAGCCAGCCAAGCCGGCCCTGGCTATCCTGCCAGCGATGTTGGAAGGCGTCAGCCAGGTGGAGGCCGAGTCCCTAAGGTTCGCGGCGCTGACCGATGTGGGGCGGGAGCGAGGTCACAACGAGGATAATTTCCTCATGGACCGGCGCATGAGCCTGTTCCTCGTGTGTGACGGCATGGGCGGTCACGCCGCCGGCGAGGTGGCGAGCGCGATGGCGGTGCGCGCCTTCCACGAGGAGCTGAAGGCCTCTTGGGACTTGGTGGAGGACTTCCGCCAGGGCAAGCGCGGGGCGGATCGGGTCACCCGACGTGAGCTGATGAACATGCTGGAGTTCGCGGTGAACCGCGCCTCCATGCGCGTGCACGAGGCCGCCAAGGCGGACGACCAGAAGCGCGGCATGGGCACCACGCTGATCGGCGTGCTGGTGGTGGGCAAGGAGGCCTTCATCGTCCACGTGGGGGACAGCCGCCTGTACCTGCTGCGGAGCGGCGCCATTGAGCAGGTCACCGAAGACCACAACGTGATGAACGAGCTCCTGAAGCGCAAGAAGATGTCGCGCGAGCAGGTGGAGAAGCTCCCGCAGCGCAACGCCGTGACGCGCGCCGTGGGGGTGTATGAGCACGTGGAGCCAGACACGCTGGTGCTCGATCTTGCGGAGGGGGATCGGCTGCTGCTCTGCAGCGACGGGCTCAGCATGTACTTCGAGGAGGACCTCGAGGGCCTGGGCCAGCTGCTCCGGGTGGAGGACGAGAACGACGCCGTGCGAGGCCTGGTCGACCGCGCCAATGAGCTCGGAGGCAAGGACAACATCACCGCCCTGGTGATCTCGGTGGTGGAGAGCGGCGCGGGGGACGACCGCCTGCGTAAGCTCGCGCTGCGCCGCAAATTGCTCGCGCGCACGCCGCTGTTCAGGCCGCTGAACGACCGCGAAATCTTGCGTGTGCTGCAGGTGACCACCACCACCCAGTATCGAGACGGCGACGTGGTGATGCGCGAGGGCGAGACAGGGGATGAGCTGTTCATCGTGCTGAGCGGCCAGATCCAGGTGCGGAGCGGCGACTCGGTCATCGCGACCCTGAGCGCCGGGGAGCACGTCGGGGAGATGGCGCTCATCCGCAGCCAGCCGCGCAGCGCCACGGTGCAGAGCGAGGGCGCCTCCGAGCTGATGGTGATTCGTCGCGCTGACTTCTTCGACATCTTGCGCAAAGAGCACCAGCTCGCGGTGAAGCTCCTGTGGCAGTTCACCGGGGTGCTCGCGGATCGGCTCGCCACCACCAGTCGTGAGCTGAGCGAGGCGAAGGAGGGCCTGAGCGACGCCATCCCTGAGCTCTACCCAGAGGAAGATGAAGACGACCGCAAGACGCTGCTCATGCTGCCGCCGCTTGAGCTGGGCGACGAGGGATGAAGCGCGCGCACCTAGAGCGGGCTGCAGGGCAGCAGGTCGCAGTGCAGCAGGCTGCGTGGTGGGGCGCTGCGCTCAGCGCGGCCTGCATCCTGACCGCGTGCGATGAGGCGCCCGCGCCACCCGTCAGCTACCCTGCCCAAGGCAGCGAGCAGCGCCCAGTAGCTAGCGCAGGCGCGGCCAGCTCAGGCAGCGCTGAGGTCTTGGCGGCTGACGCCAGCGCGGCGCCGTCACCGAGCGGGCTGGTCGCGTCAGAGGCCCCCGCCTGCCGCGTGATGAGCGCCAGCAAGGTCACCGCGCTGGGTCAGCCCGTCGCGGCGGGGGAGCTGTTAGATGGCGACGCTTGGCTCACGCTTGAGCCGGGCGGCGAGCTGCGCGTGCGGCACACGCGCAGCGCCCGAGAGCTCGGCGTCAGCGGGCCGGGGCTCGTCCGTCCCTGCCCTGAGGGGCTGGAGGGCGCCTGGCTCAACCGCGGGGTCCTCACCGCGGCCGCCGGCGCTGGCGCGCGACCGGGGGCGATGGTGTGGGTGAGCACACCCCATGGCCTGGTTGAGTGGGGTGAGGCGCAGCTCGTGGTGGAGGTGGCGGCGGGTCACACCCAGGCCAAGCTACAGACCGGCGCCATCGCGGTGCGAGCGGCGGCGGGCTCCAGCCTGACTCAGCCGAAGGGCGCTACTCAAGCCCGGCTGAGCGCGCGCGGCACCGTCAAGCTCCAGGGCAGCCCCAGCTTAGAGGCGCTCACCGCCGCCTGCGAGGCCGCTGCGGCCGCCACCGAGGAGGCCGCGCGAGCGCTGTTCAGCGGGCCCACAGCGGACCCCGCGAGGCCCGCCACCAGCCCGCCGGGCGGGGCAAAACCCGCCCCAAGCGGCGCAGCGCCGCCAAGTGGCGCTCAAAAGTCGGGGCTCGGTGGGCTGGCGCGCGCGCACGCGGAGGCCCGCTCAGCCGCTCGAGAGGCCTGCGCCTCGGCGGGTGCCGCGTTAGCTGGCGAAAGTCAAGCCACCCCAAGCGAAGTGGCGAGCCGCCTCGCGAAAGCGGACGTGCGCTGGCGGCAGATCCCGCGGCGCGCCGGGAGTCAGCCGGCAGGAGAGGCCAAAGCGGCCGAGTGATGTTGACAGTTTCGCCCCCCCGAAAGTAGCGTCCGGAGAGGCACCGCTGTGAGGTCTCTGAAGTCATGAGCAATCGCGAGCTTGGTTTACGTCGATGGCGCGGCGCGCGCTTCCCCCACGCGTTTGCTGCCTCCAGCGCTGCGCTCAAGGCAGGCGGCCGCTCCCGTCCTCGCCGTATCAACATCGGCTTGGCGGCAGGCGCTGCCCTGGCGTCCTGCTTCTACGCGGTCGCGGCGCAGGCTGAAGAGCCACGCAAGGTGACCGAGCCGCGCGTGTTCGGGGAGCCCTCGGAGATCACCAACGTGGTGGACGCCTTCGATGGGGAGGACCCGATCGACATCCACCTCACCCTTGGGTACCAGCACACCTGGAAGAGCGCGAAGATCCGGCGTGAGACCTTCATCGATCAGTCCGGGCTCGCCGGCGGTGGCTACACCGCCAACGGCTTGAACGTCGCGGAGTACTCCGAGAGCACCGCGCGGCTCAACACCAAGGCAGAGATCGGCATCTACAAAGATCTCGCCCTGATCATCCGGCTGCCCATCATCCTCGCCAACGACCGTGAGCTCTCCTCACTGGAAGGCAGCGACCGCTCACTCGGCGTCGCCGCCCAAGGCGAGCCGGGGGAGCAGCTGTTCCGGCTCCCCTTCAAGGCGCCCACGCGCAGCGGCATCGAGTACCTCGCAGTGGGGCTCGATTTTGGGATCATGAACCAGTACCGCGACCCGACCAAGCCCACCTGGGTGTTCGGCTTCGAGGGGCGGTTCAACATCAGCGAGCCGCTGCACGCCTACAACACAGAGGAGTCCGGGCTGAACCTCGCGGGCACGCGCCAGGTGAAGTGCGCGGAGCCCTCGGACATCGACCGCGACGGCGTCGCTTCAGAGCACTTCGACCGCACCGGTGGCGGCAACATCCAGCTCGACGGCACCCGGGCTGGCACCCGTGAGGCCGGCGTGAGCCGCGGCACCACCGCGCTTGAGGTCCACACCTACCTGTCCAAGCGCATCAAGTACATCGAGCCCTACGGCGGCTTCCACGCGCTGTTTGAGTTCCAGAACTCATCGAGCGACTACGGCCAGTCGGATCTCAAGGGCACCTTGGTGAACCACCCGCCGCTCCGCGGCACCTTCCTCATGGGGCTCAATGTCATCCCTTGGGAGGTTCGGGACCAGCACCAGCGGGTGGCGTTTGATTTCCGCTTCGCCGGCACCTACGTCTCAGAGGGGCGCGACTACTCCGAGCTGTTCGACGCGCTCGGCTCAAGCGACGCCCCATCGCTGCGCGCGCCCAACTTCGCTGAGTACCAGCGGGACCCAGCCGCGCCCGGGGACCCCACCCGCTCCGTGGTGAACCCCTCCTCACAGAAGGTGTACTTCACCGGCCTGACGGACGTGCAGCAGCATGGGGAGTACCGCTTCAGCACAGATTTTGTGTGGCAGGCCGGCGAGTACATCAAGTTCAACCTGGGCGCCGCCTACACCATCGTGCAGGGGCACTTGATCTCGTTTGATCAGCCCTGCAACCCCGATCACAACGACAACCTCTCCAAGTCGGGGCCCTGCCGCCGCGCGGCTTCGAGCGGCGTCGCGAACAGCTTCACCTCCACCGGGATCCCGAACCCCAACTACCGTGCGTCGATCAACGTGCCGGGGCGGCGCTTCAAGGTGGATGACTCCAGCGCCTTTGAGGCCTGGCTCAACGCCACGGTCATGTTCTGAGCCGCGGCGATGCTGAGGTGCTCGCCTGCTGACAGGGTGGCGGCGCGCCTCGCGGCGGCTTGCATCGCGGCGGGGTGCTTTGTCGCAGCGCCGCTCGCCGCCCAACCCGCAGACGCCGTGGACGGCGGCGCGGCGCCGAGCGACAGCCCCGACGCGCCTGCTGACGCAGGTCCCGCGGGTGACGAGCCATCAGGTCAGCCTGACGAACCAACCCAGGGAGAGCCCCCGTTGGCGCCGCTGCCCCCCGCGCGCTCCGGGGTGACTGAAGATCCTCCCGAAGAAGACGCTGAGGACAATCAAGACACCATCTTGGTGCTGCCCACCGTCACCACCAGCGGCGAGCGCCCCACGCGCGAGACGCACCCGCGCCTGTTCCGCTTCACGCGCCGCGTCGACATCCTGCTGGCTGAGGCGGTGCAGGACATGGATCTTAGCCTCAGCGTGGCTGAGTCGCCCCAGCTCCGCGCAGGAGAGCTCACGGAGGATAAGCTGCTCACGCTGGCGACCGACGTGTGGGTGCTGCTCCCCGAGCTGAGCGTGGAGGCGGGGCAGCTCCGGCTGCGGCTCTCAGTGGTCGCGCCGCAGGGCAAGGTGGTGATGGTGCGGAGCGAGCGCTTCACCCCGCTTGATCTGGAGGTGCGCTCCATGGTGATGGTCAGGGACCTGATCCAAGCCGGGCGTGGCGTCGGCGCGCGGGTGGTGGACCCAAGCGCGAGCGCGCTCAGCACCGCCAAGCGGGCCCGCGGGGAGGGCCGCGCCGTGCTGGCGCTGAACAGCGCGCTGCTCGGCGGCTACGTCGGCTACTCGCTCCAGCGGGCGGGCGGCTCCAATGACCCACGCCTCACCTACCCCTTGATCGCGCTCGGCACCGGCGTCGGGCTCGGCGGCTCCTTGATCGTGGCAGATGAGTGGGACGTGGGGCTCGGTGACGCCTGGTTCCTCTCAGCGGGGATGGTGTGGCCCACCTTGACCGGCGTGCTGCTCGCCAGCGCCTACGACGTCAGGGAAGATGACCGCTTCGCTTACGGCCTGGTCGGCGCCGCGACCGGGGTGGGGCTCGGCACCCTCGCCCTCACCTTCAGCGGCATGGGCGAGGGCGGCGCCGCCATCACGCACTCCGGCGGCCTGGTGGGCGCGCTCGCGGGCTCGCTGGTGCAAATAGGCTATGAGGGCAAGAGCGACGGCACGCCCACGCTGGGCGCCGGCTACGGCGCGGGGCTCGGGGTGCTCTCCGCCGGGATCCTCGCGACACAGATCTACCTGAGCTCGTCTCGCGTGCTGATGATCGACCTCGGCATCGGCCTCGGCGCGCTCACGGGCGCCGCCGCCGCGAGCCCCTTGGTGTTCAGTGACGACCCAGGCAAGGCGGAGAACCGCGCCTGGGCAGGCAGCGTCGCCGGCGGCGCGGTGCTCGGCGCCTTGGTCGCCTACCTCATCACCACCCAAGACAGCGCGAGCCCAGCGCAAGATGAGGGTGCGCCCACTCAAGCGACCGTGCTCCCCTTCTTCGGCAGCGTCAGCACCGGGGTGGAAGTCAACGGGCGCCAACAGACCGCGCCCGCGCTCGGCGTCTCCGGTCAGTTCTGATGGAGCGTGGCGGCTCTGAGGTAGCGCGCTCCGCGGAGGCGCTCAGTGGCTCCCGGGGAGCCCTCGGCGGATCTGAGGTGCGGGCGCTTCACGTCTCAGGTCAGCTCTGATGACGGCGCCAGGGCGCGAGCGGCGCGAGCAGGTGGTGCTCCAGGCGCACGCCGGGCAGCGCCTGGATAGTTTCCTTGCGGCAATGTTTCAGATTGGGCGCAAGGCCGCGCGGCGGGCTATTTTGGAGGGGCAGGTTCAGGTCGCGGGGCGCGCGGTGCGGCGCCCCAGCGCGCCGCTGCATGAAGGTCAGCTGGTCGAACTATGGGCCGAACCAGAGCACCTCGCGCCCGACCCAGGGCCGCTCGATGTAGTCACGGAAACGGACGAGCTAGTGGTGGTGCTCAAGCCCGCCGGGCAACCCACGGCGCCGCTTGGCACCTTGGAGCGCGGCAGCCTGTGCGGGCGCCTGGTGGCGCGCTACCCGGAGATGCGCGGCGTCGGCTTCTCACCCCGTGAGCCCGGCGTGCTGCACCGGCTCGACACTGGGACCAGCGGCCTGGTGCTCGCCGCTCGGACGGAGCGCGCCTTCGAGGCGGTGCGCGCCTTGTCGGCCCAAGGCCGCTTCCGGAAGCGCTACCTAGCGCTAGTCTGGGGCACGCCCAATCCGCCGAGCGGCGTCATCGACGCCCCGCTTGAGCCCGACCCAAGCCACACAGGCTCCGTGCACCTCGGCGGCAGCTACCCCGCGCGCTCGAGCTACCGCGTGATCGAGCAGGGCCATGGCAAGTCGCTCGTGGAGCTGTCCATCGAGCGCGCCTACCGCCATCAAATCCGCGTCCACCTGGCGTCCATCGGTCACCCACTGCTCGGCGACCCCCGCTACGATCCTGAAGGCCGCCCCGCGCCACGCCTCGCGCTCCACGCGAGCACGCTCGAGCTCCAAGGCGAGCCCCCGTATCAACTGGTCGCCGAGTCAAAGCTCCCGGCGGAGCTGGCTGAGCTGCTCAAGGAAGGCACCTGAGCGCTACCCAGACGCTCAAGTGCTCAGGCACGCAAACGCTGAGCCCCTCAGCGCGCGGTGATACACAGCTTTACTGTCTTTTTTTTGGGGGGGGGGGGTTGGTAGCACCGGGAGACTCTGCGCGGTGACGCAGTCGCTCGTTAGGTGACGTGGCGAGTGGCTGCGTGGGTCGGTGATACTGTACCCCGAATCATGCAGACAACATGTCAACATGGCAGCTGACTAACCTCCCTTCACCGAACACAACGAGCCTGGCGTGTGCTGGTCACCACGCTGACGAGGGTGCGACCATCGCTGAAGTCCACCCATCCCGCGCTGGACAAGTCGGGGGCCAGAGAGGCGCTCCAGTAGCCAAGCAAATTGGTAGCCACCTCATCGCTCGTCTGTGCGCGCCGCTCGATGACGGACATGTTTCCACGTAGGATAGTGACACAAGTGTCGGTATCGAGCACCTTCATAGGTCGACCGCGGGCCCCCGTGTGCGCGCCTCCACGAGGCTGGCCATCTCGGTGATCGCGTCGATGTCCGACTCCCACTTGCCCGCGAGCTGACGCCACGCCGCGACCTGCGCCTTCACGTCCGGCTCCTGTGCGGGCTTCGGGTGGCTACCGAGCGCAGTCTCCAGCAGGTGGATGATCTCCTGCGTCAGGCTGCGACGGTCGCGCTCCGCCGCTTGGCGGAGCGCCGCCAGCAAGCCATCCGGGACGTTCTTGAGCGTGATGGAGGACATGGCAACCATTTTGGTTGCCTGGTGGTTCCTGGTCAATGGTGGGTGGGTGGGTGCTACCCCTACCGGCGCCAACGGTCAGTGACCTCTATCGAGAGGGCCCACGACCCGCCCGGTGGCCAACGCTGGTCGAAGCGCTCGCCGCATTCGCAGGCCCGCGCGATCGGCAGTAGAAACTCGGAGAGAAGCGGCACGACTTCGGTGAGTAGCGAAGGGCACTGCGCGTTCGGGAGCTTCCTTCGGAACGCAGTCCACTGTGCTAACGTCGACGCCTGCTCGGTGAAGTCGGGCGTGAACGCGATCGGCGCGACGTCGATCGCCGTGTCGCGGTTCTGGAACGTAACGGCGATGGCCTTCCCCAGCACGACGCCATCGAAGGGGAACTGACTCGCGAGCAGCCACACGTCGTAGAAGTCCTTCATGCGACTGTTCACCGTGCGTAGGTAGACCATCGCCTGAAACTTCTCGGCGACCACGGTCTCGCGCGGGTACCCCGAGAGCGCTGGCGCCGGGAAGTCGAGCAACGTTGGGAAGGTGATGTCCTGAGCGCTCGGCGTGACGACATCGCCAAACCCAACGTCGATCTGCATCGCAACGCGCGCCTTACCAAGCAGGCCAACGAAGCGGATACGCACGCCCTCGTAGTCCGCGTCCTCCTTGATGCGCTCAGTCGTCACCGTTGCAGGATCGAACACCATGCCGTCGGGCTCGACGTCGGAGGTGCACACCTCGCGGACCACACGCTCGAGGTTCTCCAGCGAGTTGCCGGTGCGTCCGAGGAAGTCGAGATCCTTCGTCGCGCGCGCGAGCGGTGCGTCCCACACGTACAACATCAACGCGCCCTTGAGGACGAAACGCGCACGGTGAGGGGTCGTCGACAGCCGGTAGAGGAACCGCTCCATCGCGTAGTACTGGAGCAGCTCCTGAAACGGCCGCTGCGCCCTGCGCGCGTGGTTCAGGAGGCGCGCGTGCACCGAAGCAGCGAGGTTCATGCTACTCACCTCCGTGGACCTCCTCCGCCCGGCACGCTGGGTCCCATCCACCACGAATCGAGGCATTCACGGTCACTGGGTGGCCTCGAGGTACGGGCGCATCGTGCGCTCGACGTGGCGCATGCGGGCGTACTTCAGGAGGGCGTTGAGCTTCTTGCGGCGGCGTTCGCGCCACAGCTTCAGCGCCTCCAGCGCGACGTCCATGCCCAGCTGGTTTCGGTAACGGAAGCAGTCCACCAGGGTCTTCTCTGGGTCGTAGACGCGGACCGCCGCGCCGTCGAGCTCGTGAGTCTCGATGCCCTCATGGAACGCTGGCCCCGAGAACCAGAAGAAGCGCGTCGGCGGGAAGTCGAGGCGCGGCTTCGACTTCCCACGCTCAAGCGCCACGTCGATGACGTGCGGCACCTGGGTCGTCAGCTCGTGGAACGAGAGCGCCGAGATCAAGCAGAGCACGCCCTGCGGCACACGCTTGGCCACCGTGACCAGATCCGGGTGGGCCAGCGGCTCGAGCGACGCGAGGCGGTACAGCCCTCGAGAGACGCACTCGACGACGCCCATGTCGCGCATGGCGTAGAGCGCCCTCCGGTTGATGCCTAGCTGCAGCGCCTCAGACATGCGGAGGCCGCCACCATGCTGGTGGAACAGCTCAACCTCACGCTCGAACGCTCCCTTGACCACTGAGACATATTAGCTTCAAACCTTAGCCAAGTGAAGCGACTTTGTCCCCAAGGTACGTTAGGCGCGCTACTCCGCCGCGCTCGCCGCGCTGCTCGGAGCCGCGTGGCTCACTCCGCTGGGCGCAGCGCTCGATGGCGCTGCGCTCAATGCCGCCGCGCTTGATGCACGGCTCGATGGCGCCACGCTCAATGCCGCAGACGGTGCACGGCTAGACGGCGCTGCGCTTGAAGGTGCACCGCTAGATGGCGCGCCGCTTGAAGGTGCACCGCTCGACGGCGCACCAGCGGCTCGCGCTGAAGGCGTGCGGCGCTTCGGTTGAGCTTCGGCGCGCTCGGGGCGCGACAGCAGGGTGAGCAGGCGCTCCACCAAGGCCAGCGTCATCGCTTGGGTGGGCAGCTTGGGGCGCAGCACCGCCACCCGCTCGTCTTCACCGCGGCCGCGCGTCCAGGTGATGCCGCACGGCAACGCCAAAATGGCGGACGATTCGTCTTGTACCCTGACCATCACGCAGGGTGCGCCGCGGCGGCCGGGGCCCGTCTGGTGGTACTCCACGCACACCTCGATGGCGTTCAGTCCGCGGATGGGGCGCCGCGGCAGCGCCGCCAGGCGCAGCTCATCCGGCTCATCTGTATCCACAGGGAAACGGCCGAGCAGCTGCACATCGCACGCCGGGCGGCGCCGAGCGAGCCGCTTGACCAGGGCGTGGAACAGACGCCGGGGGCGCTGGATAGGATCTGGCGGGAGCTCGCTCGCGCGCCCGGTGCAAAAAAGCGGCAAGAGGCAGGCGGCGCCGAGCGCCGTCATCATCCCGAGGTAAGCCGAGCGCTGAAATGCGTACACCGCGCCCACGCCGAAGGCGGTGAGCGACAGGGCGAACAAGAGGAAGCCGGGCAGCGCGCCGGTGTCGAGGAAGCGGCCCGGCAGCTGCACGGCTGGCGCGCCGCTCAGCCGGCTCGCCTCCACCACGCGCCACGAGCCAGGGCCGCGGATCGCCGGCCGCGTGAGGGGGCCGAGCTGCGCCGCGGTGAGCATCGAGAGCACCAGCAGCACACCGAAGCCGGTGGGGTGATCGAGCCCCACGCCGACCCCCACCGCCGCCGCGAGCAGCAGGCCGCTGAGCGCGCTGCGGAGCGCCGTGGGCAGCGGCACCAGGCTCCGCGCGCGCGCCTCACGCACCTGACACGCGAGCGACAAGAGGTGCGCCTTCAGCGCGACGAGGCACGCGTACAAGAGCCCGATGGCACCCAGCACCCCGAGCAAGAGCAACCTGCCGTCATGGCGCTCCTCAGCGCGCGGCAGCTCCGCGCGTGGCCCCGCCTCAGACTTGAAGGCGTCGAAGGCCGCGGGCGCGGTGAGCACCCGCCACACCACCGGCTCGCCCTTGGCCACGTGGGGCCGCACCACCTCAAGCACGTCCACGTCCGCTTCACGGCGCAGCTGGCTCAAGAACACCCCGTCGAACTCCTCGCTCAAACCGGCGCCGTCCGCCGGCTGCTCTGCGTCAGGCACCCGCGGCGGCACGTGCGCCTGCGGCAACCGGAACACCACCTTGGCGGAGTCCACGCCGCTGTCGAGGCGCGGGCCCACCCAGCTGATGAGCACCGAGCTGCCGCGCGTGGCGAGCCGCTCCTGCGCGAGCAAGTTCGTCCGGTAGGAGAAGCGCATCAGGTAGGTGCCGCGGCGCAGCCCGCGCTCATGGTCCACCTCGAGCTTCAGCGTCCCTTCATCGTCCACCGCGAGCAAGAGCGGCAGGCTCTCACCACCTGCTTGTGCGCTGCCAGTGGGGCTGACGGTCGCGTTGGGCAGCGGCTCGGCGTCTCGATCCACGCCAGGCACCGCGAAGCTCTTCAGCGGGCCGCCCCGGATCCGCAAGATCAGCTCATGGGTGACGGTCGCCTGTCCATCACGCCCGACATCCAGGGTGATGGTGTCTGAGCGCACTGACGTCTCCACCCAGGCGTGCGCCGGCGCGACCCAACCCCCCAAAAAAAGAGCGAGCGCGAGCGCGAGGCCATATCGAGCGAGGACGCCCATGGAGCTTCCTAGCCACGCATCGCCCCGCTGGGCCAAATACCCGGCGCCGCTTGAGCTCACTCACGCGGCGCGCAGGCTTAGCGAGGGTGGGGGGTTCGCCCCCTTTGCCCGACACTCCTCGTCACCGCGTGCTGCCTTGCGTCGCTCGGTGTCATGAACGGCGCGGTGACTTGCCAAGCTTCAAGGTGCGCTGAGGATCACGTTCACCAGCGTGGCGACGTCTTGCAGCAGCTCCTTTGAGCCGTGGGCCTCAAACGCCCAAGTGGGCCCGGCGCCAGCACGGACGGTGCTGGTGTAGATCACCGGGAAGCTGCCTCGGTTCGGCAGCCGCTCTGGGCTGATGGCACCCTGGATGGCCTTCTGGCCGAACGCCTGCTCCACGCTCAGGAAGCCGCCGCCGATCGCCGGGCGTCCTCGCAAGGCCGCGAGGCCAGGGCGATCTTGAAGGCTGCCGCTGCCCCCGGCCACCGCCTGGCTCAGGCGCTTGCCGAGCACCGCACCGTCAGCTGACATGCCTATCCAGGTGAACTCACCGTCGGGCGCCACCGCGATGTACACCGGCAGCGGTGGCGACTTCGCCCGCGACGCTGGGGCTTGGTCGCCGCCCGGCGCGACCGGCATGTTCTCGATCAACACGCCCGGCAGCATAAGCTCGTACATCACGGTCCCGCGCGGCATGCCTGGCAGCGCGGCGCGCTTGCGCAGGGTGGGCACCAGCTCGGGCACACCTAGCTCGCCCAGCTGCTTGCGAATCGCAGGGTCGCTGACTGCCTGCACCCAACTGTCAAGGTAACTGACGGTCTGGGCGGAGCCCTCGCTCAAGCCAACGATGTGCCACCCAAAGCTCGCGCGCACCTCTTCATCGTGCTCGAGGCCGGGCTTGGGCGTGCCGGGCGTCACCAGGCCGTGGCCATAGACGCTCGGCCCCTTCGGGGTCCACAGCTTCTCGAGGAGCGCCGTGACCTTCTTACGTGGCCCTGCCGCCAGCTGCTGGTGCATCAGGTAGGTGTCCAGCAGCTCCACGAGCGGCTTCTGCAGCGTCTCGAGCGCCTTGGGATCCCCCGCGATGCTGAACGAGCCCGAGGTCGACTCCTTCGGCAGATCCCAGAACAGGGTGGGCACCGGCGCGGCGCGCTCACCTGCGTTCGCGAACTGGGTCGCGGTCCAAGACTTCTTGCCCTTGAAGCCGAGCTCACCTGTGAGCTTGATGGATTGATCGCTCCCGAGGTTGCCCACCAAAGTGAAGGTGTTCAGATCGTCGAACAGCGCGAGCGCCTCATCCACCAGGCTGGTCGCGGTGTTGGCGACGGCGTTATCGAAGGGGGCAAAACCGGTGCTCAGCTCCTCGCGGATGAACGGCACCGCCATGCTCGCGTAGCTGCGAAGGTTCGCGTAGCGCTGGCGGAGCGGCTCCAAGGTCACGCTGACGCGGAGGGTGTCGCTGCCCAGCGCCTCAGTGGGGAGCCAGCGCGTCGCGTAGTCGACCATGCTCGCGGCCATCTTCCGATCTTTCGAGCACACCAGGCGCGCTGGGCTCGCGCCGAGCGACCGCGCCGCCACGCAATCATCACCGACCGGCACGACCTCGCTTGAGCGTCCTCTGCGCGGCGCGTTCTCAAGGAGGGGCTCCATGGACGTGAGCCCGACGCTCACGAAGCCCTCAACCTTCGGCTCACGGGTGGCGGGCCCATCCTGGAGCAGCAACAGCCCCTCGATGGGCGCGTTGAAGTCCACCAGCTTGCCGAAGCCGGGCGCCTCCGCGTCCAGCTTCGCGCGCAAATCACCCAGCCCGAGCTGCTGCCCAGCCTCCAGCAGCGTGGCGGGGCTCGCGATGCGAGCGACCATCAGCACGTCCTTCGGAGCGCTGAGCGGCGCGAGCGGCGCCGCGACCTGAGCGGTGCCCTCGCCCTGACCGCTGATCTCTTCACCCCCGGTCGCCGCTGGCGGCGCGGACCCACCGCACGCGCTGACCACCCCCGCCGCCAAGAGCACCCCGTAATACCCAATCTGTCGCATGGTCGCGACCATACTTTCCCACTTCGAGGCGCGCCACCCGACTTCGCCTCACAGCCACGAAAGCGCTGCCACGCGGCGACCTAACGCGTGGCCGATGGTGCGCCGAGCGGGGCTCAGCCGAGGCTCATCAGGCCGCGCTCCACGTCGTCCCCCAGCGCCAGCGCGAGCGTGGTGTGGAGCAAGCTGGCGCCGGCGACGCGCGCGAGGTTCGCGCGGCCCCACGGCTTGCCCCCGAAGTGCCGCATCCCCACCTGAAGGAAGTCAGGGTAACGAAGCACGAAGCGCTCGATGGTGTCGCGCCAGCGGCCGTAGAAGAGCTCCACGCCGAGCGACCGCACCCTGAGATCGCGCCCCACGCTCGAGCCGCGCACCACGCCCGGCCAGTCTTCGAAGCGCAGGTCCTCACTCGAAGCCGCGTTCGTCAGGTGCGCTGCCAGGTAGCGCGCGGCGATGTGGCCGTACTGGATCGCCTGCGCGATCCCCTCACCGCTGATCGGGTCGATGCCCGCCGCCTCACCCACGAGGAGCACCTGCGGCGCGCTGATCGGCACGTGCGGCTCGAAGCCGCGCTCGGCGTAGCGCTTCTGACGGCAGCGCGAGAGGTCCAGGCCGCGCGCGGCGAGCTCCTCCGCGAGCACCGCCTGGATGTCCGCCTCCCCAGCCTGGGCGGCGCCCTTCAGCAGGTACACCCCGCGGCACATCAGCTCGCGACCGTCGACCAGCGTCGGAAAATCCCAGTAGTAGCCGGGGAGCTCGCGCCGCGTGACGTCGAACAGGATGGTGTCACGAGGCAGATCGGACGAGACCAGCTCGGTGTCCACCTCCAGCGCCTGAGCGCGGTAACGCGTCGCTCGGAGGCCCAAGCTCCGCCGCACCAGGCTCCCCACTCCGTCAGCTCCAATGACCACTCGCGCTGAGAGCTCGCCGCGCGGGGTGCTCAGCATCACGCGCCCCGCCCGCCGCCACAGCCGCAGCAGCGGCGCGCCCTCAAGCAGCCTCACGCCGCGCGCCATCACCTGCCGCGCGAGCTCATGATCGAACTCCTTGCGGCGCACCACGCGCCCAATCCCAGGCTCGCGCCCCACGCGCTCCCCGTGCTGGCAACGAAACGCGATCGAGTGGAGCGGCACGCTCGGCACGTCCACCGTGACGCCCGCACTCTCGAGCAGCTTGTCCGCCCGCGCGCCGATCCCCCCGGCGCAGAATTTCTCACGTGGATACTTCGCGCGCTCAAGCACCAACACGCGGTCGGTGAGGTCGGGGCAGAGCGCCGTCAAAAACAGCGCGCTCGCGAGGCCCGCTGGCCCACCACCCACGATCACCACGTCGTACTCGGTCACGGCGGCGCCGGGCATAGCATCCTCATGACGCGCCACAAAACACTGCGCGCGACGCCTGAACCAGACGCCGCGCGCTGCTCTAGCTGTGGATTTTAGGACGGCAAACGGCAAACCGTTTGTCGTCCTCGGGGCTCAGTTCGTCTCTTCGAACTCGGCGTCGATGACGTCGCCCTTGCTCTTCTTCCCGCCCGTGGTCGCGCCGTTGGTCGCGGAGGCGTCCGGCGGCGCCGCGCCGCCGCCCGCGCCCTCGTAGAGCTTGGAGGCGAGCTCGTGCGCCACCTGCTGGATCTCGCTCAGCACCTCCTGCACCTTGGCGTCGTCCTGACGCTCGAGCGCGTCGCGCCCATCGCGGATCAGGCCCTCGAGCTTGGAGCTGTCAAAGCCCTCGAGCTTGTCCTTGTTGTCCGCCAGCTGCTTCTCCAGGTTGTAAATGGTGCTGTCCAGTTGGTTCCGGCGCTCCACCTGCTCGCGGCGCTCTTTGTCCTCCGCCTCGTGCTGGGCGGCGTCGTCCACCATGCGGCCGATCTCGCCCTCGTTCAGGCCGCTGTTGGCCTCGATGGTGATGCGCTGATCTTTGCCCGTCGCGAGGTCCTTCGCGCCGACGCTCAGGATGCCGTTCGCGTCGATGTCGAAGGTCACCTCAATCTTCGGGGTGCCGCGCGCCGCCGTCGGGATGCCATCCAGGTGAAACTTACTGAGCGTGCGGTTCTGCGCCGCCTGGGCACGCTCACCCTGCAGCACGTGGATCTCCACGGAGGGCTGGTTGTCCGCGGCGGTGGAGTAGATCTCCTTTTTCTGTGTGGGAATGGTGGTGTTGCGCGGGATCATCACCGTCATCACGCCGCCCAGCGTCTCCACGCCGAGGCTGAGCGGGGTGACGTCGAGCAGCACCACGTCCTGCACCTCGCCGCCGAGCACGCCGCCTCGCACCGCCGCGCCGATCGCCACCACCTCATCCGGGTTGACGCCCTTGTGCGGCTCCTTCCCGAAGAACTTGGTCACCAGCTCCAGCACCAGCGGGATGCGCGTGGAGCCGCCCACCAGCACCACCTCGTCGATGTCGCTGGCCTGCTTCTTCGCGTCCGCCAGCGCCCGCTTCACAGGCTCCATCGTCCGCTCGACCAGCGGGCGGATCATCTGCTCAAGCTTGGCGCGCGTGAGCGTCTTTTGGAGGTGCTTCGGGCCGGAGGCGTCCGCCGTGAGGAACGGCAGGTTGATGGTCGTCTCCTGCTTGCTGGAGAGCTCAATCTTGGCCTGCTCCGCGGCGTCCTTCAGCCGCTGGATCACCATCTTGTCGCGCTTCACGTCGATGCCGGTGTCCTTGAGGAACTCGGCCACGAGCCAGTCCATCACCGCCTCGTCGACGTCGTCGCCGCCGAGGTGCGTGTCACCGCCGGTCGCGATCACCTGCACCACGTTGTCCCCCACCTCCAGGATGGAGAGGTCGAAGGTGCCGCCGCCGAAGTCGTACACGGCGATCACCTCATCCTTCTTGGAGTCCAGGCCGTAGGCCAGCGCCGCCGCGGTGGGCTCGTTGATGATGCGCCGCACCTCGAGCCCGGCGATCTTCCCGGCGTCCTTCGTGGCCTGGCGCTGGGCGTCGTTGAAGTACGCGGGGACGGTGATCACCGCCTCCGTCACCGGCTGGCCCAGGTAGGCCTCCGCCGCTTGCTTCAGCTTGGAGAGCACCTTGGCGCTGATCTCCGGCGCCGCGAGCTGCTTGCCACGTATCTCGATGCGCGCGTCATCGTTCGGCCCCTTGACGACCTTGTAGGGCACCCGAGGGATGTCGTCCTTCACCTCGTCCAGGCGGCGCCCCACGAAGCGCTTCACCGAGTACACCGTGTTCTCCGGGTTGGTCACCGCCTGGCGCTTGGCGATGGTGCCCACCAGGACCTCACCCTTGTCATCCCAAGCCACCACCGAAGGCGTGAGGCGCGAGCCCTCCTCGTTCACGATGACCTTGGGCTCCTTGCCCTCCATCACCGAGACAACGCTGTTGGTGGTCCCGAGGTCGATTCCAATGATCTTGCCCATCACTCTCTCCTGAGCTCGCGCGTTGCGCGATGTTGATTGACCGCCCCGTGGCGGAGTCAGCTAAGGCGAAGCCACGCGCCGAGCGCGCTTCCTTAGTCGCCAGGGCGCACCTTGAAAACCGGAATCGCTGAGACCCACAGGCTCTGGCAGGTGCGCCGTACAGGGCCCGCAAGCTAACCACCTGGATCCACGGGTCAACTGGCAAGCGCCGGATGCTTCACCGCAGCAGGAGCGCTGCCCCCAAGCGCCACCTCCCCTCAGCCAGCCTGGGCTACCTCACGGGTTTTTGGGGGGTTTGGCACCGCGCTTACGCGGCGCCGCGCTAGGCTCTCAGCGCCGCGCGGTGACTGCAGCGGCTCCGAGGGTGCCCCGAGGCTACCAACCCCCAAACCCCGCTCCAGGACGGAGCAGGCGCGCTCAAGCGCAAGGCGTTGCGCGCTGCCAGCGCCCAGAAGCGCCTAGCAAATGGGCAGGCCACCGTTTTCCGTTGACAGCTGAGCCGCCGCGACTACCTTCCCGGTCCCTGTCGAGGTGACGGGGCTGTAGCTCAGCTGGGAGAGCGCCGCGTTCGCAATGCGGAGGTCAGGGGTTCGATCCCCCTCAGCTCCACCGGGCACCCTGCCCGAGGGCCACACGAGGCCAGGTTACTCAACCTGGCCTTCGTGTGTTTTGGTCAGCGCGCCGTACGGTCAGCGCGACGCCGCCGCAGCCACCACCCCAGGCCCACCAGGCCCACGGCCCACGGCACCGGCTTGCTGGTGTCTGGCTCGCTCTGGCTGAGCCCAGGCGACACGCTGCAGCCTGAGCTGCTCTCCGTGTCCCCTGAGGCCCCCGCGGCGTGCTCCTCAGGGAAGCAGTAGTCCGACGCGCACTTGAAGCCATCGCCACATTGGGCGTCCTCCGTACAAGCCGCGCTGCACACGAGCGGCGTCTCCGTGCGAAGGTTCGCGCACACGCCGCTCTCGCAGTCGCCGCCGGCGCTGCACGAGTCCCCCTGCTCACCCAGCGCAGGCGCCTCCGCGCCGCCGCTGCCGCCCACGCCTGCGGTGCCGCCCGCGCCACCGGTGCCGCCCGCGCCGCCCGTCCCGTTACCTGGATCCGTGATCCCCGTCGTGACCCAGCTGGCCGGCGCGTAGCCACCCTTCTCGGCCGCGTCGAGCGCGATCTCGCGGATCCAGTCGCTCCAGTAGGCGACCGCGCCATAGATTGGCGTTGAGCAGTTGGGCCCGCCGCGCGACACCACGCCGATCACGAGGCCCTGCTCGTCCAGCGCCGGCCCACCGGAGTCGCCGCTGCACACCCCGGTCTCCCCCTGCCACTCGCTCTGAGTGGTGCCAAAGCCACACGAGCCTTGGTCACAGCGCGCGCTGAGCGGCGTGCGCATGCGCCGGCTGCCCCCGCCGCTGCGGTCGTTGATGTTGCCGAAGCCGACCGCCGTGTACATCTCCCCGCGACGCACCATCCGATCGACGCGCGGCACGTAGGGCTCGGTGATGTGCGAGGGCACGTTGTCATCCAAACGGATCATCGCGACGTCAAAACCGCAGGTGTCGTTGCCCTCAGCGGGCACGAACACCTCCGCGCCGCGGAAGTAGTCCGCGTTCTGGGAGATGCTGTCCTCATACGTCGCGTACAGCTGAGCCGGGTTGTGCGTGGCGCCGAACGGCGACTGCCCACAAATCACGTACTCCCCGCTGATGCGCGCCACGCAGTGCCGCGCGGTGAGCACCAGGTTCGGGGCGATCAGCGTCCCGGTGCACATCCCCATGCCACCCGAGAGAGACACGAGGCCCATCACGGACTTGTGCTCGCTGTCCGCCACCCCGCCCGCGATGGGCGCCATCTGCGAGGCAAGCACCACGGGCTCCTCCGCGGGGGTAGAGCAAGCGACCAACGGGAACAACAGGGTCAAGAAGCGAAGCGCGCGCATGAGACCTACCTATCAAGGGCCACGGGGGGAGCTGAACCAGCCGAAGCGAGCGAGGCCGCGCTCCAAGCACCGGAAACCTACGGCGACGGCGCCTCATGTTCCAGCGCTTGGATCATTCCCACACGACTGGAGCGCGCTCTTGGGTGCTCATGTTTCACCCTGTCTCAGCTGAAGCGCGCAGAGTCCTGGGGAGCGCCCCAGGATGACGCAAAGCGGCGCATCGAGCGCTGGGAGCGCCTCACGTGCTGCGTCGTGGGCGGTCGCCTTGCTGCGCGCGCGAGGCGGGCCCTTCAGAAGTAGGTCCCAACCACGCGGAGCGAGGGGAGAATGAACATTGCGCGCACGCTCACTGGGATCTCAAGCTCGAACGGGGCGTCGGCGAGGCCAGAGCCTATCGGAGTGGTGGTGGTGGTGAAGCCGAGCAGCAGCCCCAGCCGGAGGTAGTCGTTGACTGGCAGCTCATAGCCCAGGTTCAGCTCGTAGCCCGAGCCGCGACCTGACTCGGAGCTTCGCGTATCCACCGGTTCACCGCTGGCCAGCCTGCGCTCACCCACGTCCGTAGAGAATGAGCCCCAGCCCAAGATCAGGCTGAGTGAGAAGCGGCGCTCCTCGCCCGTGTAGACGGTGACGCTGGGCCCCACCAGCGTCACCGTGGTGTCCGCGGTCAGCTCAACAGACTCCCTTAGGTAGTAAGGCCTGATGACAGTATACTGGGGCAGGTAGAACCCACCGACCGCCACGCCGAACCCCAGCTGTGGCGTCAGGTAGAACCCAGCCACGAGCTGCCAGCTCGCCCCCCACCCCGAGCTCCACTCCCAAGCCTCGCCGTTCTGATCAGCCGTGATGAGCCAGGTCTCAGCGTAGCTGACACCTAAAGCCGCGCGGAAAAATAGGTCAATGTCCAGCGAGGCGCGCCTTCGCGAGGCGCTTCCCTCCGGGACTTCGGCGTGGACGCCAGGCTGAGTAGCGCCCCTGGTGCGCTCGAGCTCCGCGACGCTGCCTTCAGGCGGAGCGACGCTCGCGGACAAGCCCTCAGGCCCCGTGGTGCTCGCGAGCGAGCCGCGAAGCGCCACGAGCCAGGGCGAGGAGGAGGGGCGTCGGCGAGGCGCTGCCCATGGCGTGGGAGACGCCGAGCCGGGCGTGCAGCCCGCTATTAGACATCCATCCTCACGATAACAGAGCTGCGGTGCGGAGCCAGCGCTGTCCGCTCCGTGGTCACAGCCGGCGCCCTGAGCCCAGCCGTAGCTCGTGATCGTGAACGCGGCGAGCAGCGCACCGAGCGCCAGGAGGGGCCGCGCACAGGGGCGAGCGTCCAGCGCACAGGGGCGAGCGTCCAGCGCACAGGGGCG
>CAYQAC010000026.1:25491-42959 GCA_964415255.1 uncultured Polyangiaceae bacterium | reverse complement strand
GGTGCGGGGCCCTTCAGGAGCGGGGGGCGGCGCCGACCAGGGCTTGGCGGCCGCGAGCGGCGCGGGTATGGGGTGGCCATGGCCCTCTCGACTGACCCGCCGCTCAAGGACGCAGACCCCACCATCGCGGCGCTGATCGCCCAAGAGGAGCGCCGCGAGACCGACAAGCTCCGGCTCATCGCTAGCGAGAACTACGCCTCGCGGGCGGTGCTGGAGGCGACCGGCAGCGTGCTCGCCAACAAGTACTCTGAGGGCTACGCCGGCAAGCGTTATTACGAGGGCCAGCAGATCGTCGATCAGGTGGAGCTGCTCGCCATCGCGCGCATCAAGGAGCTGTTCGGCGCCGAGCACGTCAACGTGCAGCCCTACAGCGGCAGCCCAGCGAACCTCGCCGTCTACCTTGCCTTCTGTCAGCCTGGCGATCCAGTGCTCGGCCTGGCGCTCCCGGCTGGCGGGCACCTCACCCACGGCTGGGGCGTGTCGATCACCGGCAAGTACTTCGCGAGCCAAGGCTATGGGGTGCGCCGGGAAGATCAGCGCATCGACTTCGATGACGTGCGGCGGCTGGCGCTTGAGCACCGCCCCAAGCTGATTTGGTGCGGCACCACGGCGTACCCGCGCTTGCTCGATTTCGCGCGCTTCCGTGAGATCGCCGACGAGGTGGGCGCCATCCTGTGCGCGGACATCGCGCACATCGCGGGCCTGGTGGCGGGTGGGGTGCACCCGTCGCCCGTGGGGATCGCGGATGTGGTCACCAGCACCACCCACAAGACGTTCCGCGGCCCGCGCGGCGGCATGATCCTGTGCAAGGAGGAGCACGCCCGGGCCATCGATCGCGCGGTGTTCCCCGGCCTCCAAGGCGGCCCGCACAACCACACCACGGCCGGCATCGCGGTGGCGGCGGGCGAGGCCCTGAAGCCTGAGTTCAAGAGCTACGCTCAGGGCGTGGTGAGCAACGCGAAGGCGCTCGCCGAAGCGCTGCTCAGCCGCGGCTTCGATCTGGTGACCGGCGGCACCGACAACCACCTCATCTTGATCGATCTCACCTCCAAGCAGGTGCCCGGCAAGGTCGCCGCGCAGGCGCTCGACCGCGCCGGCATCGTCGCCAACTACAACTCAGTGCCCTTCGATCCGCGCAAGCCCTTCGATCCTTCAGGCCTCCGCATCGGGACACCGTCGCTCACCTCGCGCGGCATGGGCCCCAGCGAGATGGTGCGCCTGGCTGACTTCATGGATAAGGTGGTGAAGGATCCGAGCGACGAGCCAGCGCTTGAGCGCATCGCGGCTGAGGTGCGCGAGCTGTGCGCGAGCTTCCCGCCACCAGGCATCATTCAGGCTTGATGCGCCGCCGCGCACATCGTCAGTGAGGTGAACAGCGCCCCGTCAGGGTAGCTGACGTCATTGCTAGTGAGCGCTCCGTCAGGGTAGCTGACGTGCGTCGTCAGTGAGCGCACCGTCAGGGTGGCTGACGAGCGCGGCTACTCTCCGCGGATCAGCAAGTAGATCGCGAGCCACATCGCCGCGGCGCTGGCGAGCAGCAGCAGCACGACGAGCCCCGATGGGAGCCGGACACCCTGGGGGCGCTCCGTCTCACGCTGCCTTGCGTCTCCTCCTGGGGAGGGCGGGGGGTTGGGCACCGCGCTCATAGGCTTCGTCTATACTAGAGCTGCTATCCGTTTGCCGTCCTAGGACGACCAACGGTCGTCCTAGCGCCGCTCGAGGCTGCCCACGCTGAGCGGCGCCTCCACCCAAGCGCAGCCCGCTTCATCCTCTGGGCTAGGCTCTGCTGTGAACTCTAACCGCTCAAGCACTTGGGCTGCGCCCCAGCGCCGCCCAGGATCGCTCTGCAGCAAGCCGCGGCAGATGGCCTCGAGATCCGGGGGCACCTCAGGCAGCAGCAGGCTGAGGCTCGGCGCGCCCACCGTGCGCTTTCGCATCAGCACCTCATGCGCTGAGCCAGCGAACGGCATCACGCCACACAGCGCCTCGAACAGCACCACACCCACCGCATACCAGTCGAGGGCAGGCAGTGGCGTGTGCTGGTCCCACTGCTCGGGCGCCATGTAGTCCACCGTGCCCACCATGTCCGCTGCGGCTGATGGCGGCGCAGCGGCTGTTGGCGGCGCAGCGGCGCCCGCAGCTGTTGGTGGTGCTGCGGCTGTTGGCGGCACTGCGGCTGTTGGTGGCACTGCGGCTGTTGGTGGCACTGCGGCTGTTGGTGGCACTGCGTCGCCGATCATCGCGGTGAGGCCATAGTCCATCACCACCAGGCGCTCCTCCGCGGTGACGCGCACGTTCACCCGCGTGATGTCGCGGTGCACGAACCCCGCCTCATGCGCGAAATGGAGCCCCGCGCACAGCTGAGCCAAGGCGCGGCGAGCCCGCTCATAGCCGCCGGCGCTCGGCGCGCGAAACAGTGAGCCCTCGCTCGCGCGCCGGCGCTCCCCGAGCAAGATGTCGCTCGCCTCGGCCTCCTGCGGGCGCTCCGTCTCGCCGCGCACGTAGCTGACGACGTCCACCCCCGGCACGAACTGCATCGTGTAAAACGGCGGCTCCGAGCGCGCGTACATGGCATAGAGCGCGATCAAGTTGGGGTGCTGGAGGCGCGAGAGGCTCGCGAAGCGGCGATCCAGCTCTTCAGGCGTGCGGCGCCGGGTGAGCAGCTTCAGCGCCACGAAGCGCGCCTCCACCTGGTCGAAGGCGCGGTACACGACGCCGCCCGTGCCGCTGCCGAGCAGCGAGCCCAGCTGGTAGCGACCACCTGGCCCGACGAAGCTAGCGGGCTCATCTGGTGAGTTCACCGTACGTTCTTCGGTGAGCGGCTGAGCGCCTGATCCGCCTTCGCGCTTGGGGCTAGTGTCGGTCACGGCTGCTGGAAGGGGTAGAGGGAGCCGAGCTCAAGCAGGCGCGTGAGCTCGTCGAGCGCGGTCTGCACTTCGGTCAGGAACGCTGGATCCGCGAGGTCTAGCAGCGTGAGCCGGTCGCGGTAGTGGCGCGTCACCCAGGCCTCAAGCTCCGAGAGCAGCGCCGCGTCGACGCGCACGCGGCCGCCCAGGTGACCCGCCTCATCTTCAGTGAGCGGCACGCGCAGGCGCAGGCAGGCGGGGCCGCCGCCGTTCTTCATGGACTGGTTCAAATCTAAGTAGTGAACCTGACTGATCCATGGATCTTCAGCCACCACGCGGCGGAGGTAGGCGCTGGTGTGAGGGTCCACCTCAGCCTCATGCGGCGCGATGATCGCCGCGTGGCCGTCTGGTAGGCTGACGAGCTGTGAGTTGAAGGGGTAGGCCTTCACGGCGCTTGTCACCGGCAGCTCGGCTTCAAGCGCCAGGTGGAAGCGAAACTCCGGCCCCAGGCGGCGCCCGAGCTCACTGAGCAGCGCCTCGTGGGCGACGAAGGCCGCCTCGTGGAGCAGCAAGACCGAGCCAGAGCCCACCGCGAGCACGTCGGTGTGGAACGCGCCGGCGTCGATGCCGTGCGGCGCCTGCTGCCAACACAGCGCGACGTCACCCAGCTGATGCAGGCGCGCCACCGCCTGCGAGGCCTCCAGGGTCTGCCGCGCGGGCAGCTTGGTCGGCGCGCGCTCTTCGCTCGCGCCGCTCAGCGCGCGCCGCCCCCAAGCGAACAGCTCCACGCGCGCGCCAGAGGAGCTCGTGAGGCGCGTGTGGTTGGCGGCGCCTTCGTCGGCGAAGTGCGCGCCGCCAGGCAGCGCCGAGTGCACCACGAAGCGCGCCTCGTCGGCGAACACCGCGCGCAGCGCGCGCTCCGTGAGGCTCGCCTCCAAGCTGCGATGAAACATCGCGGTCAGGTTGGCGACGGTGAAGTGCACGCGGGAGTCCGCGGTGTCTGCGCTGGGGGACACCGTCGCCGCGTTGGCCGTCCACATGGGTGAGGCGCTCGAGCAGAGTCGGAGCAGCTGCTCATCGTGGCGCGCTGCGGCCGCGAGCACCTCAGCGTCAGCGCCGTGGTAACCGAGCGCGCGCAGGGCGCTGGTGAGGGGCCTCGGGTGCGGCGGCAGCACCGCCTGCGGCACGCCCAGCTCGTGCACGAAGCGCATCTTGGTGAGCCCTTGCAGCGCCGCGGCGCGCGGGTTCGACACCTGCCCAGCGTGCTCGGTGGAGGCGAGGTTGCCTGGGCTCAGGCCCGCGAAGTTATGGCTCGGCCCGGGGAGGCCATCGAAGTTTAGCTCAAGCGTCACGGGTTCAGCGCTGCCTCAAGCGCCGTGACAGGCGCTTGCCGGCGCGCATGGCGCGCCCGAGGTGATGATAGAGCGGCGCCTTACTGCTGTCTCCCTTCAGCGGGAAGTGCTCCGTGAGGTAAGGGAAGTACAGCGTGCGGCGCAGGCTGCGCGCGCCCTCATGCGGTGACTGCGCGACGCGGTGCCAGGTGCGCCCATCGTGCAAGGTCAGGTCCCCTGGCTCCGTCTCCACGGCGACCTCACGAGGATCCACCCCGTGGGAAATGAAGTAAGGCTTACCAAACAAGAAGCCGAGCATGCCCTGCTTGTGGCTCCCGGGGATGATACGCAGGCCGCCGTCTTCCCGCCGCACGCGATCCAAATGAAGCCCCACGTTCAGCATGCGCTTGGGCGCGCGGAGGTAGAACAGATCCCTCAGGCCGTCCGTGTGCCAGCCGAGGCGCGGGTAGGCGCTGCCAGGGACGTTGAGGTTGCGGTTGGCGACGAGGCCATCCATCTCATGATCGCCCACGTGGGTGTCCTCACCGATCGCCCGGCGCACGGGCTCGAAGCGAGGATCTCGTAAGAAATCGTGGAGGTAGTCGCTGAAGCATGACGTGAAGGGCATGCGCTGGAAGAGCGGCTGACCATCCACGCCTTCGCCCCTGAAGATGGGGATGCCGTAGACCTGAGCGCGCCCCTCCGCGAGCCAGCGCCGCTCAATGGCGCTCAGCTCGTCCGCGATGCGCGTCACCTCGCTCGGGGTCGCCACGGCGGCGAACACGATGAAGCCGTAGTGATCGAGGAAGCGGAGCTGCTCCTCGGTGAGGCTCGAGCCGAGCTGAAATCGAGTGGTGATGGGGGGTAGGGTGTCCGCGGCGCGCGGTGGCTGCTGCGCGGAGCGCTCAACAGGAGTGGGCTGCATGGTTTTAGTCAATTGCGCTGCCGAGCGCGGCTCGTTTCGCGCGATCCAGGGGCTGATCGCTGCACAAGCCTGACGCTGCGGCGGGACCGACGCAACGCGTTATTCAGGCGTGGTGTCACGGTGGCGTGGCGGCGCCGTCACTCCGCTTGCTCGATCTTCACCCAGCGCCCCTCAAGCAGCTGCTCGTGCGGCAGGTAGCTCGCCTTGTAGCGCATCGCTGAGCAGCCGCTCACGTAGAGGCCTAGGTAGAGGTAGTCGAGCTGCCAGCGCTCGCACAGCGCGAGCTGGGTGAGGATGGAGAACACCCCCAGGCTGAGTTGGCTGAAGGCGGGGTCGAAATAGGTGTACACCGCGCTCAGCGCGTCCGTGCCGCGATCCGTGATGGCGACGCCCACCAGGTGCTCCTGGTGGTAGTAGCGGATCTCGAAGCTCTCGGCGCAGGTGTGCACCAGGAACTCGCGGTAGTCGTCCTTGGTGCTGGGGCCGTGGGTCTCGAGCCCGCGCTGAGACTTGTGGGTGTTGTAGAGCTCCACGCGCCGCTCGTCCGCCATCAGCGGGCCCAGCTCCACGCGCAGCTCACGTTCGCCCCGGCGCTGCACGCGGCGCTGCCCGCGGGTGAGCTGGTACTCAGCGAGCTTCAGTCGCAGCGGGATGCACGCGTGGCAACTGGGGCAGCTCGGGCGATAGAGCAGCAAGCCCTGACGGCGGTCTCCCTCCTCCAGGCGCTGGTTGAACTCGGCCCGGCGTAGGCTGCGCGTCGGCAGCCGCATCGGCATCCGAGCGAGCCTATTCGGGAGGTAGGGGCACCGCGAGTGCTGGTCGTAGACGACCACCTCGGTGGGTTGCCCTGGGATGATGCGAGGGACGCTCACAACGACGCCTCAGAGCATAGCGCGCCAACTCCCATCGCGGCGACCCCGATTGACGCTCCGTGGGGTCGCCCGGCCGGTCGCCCTCATGCTGGGGCACTACCGTGGGGGCGACCGGCTGGTCGCCCCCACGCCGTGAGGCTTAGAGCGTCTCGCTTCGGCGCATGCTCTCGATCGCGCGGTCGAGCGCGCTCGGGCTGAAGCCTTTGAACAGCCGCCCGCCGAGATCAATGATGGGGATGGACCCTTGGCCGAGCCCCGAGCGCTGGAGCTTCTGCTGCATTTCCTGTGCGGCCTTCGGGTCGCGCTCGATGTCCTTGTGGATCACCTTCACGCCGCGCTGCTTGAGGTGCGCCTCCGCCTGGAAGCAGGGTTTGCACCAGTCAGCTCCATAGACGATTGCGGTCAGCGCGCCTGACGGTGCCTCCCCGCTGGCCGCCGGCGCCCCCGCGGAGGCGCTCGGCGCGAGGGCCTCCAGGCGCTTGCGCCGGCGGCTGGCACCGAGCTCATCCCAGGCAGAGCGTGACATGGTTTCTACGTGGTAACGCCCATCCGCGCCCTTGCGCGTCAGGTCGGCCACGTAGAGCAGCGCCCCATGGCCTGCGCTCACGCTCGACGAGACCACCCGCACGCGGTCCCGGTGCCCCTCCGGCACCTCGGAGAGGCGCTGGACGACGTGGAACTCACCCTTGGAGTCGAGCCAGGTGATGAGCAGCCCCTCGGTGTCGTCGCGCAGCTCGAAGGCCGGGAGCTGACCGACCGTTGGGGCTCCAGGGTCTGTGTCACCGTGGGGCGCCTGCTCGGCGCAACCAACCCCCAAACCCACGAACAGGAGCGCTGACGATAGCCCCGCCAGCAGGGAGGCGCGCCCTGCTCGCTGGCTCAACCCCAAGGGGCTGGGTCGCCCGGGGCGGGGCCGCTGCGAAGGCAGGGGGGAGCGGGGCATGCCAGCGAACATGAGCCAAACAGCGGCGCGTGTCACGTGGAGGGCGGGTGAAGCTCGCGTCTTGAGCTGCCAGGCAGCCGATGCGCTGGGCAGGGGCTGCGTCACCCTGCCGCGACGCCGCTCAGTCTGCGGGCCCCTCCGGCTCGGTGCGCTCTGAGGCGCTCAGCCGTGCGTCGCGCATGCGGCTCGGCAGTGAGCGCAGCCACTCCAGGATGCCGATCGCGATGTAGATGGAGAGCAGCCACACGAGCACGAACGGCGGCTTGTAGCGCTGCCACACCACCGCGCTTGAGCCGATGATGAACAGCACGAACATCACCGTGGCGGGGTTGAGGGAGAGATCTTTGAAGGAGCGGAACTGGATGTTGCTCACCATCAGCAGGCTGAGCCCCACGGTGACGCCCATGATGAGGAGCGCGTACTCCGCACCCCCGAGCGCGCCCCCCGCCGCGTGGTTCGCGACCACCAAGGTGATGAGCACGCCGCTCGCTGGGGGGATGGGCAGCCCGGTCACGTATTTCCCTGGCTTCACCGGGGTGCCTGACGGATCTGAGCTGAGCACGTTGAAGCGCGCCAGGCGGATCGCGCCGCAGGCCGTGAACAGGAAGGCGGCGAGCAGCCCCGCGGTGGGGAAGTGGTTGAGCGACCACTTGTAGACGAGCACGCTCGGCGCCACGCCGAAGCTCACGATGTCCGCCAGCGAGTCGATTTGCAGGCCGAACGCGCTCTGCGTCTTGGTCATGCGGGCGACCCGCCCGTCGAGCAGATCGAAGAACATGGCGAAGATGAGGAGCATCGCCGCCTTATAGAAGTCCGACCCGCTGGGGCTCTCCGTGGAGATGATGAGGATCGCGTTGAAGCCGCAGAAGATGCTCGCCAGGGTGATGGCGTTCGGTAAGATGAACAGCGTCTTCTTCAGATCCAGGCGCCGAAGCCGGCGCACGCGACCACTCGTCTTACGGTTCGACCCCACGGCCTCAGGAAGCTAGCTGCCTGAGGGGAGCACGTCCAGCGGCAGTTGGTGCGAACGACGCGCCGCGCCATGGGAGCGGCTCAAGGCGGGAGGAGGGAGCGCCGCCTCAAACAGCATACTGAGCCGGACTTGTGGCGCTGCGCGCCCACGGACACCGGCAGGACGTGGCGTTGCCCCTGTGCGAGGCGCTGAACTGGAGAGCCCAAGCCAAGCTGGGGCGGTGTGGCTGCTTAGCCTGAGCCGCTCAGGCGCTAGCGCCAGCAGCCCGGGGTGAGGTGGTAGCGCTGGTCCCCCACAGGGGTCGTCGTCTCTAGACGAGCTGGATCGAGCGCGGGGAAGGGGGTGGTGTAGATCCGGACGCGCCCCTTGGCTTCGATGAACGCCAGGTGCCGGTCGTTAGGTGACCAACAGGGCATCGTGGAGCCTAAGTCAACAGGCAGCCCGAGCCGCGCTTGGTTGTTGCCTCCGAAGTCGGTGATCCAGAGCTCCGCTGCGTCTGAATCGGCGGGCTGTGTGAAGAGCAGCCGATCGTGTAACAAGGAAGTCGCCGGTGTGTCGGCAGCAGGCCCCGCGAGGTCGATGAACTGTCGCGTGCTGAGGGTGAAGAGCCTCAGGAAGCTCGCCTCGGGTTTGCCGTAGCGCACCACGATGCGATCCTCATCTACCCAGCTGAAGGCGCCCTCAATGTCCTCCTCGGGCGAGTCCGTCAGCCGCGCTGGCACGCCGGCACCGTCGAATTGGGTGAGCAGCATCAGCTTGCTCACCTTGCCGGGCGCTGTCCCAACATAGGCCAGCCTGTCACCGCTGGGTGAGAAGAGCGGCAGGTCGACTTTGGCGGTGGTCTCCAGGATGGTGGTCGACAGGCTCGAGTTCGGGTTTAGTTCGAGTAACTGACCAGTGCCTGGCTGGTTGCGCGCGAAGACCACGCGATCGCGTGTGGGGTGCCAGCTGGGGCTGGTGTCCACGCCGCTACTGGACGCGATGAGGCGCTTGGGTGGGTCACTGCTGTTGGGGCAGATCCCCCACAGGGTGGAGGTGGGCGTAGGGGACGACGTCCTGATGTCGTAGACGATGCGCCCCGCGCCCTCACATGGGCGCACCTCAGCGCCGGCCGTCCCCCCGCTGCCCGCTGCCCCACCAGGGCCGACGCCGCCCACCCCAGCGCTGCCCGCCGTGGAGCCACTGTCCCCAGCAACACCGCCCGCACCGCCGCCCGCCGTAGCGCCGCTGCCCCCAGCGCCCGCAGTCCCGCCCTGCGACTCGAAGGGCTCGCTACAAGCGAAGCTCAAGAGCGCGACCAGACACCAACTGACCGAGGCGGTTCGCCCATGACGAGTGACATCCACCGGCCTACGGTAACACGCCGCCAGGCGCTGAGCCGGCCTCATTCGGGATCAGCCTGGTGCCAAGCCGTGGAGCGGCCCTTGTACCAAGCGGTGGCCCCGTCTTGCGCCAAGCCTCTGCGCGCTACTCAGCGAAGTGGGGCGCTTCAGGGCGCACTGGGGCTGGCAGGCGCGATCGTCCGTGGACTGGCTGAGGTCGCCGGTTGCCAACAACCCGACGACAGGTAGACGGAGGTTGATTGGTTTGAACCGGAGGTGGTGAGGGGAGTGGGGGTCAGGTTCGTGATCTCTGCCGTCGCGACTGTCTGGCTGGGGGTCACCAACGCAAACTCCTCGCCGCTCGGTCCCCAGCAGGGCATGTCGCCTTCCAACGTAGGATTGAGCTCCTGCTCGAGGCCTTCGAGGTCGGTCAGGTAGAGCTGCGGCGGGATGGCGGCCTCAGGCCTGTGGGCGAACAAGATAAGCTCGTGCTTGGGGGACGCCGCGGGCGTGTAGGCGTCGCGTGAAGTGATGTTGCGGGCCGTCGTCTCGCCGCGCTTGTAGAGCACCACCCGACGCGTAGTCCCTGGGCCGTGGCGCATCACCACGCGGTCACTGTCCACCCAGCTGAACGCGCCCTCGTAGAGGTCATCTTCTAGGCTGGTGAACCGCGACGCGGAGCCGCCAGCCAGCAACATCAGCTTGGCTGAGTCAATGGAGACCTCGTCCATGTACGCGAGTTCGCTGCCGTTAGGTGCGTACAAGGGGACCTTCAGGCTCCTGCCTGGTGCGGTGAATAGGTGCTTCTCCTGACCGGTGGTGACGTTGAGCCACATCAGGACGTTCCGGTCGCGCACGAACAGGATGTGCTCCCCGTCGGGGTGCCAGCTTGGGTACGCATCGCTGGTGCGAGTTGGCAGCAGCCTGACTGAGTCGCCTCCGGTTGAGCACACCCCCCACAGGATGGACTCGGTGCCCGCCCCCACCTTCTCTAAGGAATGGTAGACGATCCACCCGTTCGGGCAGTCGCGGCTGGGGAGGATGGAGCCCGTGCCGCCAGCTCCGCCCGTCCCTGCGTTGCCGGCCTCACCCCCTGAGTTCCCCGTCCCCGCGCTGCCGCCTGTGGCGCCAGCGCCGCCAGCACCCGACCCAGCCGTGGCGCCAGCGCCGCCAGCACCCGACCCAGCCGTGGCGCCCACACCGCCCACCCCAGCGGTGGCCCCCGAGCCACCGGCGCCCGCTACGTTGTTGTCGGCGGCCTTGAAGGGCTCGCTACAAGCCAGACCGAGCAGCGCGACGAGCGACGAACCCACGGCCTTGAGAGCGGTTCGCTTAAGATAAAGGATGTTCACCCGCCGAACATAACACGCCGCGGGAAAGTGGGCCGCCCCCATGTCGCCCGGCTAAGGTGGGGTGACATGCGCCTCCTTCTCGCCGCACGCCAGTCTGCTGGCCCCCTCGCTGCGCCCGCCCAGAGCCATCGCCGCTTGCCCCTATCACCCACCGTCTTAGCCCTGCTCCTGGCGAGCGGGCTCTCAGTGGCTTGTGGAGGCAATCAGGACGCCCTGAAGCGCGAGGTCAGCAGCCTCCGTGAGCAGGTCACGTCGCTCCAAGGCGCGCAAGACCACTTGGAGGAGCGGCTGATGGCGATGGAGGCCCAGCGCAGCAAGGCGCCTCGAGCGGCGGAGGCCGCCGAGGAGCCAGAGCAAGATGAGCGCCCACGGCTCAAGGTCGTGCGGCTGAGCCCCTCCGACTCGGAGGTGGGTCATGATGAAGCCGATGAGGCGCCGCACGGGTCCTCCGCGGCGGCAAGGTGAGCAGTCCCTTCAGGGAGAGAGCCATGAGCCGGAAGTCTGCACGCATCGTTCGCCTAGTCGGGAGCTTCAGCCTGGGCGCCACCAGCCTGCTCGTCGTCAGTCAGGGCCTGGCCCAAGACGGCGAGACGACCACCGTCACCGTGACGCCGCCGTCGGTCAGCACCAGCTCCACTTACGTGGCGCCTGGTTACCCCACGCCGGGCACTGAGCTCGAGGGGCACCTGCCCTCTAGCAGCCGCGCGGTGGGGGACATCTCACGCTCAAGCGACGGCTTCGACCTGAGCCGGCCTAGCAGCAGCGCGACGCTGCGCGGTAACAAGGGCAGCGAGGTCGTCATGAGCACTTACCGCATGGGGGTGCCTGAGGTCCACGTGGTGCGCCGCGGTGACACGCTGTGGGGCCTGAGCTCTGACTACTACCGGAACCCCCATCATTGGCCGCGGCTCTGGAGCTACAACCCGCAGATCCAGAACCCTCACTGGATTTACCCCGGCGATCAGATCCGCATGCGGCTCGGCGGCGGGCCCACGGCGGTGAGTGGCTTCATTGATCGTCGCGCGGCGGTGCCCGCCAACACCATCTTCCTGCGCGATCAGGGCTACATCGACGATCCGAAGCGCGACGTCTGGGGTGAGCTGGTGGGCGCCAGTGAAGATCAGATGCTGCTCTCCGACGGCAACCACGTGTACCTCGTGATGAAGAAGGGGGTCGACCTCAAGGTAGGTCAGCTGCTCACCCTATTCCGTGAGGTGCGCACCCCAGAGAGTGTCTCCGGGGCGCGGCGCCCGAAGGGCGCCATCGTCGCCATCAAGGGCAGCGTGAAGATAAACCAGTGGGATCCGAAGACGCGCGTCGCGCGCGGCGTCATCGTGGAGTCCCTGGACGTGATCGAGCGCGGGACGCGGGTGGGCCCGGTGGGCAGGCGCTTTGACATGGTGCCGCCGCGCACCAACCAGGTGGACCTGTGGGCGCGTATCCTGACGAGCGTCTACCCCCACGTGTTCATGGCTCAGCACCAGATCGTGTTCATCGATCGCGGCGAGAAAGATGGCTTGGCGGCGGGCAATCGTCTCCTGGTGGTGCGCCGCGGCGACACCTGGCGCCGCTCGCTCAAGACCTCCACGCACATGGCGCGCGATCGTCTGGTGCTGGAGTCCGCTGAGGGCGTCGAGGTGGAGCCCACGCCGCTCAGGGGTGACGAGCAGACTTTCCCTGAGGAAATCATGGGGGAGATCCGCATCTTGCGCACCCGCAAAGACAGCTCCATAGCCATCGTGACGGTGTCGCATCGCGAGCTGATCCCGGGCGATCGCGCCGTGGCGCGCCGCGGCTACTGAGCAGGAGGATGGGGGCCGCTGAGCGCATCCGTACGGTAAGCGTAACTGACCTTAACTCGTGAGTGGCTCCGGAAGCGGTGCTCCATGCGCAGGAGCGCCTCGTGCACGCGCGTGGTGCTGAGCCCTAGCTCCGCGCCCCGCGCCAAGACACCGCGGATGGTCTCCACCGCGTCGGCTGCGTGAAACACCACCCCTGGCAGCACGGCGGCGCCGGCGTCGGTCACCACCAGCCGACATTGGACCAGCGGCGGATCTCGGAGCTGCGGCCGGAGATCGCGGCCCACGTTGTCCGACGGCGCGATCAACCACGCGGCCCCGCTCCACGCGTCGCGCGCGACCAGCAGCCCCGCGTGGTCTTCCATCAGCAGCAGCGCGGGGATGGCTTGGGCGATCGCGAGCGCTTCGGCGCGCTCACTTGGATCTTGGAGCGTGGCCCCGATCGCGCGCGCCAGGCCGCCCATGACCAGGGCGTACTCCAGGGAGGCAGCGTCGCGCGCGGCCGCCGCTGGATGATCGGGCTCGAAGCCGCCGCAACGCGCGATCAGCTCGGCGCGCAGCTGCTGGCAGCGGCTGGCCCAGGGGGGCTCGGTCGCGCGCTCGGTGAGCTCGTCATACACCGCTCGCAGGCTGGGGATCATCCTGGGCCGGGTGTGGTGCAGCCAGGGGCGCGGCGCAAGGCTTCACGTGGGCCGGCTTGGCTCCGCTCGACCAGCCCAAGCTGCCAGCCCGCCACCCGCTCGGCGCTCACGCCTGACCTGCGTCACGGTGTGGGTGATGCCGGCAGGCGCTGAGCAAGGTCTCGTGTATGCTGGGGGCCCATGGGCTCAAACCGCGTCTTCTTCCCCCAAGCGGCCCTCGATGGCTGGATAGCTGAGGACCGCGTGGAGCTGACGCGCAGCGAGCTGGTGATCAAGGCCGAGGGGCGCCGCTACACGCTGACGGAGGCGGTGCGGGTGCTCGGTGAGGTGACGAGCGGCGAGGACGTGTATGACGTGGTGGGGAAGGTGCGGGAGCGCAGCGCGCTGGAGGCAGCGGGCGCCGAGCTGTTCGAGAGCTCCATGGTGTGGGGGGAGTACGCCTTCGAGGTGATCCCCGGGTGGCTGGGGCTGCCGGTCGGCAGCTTCAACGCGCACCTCAGCGGCCGAGGGCAGCGTGAGGCCGCTCCTGGGTCCTCCAACGATGAAGACTTGCTCGCGACCTTCCTGATGAAGAACCTCGAGTGACCGCATGACTTGGTTAGTCAGTGTCTCATTCTATGTGGGGGTGGTGCTGTACTCCGTGGCCACCACTTTGTTCTTGGTGGATCTCGGGCGCACCGGCGCGGCGCAGACCGCGAAGAGCGGAGCACGCGCGCTCGCGGTGGCGAGCGTGGCGCACGCCGCGCACATCTTCGCCGCGAGTTGGATCACCTGGGTGTCCCCCGTGGAGTCGCTCCAGTACGCCCTCAGCGCTTCGGCGCTGATCGCCTGCTGGGTGTTCTTGGCGCTCCGGCTCCGGCTCCACATCGACGCCATCGGCGTGATCATCAGCCCGCTCGGGTTGAGCCTGATGGTCGGCGCGCAGTTCGTTCGCGCGGGGCCGCCCACCGAGCCGGTGTCACGCTCGCTGCTCGCGGCTCACGTCTCCGCCAACCTGCTCGGCTTCGGCTTGTTCCTGATGGCGGGTGCGGCAGGGCTGTTTTACCTCCTGCAAGAGCGCCGGCTGAAGGCCAAGCGCCGGCTCGGTGGCATCTCCCGCATGCCGGCGCTCGACACGCTCGATCGCACGGAGCACCGGCTCCTGGTGGCGGGCTTCATCTTGCTCACGCTGGGCGTCGTGACGGGCGTCGCCTTCTCATCGCAGCTGGCGGAGGCCGGCGCGGTGCAGCAGCTGCGGGCGGCGCTCGCCTACATCACCTGGGTGGTGGTGGCCCTGGTGTTGGTGCTGCGGGGCCTCGCGGGGTGGCGCGGGCGCCGCGCGGCCTACGGCACCTTGGCGGGGGTGATCGGCCTGGTGTTGGTGCTCACCTCCTACGTCGTGAGCGCCGCGCGGGGGCTCTTGTGAGCGCCGCTCGCCTCGCCCAGGAGCCGCGTGGTGCTGTCAGTGGCGCTGTCAGTGGCGCTGCCTACCTGTTAGTCAGGGTGGCTGGCTATCACGCGCAGGGGCTGAGCTTTGCCTCCAGGAGGCGCGCGTGATCGTCGTCGTCGGCCTCTCGCATCGTACCGCGCCGATCGAGGTGCGTGAGCGCCTCGCGGTCTCGTCAGAGGAGCTGCCGCGGCTCCTCGGCACCCTACGGGACGCGCCGGTGCTCGGTGAGGTGATGGTGGTCTCCACCTGCAACCGGCTCGAGGTGGTCGCGGCGGTGGCGCCCGGCGCCGACGCGGAGGCGGCGCTCCGCGCGATCGAGGCGCAGCTGAATGAGCGCGCGCCGGGGGTGCTCTCGCACCTCTACGCTTACCCTGGGGCGGAGGGCGTGCGGCACCTGTTTCGGGTGGCGGCCTCACTCGACTCCCTGGTGGTGGGGGAGCCGCAGATTTTAGGCCAAGTGAAGGACGCCTACGAGGCAGCCCAGCGGGCGGGGACCATCGGAGGTGAGCTGGGCCAGGTGGTGCCGCGCGCGCTGCGCGCCGCTAAGCGTATCCGTACGGAAACGGCGATCGGCGCCGGGATGGTCAGCGTGCCGAGCGTCGCGGTGGAGCTCGCCCAGCAGATCTTCGGCGCGCTCTCAGGGCGCACCGTGGCCCTGCTCGGCGCAGGGGAGATGGCGCTGGCGGTGGCGAAGCTGCTCCGCCAGAGCGGCGCTGAGATGGTGGTGGTGGGGCGCAACCCAGAGCGGGTGGCTGAGCTGTGCCGTGAGGTGGGCGGGCGCGGGCGGGGCTTCAATGAGCTCGAGCAGGTGTTGGTCGAGGCGGACGTGGTCGTCTCCAGCACCAGCGCGCCAGGCTACGTGGTGGACCTTGAGCTCGTGAAGCGGGTGCGGCGGCCGCGCCGCGGGCGGAGCCTGTTCTTCATCGACTTGGCGGTGCCGCGCGATGTGGATCCGCGCTGTGAGCTGGCGGACAACGTCTTCGTTTACAACATCGACGACTTTTCGCGCATCGCGCAGGGCACCCAGGAGGCGCGGCGTCAGGAGGCGCTGCTCGCCGAGCAGATCGTGGAGGAGGCTGCGCGGGGCTACGATCGCTTCGCGGAGGCGGCGCAGGTCACGCCGGTGATCCTCGCGCTGCGCGAGGCGTTCGGCAGGGTCTTGGCGGGCGAGCTTGAGCGCTCGCTGCGCGGCAAGCTGAAGCACCTGGGGGAGGCCGAGCGCGCGGCGCTTGAGCGCATGGTGGACTCTGCGCTGAACAAGCTGACCCACACCCCGAGCCAGCGCCTGCGCGAGGCCGCGACGGCGCGCGATGACGGCGCGCGCTTGGAGGAGCTGATCGGCTCCGTGAAGGAGCTGTTTGAGCTGGAGCGTGGGGTGGCTCCGGCGCCGCTCAGCGCGGGTCGCGATCGCGCGACCGACACGGAGTAGCGGGGGCCACCGGGGCTCAGCGCGGCCAAGGGATGAGCGCCCCCGCGGAGGCGCGTCGCGTGCGCCGTTGACGGCCGCCCGCGGCTGGGTGACAGAGCGCGCATGAGCCTGGTGTTGACGGTCGCTACGCGGAAGAGCGCCCTGGCCTTGGCCCAGGCGCGGGCCTGGCTCCGCGCGCTGACTGAGGCGCGCCCCGAGGTCACGGTGGAGGAGCTTCACGTCACCACCACGGGGGATAAAATTCAAGACCGCGCCCTCAGCCAAATTGGCGGCAAGGGGCTCTTCATCAAGGAGATTGAGGAGGCCATCTTGGATGGCCGCGCGCGCCTCGCGGTTCACTCCATGAAAGATCTGCCGGCGGAGCTCGCGCCGGGGCTCACGGTGGCCTGTGTTCCCATGCGGGAAGATCCACGCGACGCGCTGGTGACTGGGAGCGGCGGCCCGTTCTCGGAGCTGCCCCAGGGCGCGCGGGTGGGCACGAGCTCCCTACGCCGCCAAGTTCAGCTCGCGGCCCTCAGGCCCGATTTGAGGTTCTTCCCGCTGCGAGGCAACGTGGACACCCGGCTGCGCAAGTGTGAAGCGGGTGAGGTGGACGCCATCGTGCTGGCCGCGGCCGGGCTGCATCGCCTGGGCTTGCGTGAGCGCATCCATGAGTACCTGAGCGCGGAGCAGGTGCTGCCCGCAGGGGGGCAAGGGGCTCTAGCGATTGAAGTCAGTGAAGCTGACGAAGAGCTGCGCGCCTTGCTCGCACAGCTCAACCACCCAGAGACGAGCCGGCGGGTGGCGGCTGAGCGCGGGGTGCTGCGCGCGGTGGAGGGCAGCTGTCAGGTGCCGGTGGCCGCCTTCGCTGAGCGCGTGGGTGAGCAGCTCCGGCTGCGGGGCTTGCTGGCTGAGCCGGACGGCACACGCCTCCGGCAGCGCGAGCTCGTCGCGCCGTGGCCAGCCAGCGACGAGGCGGCGAGCGCGCTCGGGGTGGCCCTGGGTGAGGAGCTGCGGTCCGCTTGAGCGGGCTTCGGTGCGCGGCGTGAGCGGCGCGTCAAAGCGTGTGGCGCTGGGTGGAGTGGGCGCGGCGCGCAGGGGCCTGAGGCGGGGGGCTGCGGCGGGGCTGGAGGCGGGCGCTGAGGCGCGGCTCACTCGGGGCGCGCTGTGGCCTGCCTCAGCGCTGTGGCGGCACCTGGCGACGCCGGTCAGGGCGCTTGAATTGCCGTGTGGTTTTTCGATCGTGGGGGTTGGGGGGGCCACGCTGGGCGGCTCTGGGTGCACTCCCCTGGCGCTCGCCGTCGCTGAGCAGCTCCGCGCCCTGGGTCACCCCGTGGCGTTCGTGACGCACGGCTACGGAGGGCGCGCGCGGCGGCCGGTGATAGTCAGTGAAGCTGATGACATGCGCGAGGTCGGTGACGAGGCGCGCCTCGCCGCGCGGCGGCTCGCGCCCCATGGCATCCCCGTGATTTCGCGCGGGACCGGCGCTTGGTACCAGCGGGCCCAGCCGGCGCGAGCCGGCGCTGCCTGGCAGGCAGCGCTGGACTGCGGAGCGGATGAAGTCTGGGTCAACGATGCCCATGGCCCGGCCTACAGCATCAACTTCGAAGACCTGCCTTCACGCTGC
>CAYQAC010000026.1:11820-25481 GCA_964415255.1 uncultured Polyangiaceae bacterium | reverse complement strand
GGGCGGGTTTCAAACCCGCCCCTACAGCGCAGAGGGCCTGACGGCACCTGGCGCGGCGCACAGCCTGACGGTGCCAAGCACAGCGCACAGCCTGACTGCGCCTGCGGTGATCGTGGTGGATGGCTTGCTTCAGGCGGCGCCGGTGCGGCTCGCTGCGTCGCTCTTGGTGGTGGACGCGGAGGCACCTTGGGGCTCCGGGCGCTGTCCGCCGCTCGGTGACTTGCGCGCGGAGCGGGGGCGGCTGCTCAAGGCGTGTGACGGCGTGGTCACGCTGCACCGCGCAGCGACTGGGGCGGGGGCGTCAGGTGAGGTGCCCAACCCCCAAAACCCGGAGAGGCGGCTGGACAGCGCGCTGGGTGAGGTGGCTGGGGCTCCGTGCCATGTGTCAGGTGCGCTGCCTGAAGTGGAGCTGGCCTCCCTGCGAGCGCAACCGAGTCATACGTCAGCTAGGCTGCCTAAACACGAGGTGACCTTCCTGCGGGAGCTGACCCACGTCACCCGGGCGCAGCCAGTAGATGGTCAGGGGAACTGTCAAGGGCTGGCGTGGCTGCGGGGGCAGCGGGTCCACGTCGCCTTGGCGATCGCGCGGCCCGCGCGGGTGCTGTCGCAGCTCGAGGCGCTGGGGGTGGTCCCCGAGCGGGTGTGGTTGGGGCCGGACCACGGGGGCCTGGACGCGCTGCTAAGACAGGAAAAATTCAGTGACGGCGTTGTTTGGCTCACCACCCACAAGTGTTGGAGCGCCACTCAGACCGCGCCGCACGGGGGCCCATGGTGGCTGCTGGAGGAGCGCCTCGCCGTGACGGACACCTGGCTCGACTGGCTGCGCGCCAGGCTGGTTTGAGCGGCGGCCCACGCGCCCTGCTGTCGCACGCGCGTCGCCCTTGGTTGGGGCGCGAGTCGGCTGTAGAGTCCCGCCATGTCGGTCTCGAAGCTCAGTCGGATATCGCCTCTCCTCGGGAGGCTTGGTGGTGGCTTGCTCAGCGCGGCCTTGCTCTGCACGGTAGCGGGGGGCACAGCGTGTGGTCCTAAGCAGGACAACACGGTGAAGCGCGCGCAGGTCACCGCGGGGGATATGCCCGCGGGGGCGGACTGGACGGGTGTCTATTTCTCACCCATCTACGGTCACCTGCACCTCACCAAGGATGGCAAGAACGTGAGCGCGCGCTGGCGCACCACGGGCGGTGAGGCCTGGGGTGAGCTGCACGGCGAGGTGGTGGGTGATTTGCTCCGCTTTGAGTGGACGGAGCATAAAATTGGGATGGTGGGTCCATCGGCCACCTCTTCAGGCAAGGGCTACTTCAAGTATGTCCGCCCGGAGGGCGCTGATGAGGACAAGCTGATCGGCGAGTGGGGCCTCGGCGCCGCTGACGCTGGCAACAGCTGGGACGCTGTGAAGCAGCGCAACATGCTGCCGGACCCAGACTCGGTGAAGCCGGACGAGATCGAGCGCGGCCCCTCGGGCGGCGGCTGGGACGAGTGAGCTAGTAAATTATCTTGAAGAAAAACGGGGCGAGGCGCGCCCCATCAGAACGACGGCCCCGTCAGAGCGATGTGGTGGCCGCGCGGCTCACGGGCGGCTTCGCCGGCTCGGTGCCGCGAGCGCGGATCGTCAGCCTACGGAACTGAGGAGAGCGAAGTGCCTGGAGAAGCGAGAGCAGGGATCCAGTTTGTTGAGCCGCCCATCTTCGAGCTGGGGGCGGCCGGGCGGCATGGCGCGTCCGTGGCGGCGCTTGACGTGCCGGCGATCGACCCACGGGTCGCGCTCGGCGCGCTCGCGCGGCGTGAGCCGGCGGGCCTCCCGGAGGTGAGCGAGCCGGAGGCGTTCCGGCACTTCGTGCGGCTGTCGCAGTGGAACTACTCCATCGACACGAGCTTTTACCCGCTCGGCTCGTGCACCATGAAATACAACCCCAAGGTCAATGAGTGGGCGGCGCGCCTCGGCGGCTTCGCTGCGCTGCACCCGCTCGTGCCCGATCACCTGGCGCAGGGTGCGCTTGAGATCATGGTGCGCCTACAAGAAATCCTCGCGGAAATTGCTGGGATGGATGAGGTGAGCCTGCAGCCAGCGGCGGGCGCGCAGGGCGAGCTCACCGGGCTGATGATGATCCGCGCGCACCACCAGGCGGCGGGGCGCGCGCCGCGCAAGGTGTTCATCCCGGACAGCGCGCACGGCACGAACCCGGCGAGCTGCGCGCTCAACGGCTTCGAGACGCAGTCGTTCCCGGCGGGGTCCGCTGGCGTGGTGGAGCCGGAGGTGCTGGCGCGCGCGCTGGAGGCGGCGGGGGACGACGTCGCCGGCATGATGCTCACCAACCCGAACACGCTCGGGCTGTACGAGCAGGCGATGCCGAAGCTCGCCGCGCTGGTGCACGCCCGGGGTGGCCTCGTGTACGGGGACGGCGCCAACATGAACGCGGTGCTCGGCCGCGCGCGGCCGGGGGACGCCGGCGTGGACGTGATGCAGTACAACCTGCACAAGACCTTCACCACGCCGCACGGCGGTGGCGGGCCAGGCGCTGGGCCGGTGGCGTTCAAGCGCTTCCTGGCGCCGTACCAACCCACGCCGGTGGTGCGCCGTGACGGCGACGCCTTCCGTGTGGATCCGGAGCGCCCGCAGAGCGTCGGCAAGGTGCGCTCCTTCCTCGGCAACTTCGGGATGGCGGTGCGCGCGTACACTTACATCCGTGAGCTGGGCCCGGAGGGATTGCGCGCGGTGAGCGACATGGCGGTGCTGAACGCCAATTACCTGACGAAGCGCCTCGCGGAGACGTTCCCGCTGGCTTACGACACGCCGCCGCTCCACGAGGCGGTGTTCACGGACCGCGTGTTGGAGCAGCAGACGGGCGTGAAGACGCTGGACATCGCCAAGCGCCTCTTGGACTACGGCTTCCACGCGCCCACCGTGTATTTCCCGCTGGTGGTGCGCGGCGCGATGATGGTGGAGCCCACGGAGACGGAGTCAAAGAGCGCGCTAGACGCCTTCGTCAGCGCCATGGAAGCCATCGCCGCGGAGGCAGCGCGCGAGCCTGAGCTGGTGAAGGGCGCGCCGCACCTGACGGCGCTCCGTCGCTTGGATGAGGCCGGCGCCGCGCGTCGGCCGCGCCTCCGTTGGACGCCACAGGACTCTAGCCGCACGCAGGACTCTAGCCGTACGCAGGCACCGTGAGCCGCTTCGTCCGCGCGCTGCGTGAGGGCAGCTCGTCAGGTAGCTTGTCTATCGTGGCGAGCGCCGCGACGGCGTCGCCCGCTTCGTCAGGTGACTTGTCCCATGTGGGCGCCGCGGTGGTGCAAGGCCTGCTGGATGAGGGCGGGCTCACGCTGCTCAGCGCGCCCCCATGGGAGGGCGGCGTGCCCACCGGGGAGCGGCTTGTGGCCTCGGAGCTGGGCCCGCTGCTGCCCCCCGTTGTGCCTTCGAAGGTCATCGGGGTGGCCAAGAACTACCGGGAGCACGCGAAGGAGATGGCGGGGGAGGTGCCCACGGAGCCGGTGCTCTTCTTCAAGCCGCCGTCCTCTTTGTTGGCGCCGGGTGGCTCAGTCAGCTTACCTGATGGTGTGGAGCGCACGGATTTTGAGGCGGAGCTCGGCGTGATCATCGGGCGCCGCGTGCGCTCGGCCTCGCTTGAGGAGGCGGCGCAGGCGGTGGGCGGTTACACGGTGGTGTGCGACATCACCGCGCGCGACTACCAGAAGCGCGATCGGCTGTGGACGCGCGCTAAGGGTTTTGACGGCTTCTGCCCGGTGGGGCCTTGGGTGGTCTTGGCCGGGGCGCTTGAGGCGGGCGATGCGGCGCGGGTGCTCCCAGGCGCGGAGGAGCTGGGCATCGAGCTTCGGCAAAACGGTGAGCTGCGTCAGGCAGGGAACACGCGCGACATGGTGTTCTCGGTGCCGACGATCATCGCCTTCGCGTCCAGCTTCATGACGCTTGAGCCGGGGGACTTGATCGCCACCGGCACGCCTCACGGGGTGGGGCCGCTCGCCTCGGGCGACGCGATTGACATCACCATTGAGCGGGTTGGGGAGCTGCGCTTCAGCGTGGCCTAAGCCACGCTGCGTCAACTTGCGGAGAGGGAGGGATTCGAACCCTCGGTACGGTTGCCCGTACACATGATTTCCAATCATGCACCTTCGGCCACTCGGTCACCTCTCCAAGGCCCACAGCGAGTACACGCTATTGACCCGCTCAACAAGCCCTGAGCGCAGGGGCTGCCTGCCGCTGCCTCCACCCTGCGACCTGGGGCGCAGCGGAGGCCCCGGTTAGGCCCGCGGCGGAGAGAGTGGGAGTCGAACCCACGGTACGGTCACCCGCACACCTGATTTCGAATCAGGCACCTTCGGCCACTCGGTCATCTCTCCGCGACGGAATCTGGCAAACGGGGGCCGGCCTGTCAAACGCGGAAGCCTCCGCGGCGTCGCTTTGAGCGCCTAGCCCCGTCGGTGCAGGGGCGCGCTCACAGGGCCGCGTGGCGCGGTGCCGTCCAACCCCCACCTGCCCCTACGTGAGGCGCTCCACGCTGCATGGACGCAGCAGGGCGGGGTTCTCCTGGCCCTGAGCATGGGCTCGGCGTAGGAAGAGGGCTCGTGGTCGGTCAGGTGGCTGACGCGGTCGCTGATGATGCGGGTTCGAGGCAGCTACAAGAAGAGCGAGGTGAGCCGCCAGCAGGTGCTCGACGCCGCGCTGAAGACGCTGGCGGCGCAGGGGTACGCCAAGACCTCGGTGAGCGACATCGCGCGCGCCGCGGGCCTGAGTAAGGGCGCGGTCCACTATCATTTCGAGAACAAGGACGACCTGATCGAGCAGGTGCTGCAGCGCTGCGCGGACACCCTGCGCGACCGCGTGCGCCAGGCGTGGACGCAGCCTGGGGAGCCGCACGAGCGCGTGCTGCGAGCGTTGACGGAGCTGCGCGCCGCGCGCAAGACGGGGCCGGAGCTCAAGGTGCTGGCGGATTTGATGGCGCAGGGCCTCCACGATCCGAAGCTCCAAGCGCGTCTGCGCCAGATGCTTCAGGACAATCGTCAGCAGGTGGCGGAGGGGGTGGTGGAGAGCTTGGAGAGCCTGCGGATCCGCCCGAAGATCGCCGCGCACGTGATCCCACGCTTGCTGCTCGGCGTGCTCGATGGCCTCGCGCTGCACGACTTCTTTGATCCCTCCGCGGAGGAAGATGAGCTGGAGGTGATGCACGCGCTGGCGGCGATTGTGCTTAGCCTCTTCGAGGTGGAGCCGGCAGAAATCGGCACCCCCACGTCTTGACACGGTGCGGCAAATGGCTAAAACGGACCGCGCGGCCAGAATTGGCCACGGGAGGTCCTGATGCTGTTCGACAACCTCTTCGCCTGGGTGGGGCCCTTCGGCTCCGCTCTCGCACTACTGGCCCTGGTGGTCGCCTGCTTCGCCGTCGCGGCCGCTGAGACGGCGCGCGTGGCCCAGCTAGATCGGCGGATCATGCGTCAGGCGGCGTGTGCGCGCCGCCAGCTCATCACCTGGCGCACCAAGGGCCAGCTGATGGCCCGACAAGCCGCCGCCAAGCTCAGCCGGCGTGGGCTGTTGGGTCGCTAGCCTCACCAAGGCCGCGCGCCGGTCTCCATGAGCCTCCTCACCGGGTCGGTGATCTGGAGCCGTGACTTGGTTGCCAGGGGAGGCCAGTCGGGGAGATAGTCGGCGCGATGTCACGTCGAATCCTTGGGTGCGTGGTGGCGCTGTGTGTGAGCGCTTCGTCGACTGCTTGGGCGCAGGCTGAGGCTGGAGAGCCGGCGCCGCTGGCTCCCCCTGAAGTCACGGACGAGCCGGCGGAGCCCACCGAGGGTGGCGACGGGGAGGGTACAAGTGGTGAGGCAGCCGAACCACCCGCTGAGCCGCCGGCGGACCCGACGCCACCGCCAGAGCCCCAGCCAGAGCCCGCGCCGGAGCCCAGCTACGATCCAGGCGAAGAGCAGCCCCCCACGCCGCAGGCCACCCCCGCGGATGATTCTGCAGGGAAAAGCGCTCCGCCCCCGGAGCTCACGCTGGGCCTGGGGATCGACGGGGGTGTCTTCGGCCGCCTGGAGGGTCAGACGGAGGGCTACGCAAGCGGCTCGCGCGGCGACATCGCCTACGGCGGTGGGCTGTGGTTCGCGCCGAACCGGCTGTTCACCATCGGGCTCTCGTATCAGCGGCTTGGGCTCGGCTCTGAGGAGACGGCGCCCCATCAAGCGTACAGCGTCTCCGTGCAGCGCGCGACGGACGTGGGCTGGCTCACGGGGCGCGTTTACCCGCTGCGGAGCGACACCGCGGGGCTGTTCATCCAGGGGATGTTCGGGCTCAGCTGGCAGGCCCTGAACGCCAACGGCACCACTCTCTCAAGCGGGACCCCGTCTGTCGCGCCAGCCACTGGCTTCCGCTGCAGCGCGCGCGGCGCCGCGCGGCTCGCCATTGGCGTGGGCGTCGGCGCGGAGGTGGAGGTGGAGCGGAACCTCGCCTTCATCGCGCGGGGTGAGCTGCAGGCGCACCAGCTGAGCAACGACCCGATCGATCTCGATGGCTGCGCCGAGGGCTCCGGCACCGCCACGGTGCTCGGCGCGCAGATCGGGCTTTTGTATCGCTTCGATCTGGGCGGCTGAGGAGCGCCAGTGGGCGCTGGGGTGTATTGTCAGGTGCGCTGTCTAGCGGGCGGGTCTGAGACCCGCCCCTACCTGAGCGCTGGGTGTATTGTCAGGTGCGCTGTCTAGCGGGCGGGTCTGAGACCCGCCCCTACCTGAGCGCTGGGTGTATTGTCAGGTGCGCTGTCTAGCGTGCTCAGTTCACGTGCGGTAATTCGGGGCCTCCTCCGTGATGATCACGTCGTGGACGTGGCTCTCGCGGAGGCCTGAGCCGGTGATGCGGATGAACTCGGCGTTCTCTTGCAGGGCAGAGACGGTGGTGCTGCCGGTGTAGCCCATGCCCGCGCGCAGGCCGCCGACCAGCTGCGCCAAGATGGACCCCACGTTGCCGCGGTGGGGCACCCGCCCCTCAATGCCCTCCGGCACCAGCTTTTCGTCCGCCGTGCCCGACTGCCCGTAGCGATCTTTGCTGCCGCGCTTCATGGCGCCGAGCGAGCCCATGCCGCGGTACACCTTGTAGCTGCGGCCTTGGTAGAGCACGAGGTCCCCTGGGGACTCATCCGTGCCGGCGAACAAGGAGCCGATCATCACCGAGGACGCGCCCGCCGCGATCGCCTTCACCACCTCACCGGAGTACTTCACGCCGCCGTCGGCGATCACCGGGACGCCGTGTTTCCGTGCGACACCAGCGCAGTCACTGATGGCGGTGATCTGCGGCACGCCGATGCCCGCGACGATGCGTGTGGTGCAGATGCTGCCGGGGCCGATGCCCACCTTGATGGCGTCAGCGCCCGCTTCAATCAGCGCCTCCGCCGCGCGCGCGGTGGCGATGTTACCGGCGATCAGCTCCACGCTCGGGTGCCGCGCCTTGGTGCTGCGCACGGCGTCGAGCACGCCCTTCGAGTGACCGTGCGCGGTGTCCACCACCAGCACGTCCACCCCCGCCTCCACCAGCGCATCGGCGCGCGCCGTCAGCTCCGCGCCGGGGCCCAGCGCCGCGCCCACCCGCAGGCGACCGCGATCGTCCTTCAAGGCGAGCGGGTTCTGCTTGGCCTGCATCAAGTCCTTGATGGTGATGAGCCCGATGAGCTCATTGTTCTCCACCACGAGCAGCTTCTCGATGCGGTGCTTGTGGAGCAGCTGCCGCGCGTCCTCCGCGGCGACGCCGGGCGGCACGGTGACCAGCTCCGTCGTCATCAGCGCGCTGATCGGCTGATTGAGGTTGTTCTCGAAGCGGATGTCGCGGTGCGTGAGGATCCCCACCGGCACGCGCCCCTCCACCACCGGCACACCGGAGATGTCGTGTTGCTCCATCACGCTGAGCGCCTCGCGCAGCGACTGCGTCGGCGCGCAGGTGACAGGATCCGTGATGATGCCGCTCTCCGCGCGCTTCACGCGATCCACCTCCACGGCTTGCAGCTCCGGCGGGAGGTTTTTGTGGATGACGCCGATGCCGCCGCTTCGCGCCATCGCGATCGCCATGCGGCTCTCTGTGACCGAGTCCATCGCCGCGCTGAGGAGCGGGATGTTGAGCTCGATGTTTCGGGTGAGCCGACTGGTGACGTTCACGTCGGCGGGGAGCACCTCGCTATAAGCGGGGATCAGCATGACGTCGTCGAACGTCAGGCACTCGCGCAGAGCGGTCTCGAACATGTCCCAGCCTACACGATGGCGGCGCCCGGCGTCCGTCGATTTCCGCCGCGGCAGCTTGTGGCGCAGCGTTCAGGGTTTTTGGGGGTTGGGAGGGCTCCCAAGCCACAGGCAGCCTCACGGCTCCCGGAGGCGCGCGCTGGGCAATGCAAGACCCAAAGATCGCGGACGGCGTGGCGCGCAGCAGGCTGCGCCCGCTGCAATCGGGTGCGCCATCGCGGCATAGGGGCGCAGCATGCTGCGCCCCCGGAAATGGGGTGCGCCATCGCGCCGAGGCCGCTCCCGAAGCCGCCGCGCTGCTGGTAGGCTCGCGCCGTGAGCTGCGTCAACTGTGGTGCCACGGTGGAGGGCCGCGTGTGTCACTACTGCGGCACCGCTGGTGCGCCGCTCGAGTCGAGCGGTGAGGAGGCCGAGGCCATCGCCGAGCTGCACCGCGCGATCGCCGAGACGGACAGCGACGCGGTCCACGCGCGGCTCCTGAAGCATGGCCCCATCCCGACCGATCAAGAGGTGCTGATCGACGCGGGGATCCGCACGGCCCAGCTGCTCGATCCTGAGCGCTACGTGGATGACGCCCCCGCCGCCGCGATCGCCCGGCTCCAGGCGATCTCGATGAAGCTCCGGCTGCTCAGCGACCCGAGCGGCGCCGCGAAGCGCGCGGCGGAGGAGCTCGAGCAGCGCGTCGAGCGCTACCGAGTCGACGCCAAGCGCGAGTCACGCGCCGGCGTCCGCGCGCTGATCATCCTGGGGCTGGTCGTCATCGCCATCGCGCTCGGCGTGAAGCGTCTGCTTCAGTAAAGCCACACGGAAAATAGTAGGGCGCGTGGCGCGGCGGCTTGAGGGAGCCGCCGCGCGTCAGTAGTTAGCTGTACTGACTTCAGACCGCTGGCGCACCGGTCGCGCTCTAAGACGACCTAGTCGCCGCAGTTGAGTGTGTTGGCGCGAGCTTGGTGGGCTGCGAGGCAGCTCTCGACTTGCGCGAGGGCGTCTCCTTCGAGGCCTGGGCTAGCGTACTCCATGCTGAAGATCTTGCCCTTCAGCTCCTCACAGCTGTCGGGCACAGGGCAGCGCTCCGCGGGCGGGTCCGTCATGCAGAGCCCGCCCTGGTGGCACACCGCAGCGAACACGCAACTACAAGAGCCGTCATCCAACACCTCACATAGGTCGACTGGGCCGCGAATGCAGCCCGCGCGGAGCATACTTTGGATCACGCACGTCTTATTCTGCTCGCAGTCGCCATCACTCCAACAGTGGTCCCTCGAACAACCATCGGCGTCGAAGAGCGATGTGGGCGCCCCGCAGTCCTCTGCGCAGCACAGGCTCTCGAGCGAACATCGGTAGTGGCCGTTGCAGGCCCCGCCTGAGCCTTCCCCTGCGGTGCCGCCGCCGCACTGTGAGCCCCCCGTACCACCCCCAGAGGTGCCGCCTGAGCCGCCAGCGGCATGACCGCCTGAGCTGCCGGCAGCGGTGCCGCCCGACCCACCTCCGGCGCGCCCGGAGGTGCCTCCTGAGCCGCCGCCAGCGCTGCCGGAGGCCCCGCCCGAGCCCGCTGCTGCGCCGGTGGAGGAGGCGGCGCTGCCGCCCGAGCCAGCCTTGCCTTGGTTGTCGCTGTCGCTGTCGCACCCAAGCGCGACGAGCGATATCAGACCGAACACGCCGAGCATATTCCCGGCAATCATCGAACGTGCCATGCAATGCCTCGCTTGCTTAGGTGAGCGCCTGCCCAATTGGTCATGATGAGGCGAATAGTGTAGGTTTGAGCTGTTCCGGTTGTATTCTTGATTGCCGCAAACTGGTAGCCCTGGGAGGTGTTGCCCACCACTTTGGTGAACCCCGGTGCGCTCACGTGCAACCAGTGGAGTGGTATCGGTGATGCGGGGCACGGTCCAGTGTTGTCTGAACATACTGCCGGCGCGAACATAACTGAGGCAACCTTTAATGTGCTGCCCGCTGGCACGTAAGCCGAGTATATCTCGGGGTGCCACGTGCCCACAGGGAAGCTCGAGGATGTAATGAACTCGTAGTCGTGACCGTACTGAGCCGGCGTGTTTCCACCATCGCGCTTCGCGTTTGCAGCGAGTGTGAGGGTGGCTGCTAGTGCATCTAGCAAGCCAGCGCCATCACGGTCGTCCACGTTGTCCGCTAGGTCGAGCTCAGGCCCGTCGATGTTGTACGCTGTGGCCATCAGACCGGCCATCACAGCTGCGTTCCATCCGTTGAGGTTGGGGTTGTTGCCGAGGATCCGGGCGGCCGCCCCTGCTACCTGCGGGGCTGACCAGCTGGTACCCGTCGTTGCCGTGCTTGTGCCGGGGGCCGCGCCAGCCCAGTCGACCTTCTTGGCTTGAGCAACAAGATGAGGGAGCTCCCAGCCCTTCGTTCCATTCGTGTTGACCGATTGGGACCCATCTGTGGGGCCGTCGTTCCAAAGGGCGACCGTTTCTTGGGTCGGCGCGTCGTCACTCCCGCCAACGACTAAGCCGTTGTGGAGGCGGTGGCCGACTCTATTGCTCACACCTTCATTGCCCGCGGAGGCTGCGATGAGTGGCGCAAAGGGGTGCCACATAGCAATATAGTCAGTGTAGCGCTCGTGTGCCTTTTGGTCAGTGTGTCCCAAGTCTGCCGTGCTTCGATTGAATACGCGAGCACCCTGATTGAGGCACCAGTTCGCAGCCGCCACGAGCCCGTGCTGGGAAGCGCCCTTGATGAGTGTCACTTCAGGCGCAGCCTCAGCGACAGACGCGACCGAGTTGCGAATGATCGAAGCGGCCGCCCTAGGATGCCAGGCAATGGGTGTGAGCGTGGGGTCTGAGCAGGCAAAGGGTGTGCCGTAGATATCAATACAGCTCCCTGATGGGTAACCGGAGAGGTTGGCCACAGAATCCCAATAACCTTTGCCCTCGACTACCGCTACTGTGACGCCACCACCTTTGACCCCGAACAGGTTGAGCCATGCGAAGTTCTCAGTGACATTGAAGTGACTCGCGGCTGGTTCAAGGTCCCCCTCCGACTCATCGATCGAAGTGGTGACGTCAGCGACGCCCCGCTCGCCTGCCAACCTCAGCAGCTCTGAGCCGGGCGCGACCACCGTCACGAAGGGGTCGTCGACGTTGGGCGCTGGCGCCACCTCTACGCCTGGGAAGTCGGCTGCCAGGCGGTCCACGAACTGCTGGCGGATCCGTCGGAACTCGGGAGAGATGGACTCCCACAGGGCGACTGAGTCTTCGGTTCGGACGTTCTTGAAGGCGGACTCTTCCACGACCAGCCACACCGTGGCGGCGACTCTGTCCTCCGTGCGGCCGGCTTGGCAGATGCGGCTGAGGAGCCTGTCCTCAATCTTCAAGGGAGCATCCTCACAGCCGAGCGGCATGCTCAGGGGAGCGGACGAGACTTCCTGGGGCGAGTCGTCTGGCGTGCCAGCGGTGCAGGCGCCGAACAGCGCCAGCGGGCAGGCGGCGAAGATGAGACCAGCAAACCTTCGGTGCCGCGGTGGGTGGGGTGGGTGCATGTGCTTTCTCCTAGGCCTCAAGGTGAGTAAGCAAAGCTGTTCAGGCAAGTGTGGCCTGGAGTGTGCGAGGTGGCGCGCCGGTTGTCTAGCGCCGCAGGTGCTCACATTTCGATGGTCAGGTGTTGCGCGTGGCGCATCGGGCGGCGCAGTTCTTGCGCGCTATCACTCGGCAAACTGAGGCCTTGGACTCGGTGAGCGAATACGACGGCCCCAATTACACTTCATTCGGCCACCGAGCAACCTGCTCAGCTCCGTGCGACTGAACTATATTGCAGGTCGCAGTGGGAAGCTGCGACCGCACGTCGCGCTAGCGTGCTCAACATGAGCGCCGAACGGCGCAGGATCTGCGACCCCAGAGCGCTAGAGCGGCGATCAGTTTGCCGTCCCGGGCTCTCCGCGTGCTGCTGCTTCCCTTCGCACCGCTCTAGTTGCTGATTTGAGAACGACAAACGGTAAACCGTTTGTCGTTCTAGCGCGTGGCCTCTGGCGTGAGGCGGACGCAGCGCACCCAGCGCTCCTCAGCCTGGTCCCAATGGTCAGTCACGGGGTTGTAATTAGTGAAGCTGACGTACCAAGGGTCTTCTGAGCCGGCGAGCAGGGTGGCGCTCCAGTAGCCTTCGGGCTGGGTGCCTGGGAAGGTCTCCTCGTTGATGGCGGGCGCCGTGATCTTACTGCCCGGCACCAGGCTGCTCAGCTCAGCTGCGGTGGGGAGGCGCCAGCCAGCCTTACCGTCCACGCTGAGCGTAGCGCAGGTGTTGAGGGCCGCCTCGCGCGATTGTTTGGTGGCTGAGGTCTCCCGTTGCCACTCAAGGCCGGTCGCGGTGTCCACCACCGTGTTCCCGGTCACCTCGAAGAAGTTCCCTCGTGGTGGGAGCTGCCTCTGGGAACCCAAAACACAGCGGACCTGGAGGCGCTGATCAGCGCCTGCGAGGTTCACCAGGCCGTCGCGGAAGTTCACGTGCCACCAGCCTTGCCCCTCAGTACGCACAGATGAAGTCCAGAAGGTGGGGTCGACCTCGTGGGGCTCTAATACCATGGGGAAAACTGTGGTGTCGATCGCTGGGTCACGCCGGGAGTAGTCGACCAAGGAGATCAGCTCCATCCGCGTGGGCAAGCGCCAGCCCGATACGGTCCAGTCGAACTCCTTTAGGAATAATTCGTCACAGTAGTTGTACGCCTCCGCCCAGGTGTACGTTCCTGGTGCTGGTTCTCGCTGCCAGAGGAGTCCCGTCCCCTGGTCAACCACCACTTGTTCCAGGCTTTCCAAGCTCGCCGGGCGCTCTGGCCCCGGCAGTGGCCCAGTCGCGTAGCCATTGCTGCCGCAGCGCCCCGTGGCCAGCTCCTCCGGCCCCCCGATGCACTCTTGGCAGCCCCCCGCGAAGCAGAAGGGAGTCTCCCCGGTGCAGATAGCGCGCACCCGATAGCTGCCACCAGTGCACTCGAGCAGCGTCGCGCCGTCACAGCGCAGGCTCTCTGAACCACAGCCGCTCCCTGAGAGGTCGCCAGTGTCGTCATTGAAGAGGCAGCCAGCCACGCCAAACGCTGGGAGCAGCAGCAGCACGCCAGCGCAAGCGGCGCGGAGCAGCCGCCGGCTGCGCGCCTCACGCGGCGTGCTCTCGGGAGCGCTATCGTCAGTTATGCTGCCTTGAGCTGCGCCGCCGTGAGGTGCACCCCGCTCGGTTGGTTGCCCAGGCGCGCGCGGTGCGTTGCCAACCCCCCAAACCCCCTGGCGCTGCTTCGTCATGCCTTGCCTCCCACGTCCGGTACCCTGCCTGTCTCGGCAGCGTAGCCTCCCGCGTGGGTGTCCGCTACTCGCCTTGCATCAGCCCTGTGACGCGGCCGTCAGGGTGCACGACCACGCGCTTGGCGGCGGGCTCGCGGGGCAGGCCGGGCATGGTGAGGATGTCGCCGGTGAGCGCCACCAGGAAGCCGG
>CAYQAC010000026.1:3662-11810 GCA_964415255.1 uncultured Polyangiaceae bacterium | reverse complement strand
GACATCACCGTGAGGGAGGTGCGCCTGAGCGCCGGCGCCGGCTTCCTGGTGGCGCCGGCGCTCAGGCGCACCTCCCTCACGGTGATGTCGAAGTCCCGTGGGCGGTTCCGCTTGGTCGGGTCATCTGACAAAGAGAGGTGGGTCTTGGCGATGCAAATGGGGAGCGTGCCTCCGCCGAGCGCCACCGCCGCGTCCAAATCCTTCTTCGCTTGGGCCGTCAGGTGGACGTCCCGCGCGCCGTACACGGTGCGCGCGATGGCCGTCAGCTTAGCCTCCGGTGCGTCGCTCAGCTCATAGAGGAACTTCGGCTTGGCCGGCGCGGCGTCGGTCGCGTCGAGCATCGACAGCACGGTGTCCGCCAGCTCGAGGGAGCCCTCACCGCCTTGACCGAAGCCCTCGTGCGCCGCCACTGCGACGCCGCGCTCGCGCGCGAAGGCGCGCAGCTCATTCATCTCAGCCTCCGTGTCTTGGGGGAAGCGGTTGACGCCGATCACCGCGGGCAGGCCGAAGGCCGCGATCGACTCGAGGTGCTTCTCCAGGTGCTCGAAGCCACGCACCAGCGCCTCACGATTCGGCTCGGCCACCGCGTTCGGCGCCGCGCCGCCGTGGTGCTTCAGCGCGCGCAGCGTCACCACCACCAGCACGCCGCGCGGCCAGATCCCCGCGGCGCGACACTTGATGTCTAGGAACTTCTCGGCTCCCAGATCGAAGCCGAAGCCGCCCTCGGTGATCACCTCGTCGGCGTAGGCCATCGCCAGGCGCGTGCCCACGATCGAGCTGCAGCCGTGCGCGATGTTGCCGAACGGCCCCGCGTGGACGATGGCCGGGCCACCCTCGCGCGTCTGCACCAAGTTGGGCATCATCGCGTCGCGCAGCAGGGCCACCATGGACGGCGCCGCGAACACGTCAGAGGCCCTGACGGGCTCGCCGTCGCGGGTTTGTCCGACCACGATGCGCGCGCAGCGCTCCTCCAGATCTTCCAGGCTGGAAGACAGCGCTAAAATCGCCATCACCTCGCTCGCCGCCGTGATGTCGAACGACGTCTCGCGAGGCACGCCGTGCGCCTTGCCGCCGAGCCCCACCATCACGTTCCGGAGGAAGCGATCGTTCATGTCCAGGCAGCGGCGCCAGCGGACGCGCGTGGGCTCAAGCTCCACCGGGCTGCGAAAGTAAAGTGAGTTGTCTACCAGCGCGGCGAGCAGGTTGTGCGCCGCGGTGATGGCGTGGAGATCACCCGTGAAGTGCAGGTTGATGTCCTCGGCGGGCTCAAGCGAGGCGCGCCCACCGCCGGTGCCGCCGCCCTTCACGCCGAACACTGGCCCCAGCGAGGGCTCGCGCAGCGCGGGCACGGCGCGGCGCTGACGCAGGCGCAGGCCCATAGCCAGGGCAACTGACGTGGTGGTCTTCCCCTCGCCCGGCGGCGTGGGGTTGATCGAGCTCACGAGCAAGAGCCGCCCCTTCCCCTTTGCCTCCGGGCGGCCCGCCGCGTCGAGGGAGATCTTCGCGCGGGCGCGCCCCCACGGGATGACGTCGTCCGAGTTCAGGCCGAGCTCGTCGGCCACTGCCTGGATGGGTCGAAGCTTCATGGGGCCGAGCTTCGGCTACATCGCGGCGGATGTCGATCAAGAGTGGTGCTCGCGGCGCTTCGCGACGCGGTGCCGTCCAACCCCCGATCCCCCGAACATGATGAGCAGGTCCCCCAGCGACCTGACAGGCGCCTGAAGCGCGAGCCCCATCGTCGCCCTGGCTTCAGAGGGTGAAGCCACCTCAGCGGGTTTTAGGGGTCGGGCACCGCGCTACCCGGCCCAGGGGAGGCGCTGAGTCAGCCGCCCGCTGGGTCAGGCGTCGCCCGTGCCGACTGACCCAGCAGCGGCCTCGCGCTGCGCCGTCAGGGCACCCCGGGGAACGACTCCACGTAGCGGATTTTGACGTCAGGGAAGCTGTCTACGAACTGGACCGTGAAGTCGGGAAAGCTGTCTACCATCTTCCAGCGACCGCAGCTGTCAGGGAAGCTGTCCACCACCTTCACGTTCAGATCGGGGAAGGAGGACACGACCTTGACGCGGACGTCCGGGAAGGAGGTCACCACCTTCACGTTGCCGTAGAGCCGCTTGCTAGCGAAGGAGCAGCTGCTCGGGTTGAAGCCCTCCTTCTTCGCCTCTGCCTGCTGCGGCAAGGCGAGGACGCCGAGCCAAGCGAGGAAGAAGCTGGTGGCGAGCAGGCGGCGCATGCGCTGATGCTGCCACGCCGCGCTCGGCTTCGCCAGCGAGGGCTCAAAGGCCTAGCTGGGCTTGGCTGAGGAGGAGCCAGCGCCGTCGCCGCGGGCTTCAGTCTTGGTAGTCCACGCTGTACGGCGCGTGATCGGAGAAGCGCGGCTCTGGGCTGATTTTACAGCGCAGCAGCCGCTGCTCGAGCCCCGGCGTGGCGAGCTGGTAGTCGATGCGCCAGCCCACGTTGTTCGCGCGCGCGGCGCCGCGGTTCGACCACCAGGTGTAGTCGCTGGTGGCGTCCGGCTTCAGCGCGCGGAAGGTGTCCACCCAGCCGCGCTTCGGCTGCGGCGAGCCATCCCCCGAGGAGTCGGCGATCAGGCCGTTCAGCCAGGCGCGCTCACTAGGCAGGCAGCCTGAGTTCTTCTGGTTCGAGGTCCAGTTCTTGATGTCGCCGCGCGCGCGCACGATGTTCCAGTCGCCGCACAGCACATACTCACGGTCGCTCGCGAGCCAGCGGCGCATGATGGGCGCGAGCCACGCCATCACCTCGAGCTTGAAGCTCTGTCTCAGTTCACCTGACGAACCGGAGGGGATATAGAATGACACCACGCTGAGCTTGCCAAAGCGCGCTTCGAGGTAGCGCCCCTCTTCGTCGAACGGCGCAAAGCCGAGCTCCGTGCGGATCTCGTCGGGCTGCTGCCGACTGTAGATGGCCACGCCGCTATAGCCCTTCTTGGTGGTCGCGTCGCGGAAGGCCACGTGGTAGCCGCGCGGGCGAAACACCGCGCCCGTGAGCTGCTCGGCTTGGGCCTTGGTCTCCTGCACGCAGAGCACGTCCACCTTCTGACGGCGGAACCAGGAGAAGAAGCCTTTATTCGCCGCCGAGCGGAGGCCGTTGGCGTTGAAGGTCATGATGCGCATCGTGAGTCACCTCGCCAAACCCCCAAAAACCGATGAGCGAGCGCGTCGATTCGGGACGCCGCTGCCCGTGTCCGATGGGCCCGCGCTGGTTGGCTTTGGCCCTCCAAACTCTCGCCTTGGATGCGTCGCGATCCATCGCGCCCACCCAGGCGAGCCGGCGCCAGCGCAGCGCAGTGCTTGGAGGTCCTCATCGGCCGGGGCGGTGTAGCACCACCTCGCCCGGCGTGGCCCCGAAAGCGCGCGCCAAGTGCGCTGCGTCGCGCTGTTCTCTCGCGCCCGTGGCCCCGTTTGCGATCGGTCGCTTCCCCACTGGCGTTTCCCCACGGATTGCTCTACCTGAGCGGCGCCATGGCCACCGGCGACCTCCCCGCCCCTCCCCCCCGCGCCGCGGTGGTGTTGGGCTTATTGTCAGTTTACCTGATTTGGGGCTCTACCTACCTGGGGATCCGCCTTGGCCTGCGCGGGTTCCCGCCGTTCTTGATGGCCGGGATCCGCTTCTTGTTCGCTGGCGGCGCGCTCTTCTTATGGCTCAGGTGGCGCGGGCACCCGCTGCCCACGCGGCGCCAGTGGCGAAACGCAGCCATCATGGGGTGTTTGCTGCTCGGGCTCGGCAATGGGCTGGTCTCCGTCGCGCAGCAGTGGGTCAGCTCGGGGATGGCCGCCATCTCGGTCGCGTCGATGCCGGTGTGGGCGGCGCTGTTCGGCGTCGCCTTCGGGCGCCGCTACCTGAGCGTGGAGTGGCTGGGGGTGGGGATCGGCTTCATCGGGGTGCTGATTTTGAACATCGGTGGGGAACTGCGCGCTCAGCCGCTCGGCGCGCTGTGCCTGTTGGCGGCGCCCGCGGGCTGGGCGTTTGGCTCGGTGTGGAGCCGCGGGCGCGACTTGCCGGCGCCGTTCATGAGCACCGCCGCGCAGATGCTGTGTGGCGGCGCGGTGATGGGCAGCTTTGGGCTCGCCATCGGTGAGCGGATTGACAGCGTGCCCTCGCCGGTCGCCATCGGCGCGCTGGTTTATCTCGCGGTGTTCGGCTCAATCATCGGGTTCGGCGCGTACATCTGGCTGCTCCACAATGTGCGCCCGGCGCTCGCGACCAGCTACGCTTACGTCAACCCACCCATCGCGGTGCTACTGGGCGCCCTCGTCGCTCATGAACAGGTGGGCTGGCAGACGCTGGTCGCCATGGCAGTCATCCTGACTGGTGTTGTCCTGATCACGCGCGGCAGCCGGCCTCACCCGCCGAGCGCAGCGAAGCCGCAGCTGAAGGGCGCGGGCTGAGCAGCGTCACGCCTGTCAGGCCTAGCGAGGTGCTGAGCGCCTCAGCTGGCTGAGTGGCACAGGGTGACACAGCTTTGGGGGGTGAATCGCGTGGTAGGTATCGTGCTATGGGCGGTGTATGAGTCGAATTTTGTGGGTGATGGTGGCGTGCTCGGGGCTTCTGCTCGGCTGTGAGGGTGGCACGAGCGATGGCACGGGTGGCTCCTCTGGCGTGGGGGGTGGCGGCAACACGGCGGGGGTGGGGGGCGCAGGTGGCAGCGCCGGTGTGGGCGGCAGCGCGGGTGTTGGGGGTGCTGGGCCGCGAGGCTATGACGAGGTGCAGGCCTGTGGGGGCGATGATCATTGCTTGCCTTCGTTCGCTCAACTCGTCGAGAACTCGGTGCGTAACGTGGCTGTGCTCGAGCGCACGCGCTGTGTGCTCGAGTCGCTCAAGGAGCGACGGGAGGGCCGCTATGCCCACGAGGCGGATGAGACCAACAGCTGCTGCAGCACCAACTCGGGGCATGCCTTCCAGGTGTTGGCCGATGGCACCGTGTACTATGCGCGGCGAGACCACGGCGGCGGCATGTCACCCATCGACAATTACGATCGTCAATCCGAGCCCATGCGCTGTGAGGTGGCAGACGCCAGCTACTTTGACGCGTGCCTGGAGGCCATCGACCGATTCGCCCCTGATCAGCGCCCCGGCGTCACGCCGCCCGACGATGTGTGGGACTGCGTCTACGGGGACCCGCGGCTCGACTCGTTGCCGTGGCTGAAGAACTGTGAGCCCATCGCGCTGAGCTGCGAGTGACCCACTCACGAGTGGCGGTAGAGCCACACCTCGACCTCTGAGCCTTTGCGTTGAATGTACATGATGACGCCGTACTCTGGGATGGGCGCGGCGATGGCCGACCAGTTGTAGATGCCTACCAGCGGCGGGAGGCCATCCTGTGGCGCCGCGCCGTCGCCCGTGGAGGCGCTGAGCGCTCTCCAGGAGTCCTTGGTGATGTCATACTCGTGCCATTCGCCAGACCCCTTGCCCCAGGCGATGGCCGTCGCTGAGCGTGGGTCGGCGGTGAAGAGCCCCTGCTGTGCTCCAGCGCCGATGTCGATGGGCGGCTTCGCGCACGGCGTGATTTGAAGGCTCGCTGAGATTTTGTGGAGCGCGGCGTTGTCCGTGCCACCGACGCCGAAGAGCAGGACGTGAGCGGTCGAGTTGTACTCGAGTACATCGTGGCTGCCGTTTTGGCCGAAGTTAGCGAGCTGTGTCCAGCTGCCCTCATGATAGCGGACGATGCGTGCGTTATCCGCGTAGACCAACCCAACCCCGGGGAACCAACTCAGCCCACCGACGGAGGCGATTGACGAGTCGATTGAGGGTAGCTCCGACCAGGCGCCGTCCCACTGGTAAACGACGCGAGCGTTGTAGGGGCGATGCCATAGCGTGCCTGTCTGTGGATCGATGGTGCTGTGATCGTAGCCATGCCCGAAGGTGACGTCCGACGACCACACGGCGCGGTCGTTCGACCAAGCATTGGTGTCTTCGTCGTAGAGTAGCCAATGGTAGGGATAAGTGCTGTGGCGCTTGCCGATGAAGGAGACCTCACGGCGAGTTGGGTCGTACACCGCGCTTGAGCCCCACTGGATGAAGTCCGCGCCCTCGTCATTGAAATGGACTACTGACGCGGGGAGTTCGGTGGTGAGCCTCCGGCTCTGCCCGGGCGCGAGCGTGGCGGCCTCCTGCGCGAGCGTCGTGTCTGTGGGGGGAGCGGCGTCGGTGGCGGCGTCCGCGCTGGTGTTTGCATCGGTGCCCGCATCTGCCTGACTATCAGCGGGTGGCAGGAGCGCGTCGCTCGCGTGGCTGGCGTCGCTCGCATCACGACCCGCGTCGCGAGCTCCGCCTGCGCTCGCGTCGTCGCTCCCGCACCCGGTGAGCACCGCGAGTGAGGCGACGAGCACCCATGACGTGAAGCCGATGCCCCAAGGGTGGTGGTTCGAGGGGGCCGATGGTTGGGGCGCCATGCGCCGAATGTACGGCATGCTCCAGGGGGTGGCTAGGACGACAAGCGGTTGTCAGGTTTGTGTACAAGTTTCGCCGTGCGATGAGAGCGGCACCACGCAGAGGCCAGGGCGCGAGTAAGATCGAGCGACCGCGACTGGCTGCGTTGCTTGCGCCCCGCGTGAAGGCGGGTAGGCTCCCGCGCTCTACGTAGGTCGCTGACCAAGAGATGGAGCGCAGATGAAGCAGGGCGAGGTTTGGATGGCGGGCTCTAAGACGCGGGCTGCTGGTGCACGGCGTACGTCGCATCGCCGCGCCTTGGGCGCGGTGGGAGCTCGCTGCTCTTCAGCGTGGCGGCGCTCGGCGCCGGAGGTTGTAGCGAGGAGGCGGGGCTCAAGGTCACGGCGGCCTGCCAGTTCGGAGAGGTCCGCTGTGATGGGGACGCCGTGTGGGCTTGTAACCCTGGCCGCACTGCCTTTGAGTTCTGGGAGGTCTGCGGTGGGAGCACGCCTCGTTGTTTGGAGGGCGCCTGTGTGGTTGGGTGTCGGCCCGGCGCGACGACGAGGTGTGAGGGGAGCGCGGTGGTCACCTGCGCTGCCGACGGCGTGAGCACTGAGCGTGTCGATGAGTGCGCTGCCTCGGAGCGGTGTGACGATGGCAAGTGTATCCCGTGCTACCCCGAGGTGACCTTCTGTGAGGGAATGCAGCCGAAGGTCTGCTCCGCTGATGGTTCGGGTAGCTCACCGCTGGGCTCGGCGTGCGCGGAGGGGCAGGGCTGCACTGCGGGGGTCTGCGTGGGGGAGGGCTACGCGCGTTGGCCCTTGCCCGGGACGCCAGGGCACCCCGTTAGCTACACGGTGAACGCGGCGGCGGGGACCGTGTTGGACCAGGTCACGGGGCTCTTGTGGCAGCGGGAGCCGGCGCCCGATACCTACAGCTGGTTGGCGGCGCGGAGGTATTGCGAAGCGCTCAAGCTCGGCGGTCGTCGTGACTGGCGCCAGCCTACCCGCATGGAGCTTTTGTCGATCGTGGACTTCACTCGGCAAAGCCCAGCTATCAACACCGATGTATTTGTGGCGGAGGTGGACAGTCCGGTCTCCTCGGAGGCAACACGGGGAAACGAGACATGGTATCTGTCTTCCTGGCAAGGAAACGGGTACACGACAAGCCTAGAGCAGGAGCGGGAGGTGCGCTGCGTGGCGGAGGCGAGGCCTCAGTTGCCAGTCCCCGTCAGCGGACACTTCTTTGAGGCCACCGAGCACACGGTGACCGACACCGCGACCCGCCTTGAGTGGCAGCGAGTCCGGACAGGTGAGCATGATCAGGCGGGGGCGATGGCCCATTGCGCCGCGCTCAGCCTGGATGGTAAGCGTGATTGGCGGCTACCGACGATCCTTGAGCTTGCGAGCTTGGTGCAGTTCAGCAAAGAGGAAGTGCCAAGGATCCATGAGGACCTCTTCTCGGTGAACATGTGGGTGTTCCATTGGAGCGCCACACCGGAGGCCGGTGGGGATGGAGGTTGGGCGATGTCAGTTTATGGTGGGTGGCATCAGCCCTGGGTGGTGACAGGGTTGGGGGCGGCAGGCTGTGTGCGCTCGCTGCCTTGAAGGGCAGCCACACCCAACCCCCAAAACCCACGCGGCGCGCCACACAGCTCAGCTCCGCGCTTCCGCCACCACCTTGCCCATCAGTGCGGCGAGGTCGCTGGGGTGCTTGAACAGGCTGTAGCGGCCGCCGCCGAACATGCGGGGCAGGTGGAAG
>CAYQAC010000026.1:0-3652 GCA_964415255.1 uncultured Polyangiaceae bacterium | reverse complement strand
GATGCGAGCCACGGGTATCCCGACGGCATGACCGTGGACGAGCATCGAACTGCGCGAACACGCGCTCGTTCACTGGCTCCCCGCGTTCATCGAGCGTGAGCGCGTGGATCGTGATGCCGAGCGCGTCAGCCTCCCTGACGGCTTGGCGGACGTCCGCGACGCCGTGGCGCCCTTCGTAGCGGTCGTAGTCGTTGGGCTTGCCGTCGGTGAGCAGCATGAGCAGCCGGCGCTGGGCTTCGCGCCCAGAGAGCACCGAGGTGGCGTGGCGCAGGGCCGGGCCGATGCGGGTGTAACCGTCAGGGGTGATGTCTAAAAGTCGGTGGCGGGTCGCGCTCCAGGATTCGTCAAAGCTCTTGACTAGATTGAAGCGGCAGTCCGAGCGCGTGTGGCTGCTGAACGCGGCCACCTCGAGCTCGATGTCGCGCGAGGCGAGCGCCTCCCCCAGCGCCAAGGTGGAGTCTACCTCAAGATCTAAAATGCGGGTGTCCTCTACCCAGCCGTCGGTGGAGAGGCTGGAGTCCACGAGCAGCAGCGCGGCCAGGGTGGGCAGCGCGCGGCGACGGTCTTGATGCAGGCGCTCCGGCGGGGTGGTGCGCGCAGCGACGCAGGCCAGGCGATCGACCACGGCGTCTTCATCGAGCTCCGCGCCGTCGAGCTGACGTGGGCTCCAGCGCCGCTCCAGCGTGAGGCGGTCAAGCTCGCCGCGGATGGCGTCCACCTCACGGCGGTGCTGGCCGAGCCGCGTCGCGATGTTCGCGCGCGCGACGGAGTCTGGCAGGCGGGGCTTCACCTTCGCCACCCGCACGCGGCACCAGGCTTCACGATAGACGCGGCGGTCGTGGTGCCACTCAGGGTAGGGGATCCCTTCTTTGCTCGCGCCCTCAGCGAGATCGCCCACGCCGCCTTCAAGCATGACGTCGACGCGCAGGAGCGATCGCGTGCGCTCGTCGCTGCGCATCATGTCGCGCAGATCGAGGTTCTCCAGGGCCTCCAGGTGATCGTCCAGGTCGTCTTCACCGTCGGGTGGCTTCGAGCCACCGCGGTACTCCTCCGCGGTGTGCACCTTCTCGAAGGAGTGGGTCAGGGGGTTGGGCTCGTCGGTGTCCTTGGGCGCTTCGTGGCGGCGCACCTGCTCCACGGTCGTGCCCTCGTGCTCCTTCCCGGTCGGGAGCGCTTCGCTGTCCTTCGCTCCGTGCACCTCCGCGTGCACCTTGGGCTTGGCCACACCTAGGCCACCGAACAGCGGGAAGGCGCGGAGCGCCCCAGGCAGCGCGCCGAGCCGCGCGAGGGCGCGAGGGAAGCTCAGCTCGTCGAGCGCTTCCGTGAGCTGCTGCTCCGCGCTCGTGAGGGGCAGGCCGAGCCGGGCGGCGGCCCAGGCGTCGAGCGCCTCTTGCCGAGTGCGCGGCACCTCGGGTCGCTGCGCGAGCAGCGCCTCCGCCAAGTGGGTCATGGCCTCGTGCGCGGCCGGGAGCTCCTCGCTCAGGGCCGTGAGCACCTCGCGCGCTACGAACAGCGCCGCCAGCGCGCGCTCGTCCGTGGGCGCGTCCACCGCGCAGGGTGGGCTAGACACCCGGGCGGCGGTGGTGGCGAAGGCCACGCGCAGCGCGAAGGCGAGCTGGTTCTGCTCGGGCGTCTCGAAGCGATCGAAGTGCGGTGGGAGAAACAGCACGTCGTCCAGCAACGCGCCGTCGTCCTTCGCGATCTGGATGGAGATGGGGCGCTCCGCCAGCGCGCTGGCGAGCATGCGCAGCCGTGGGATTTGTGGCGCGAGCGTGATCCGCCGCGCCAGCACCTCAGGCTTCGGCGCGGTGCGCCGCTGCTCCACCGCGCGGTGGAGCCAGCCGAAGAGCGTCTCATCCCAACCCATGCTTCACCATCTAGTCAGTAAATCAGACGAATGGACGAGCTGCGTCATGGCGGCTCACCCGCGATGGTGAGCCGCTCGGCGCCGCCCTGAAGGGGGACGCCCTCCCTACTGCTGTCGCTGTGGACTTGAGGGCGACTTACGGTAAACCGTTGGTCTTCTTAGCAGACGAGGTGCACCACGTCCCGCAGCGCCGCGCTCACCTCAGGGTCATCCGTCAGGGGCGCGACCAAGGCGTGAGTGCAGGCCACGCGCGGCGACACGCCCGCTTGGATGAGGCGCCCTGCGTGGATAAGCAGGCGGGTGGAGGCCGTCTCCGCCAGGCCGAGCTCGGAGAGCGAGCGGATCTTGCGCGCCAAGGCCACCAGGCGCTTGGCCATCTTCGCCTCGACGCCGCTCTCTTGCGTGACGATCTCCACCTCGATGCTCGCCTCCGGGTACTCGAAGTCGATGGCCACGAAGCGCTGCCGCGTGGAGGGCTTGAGCTCCTTCGGCCCGCGGCGATACCCTGGGTTGAAGCTGGCGATCAGCTGAAACTCGGGCGGCGCCGTGAGGTGCTCCGCGTGGCGATCGACGAACAGCTCGCGGCGATGATCCGTGAGCGGGTGGAGCAGCACGATGACGTCTTCGCGGGCCTCAGCTATTTCATCAAGGTAAAGGATAGCGCCCTCGCGCACCGCCCGCGTTGCTGGGCCATCTTGCCAGTAGGTGTCACCGCCACGCACGAGCCAGCGCCCCAAGAGGTCGGCGGCGCTGGTCTCGTCGTTGCAGGCGACCGTGATCAGCGGGCGCCCGAGGCGGGCCGCCATCGCCTCCACGAAGCGAGACTTCCCGCAGCCGGTGGGGCCCTTCAGCAAGACGGGGAGGCGCGCCGCGCTGGCAGCGAGGAACACCTCCTCCTCATGACCGATGACGCGATAGTAAGGGCTCAAGCGTCGGCCCCCGCTGGGACCCCCACGCCCTCTGGCTCGGGCTCGGCTGCCTGGGGCGTGCGGACCTCGCCCCGTGGCCAGCCATAGCGGATGAAGTTGTAGATGAACGCGATGATGCCGAAGGTGAAGAGCGACGCCGCGAGGATGAGCCCAATGAAGTGCATCTCAATCTCCTCTTGCACCGCGAGGAACTCCATCCCCATGCGCCGCTCGAGCACCACCTGGGTCACCCCGGCGACACCGAACGCCAGCGTCATGCTGATCATGCCGATGTTCGAGGTCCAGAAGGCGAAGGTCGCGCTCGGCTTATCAAACAGCTTACGCCCGGTGAGGTTCGGCATGGCGTAGGTGATGATCGCGAGGATGAGCATCGCGTAGGCGCCCCAGAAGGCCATGTGGCCGTGAGTCGCCGTGACCAGCGTGCCGTGGGTGTAGAGGTTCACCGAAGGCAGCGTGTGCGCGAACCCGAGGAAGCCAGCGCCCACGAAGGACATCACGCAGCAGCCTATCGTCCAGAGCAGCGCGGTTCTGTTCTCGTGCTTTCGACCACCGCGCTTGGCCATGGTGATGCCGTAGATGGCCATGCCAAGGAACGCGAGGGGCTCAAGCGCGCTGAACAGACCACCCACCAGGAGCCAGTAGCGTGGCGCGCCGATGTAGTAGTAGTGGTGGCCAGTCCCGAGGATACCCGAGAGGAAGGTCAGGCCCACGATGATGTAGAGCCACTTCTCAATCACCTCGCGGTCCACCCCAGTGAGCTTGATGAGCAGGAAGGCGAGGATACCGCCCATGATCAGCTCCCACACGCCCTCCACCCACAGGTGCACCACCCACCAGCGCCAGTAGGAGTCCACCG
>CAYQAC010000025.1:22181-45444 GCA_964415255.1 uncultured Polyangiaceae bacterium | reverse complement strand
GTCCACCTCACCCTGGTGGACGACGACGAGGTGGAGCTGACCAACCTGCACCGCCAAATCCTGTTCGACACCTCGGACATCGGGGCCAAGAAGCTTGAGGCCGCCGCGCGCGCCCTTGAGCGGCGCGGCGTCCCTCGCGCGCAGCTCACGCTGATCGAGGGCCGCCTGCTCCCTGAGACCGCGCTCGAGTTAGTCAGTAACGCTGACATCGTGCTTGAGGGGGTGGACAACTTCGCCTCCAAGTTCCTGGCAGCGGACGCCTGTCACCTCGCCCGGCGGCCGCTCGTCCACGGCGCCGCGCTCCGCTGGCACGCCACGGTGTGGGCGGTGAGCGGCGCGGGCCGCCCCTGCTATCGCTGCCTGTTCGAGGATCTGCCTGAGCAGCCCACGGACAACTGCGACAGCGCGGGCGTGATGGGGCCGCTGGTCGGCTTCGCAGGGGCGCTGATGGCCGAGCTCGCGCTGCGCGTCTTGAGCGGCGATGAGGGCGCCTTCGGCGCCGTGCAGAGCTACGATGGGCTGCGCGACAGGCTACGCTGTGCGCCCGTCAGCTCGCGCGCTGGCTGCCCCTTGTGCGGCGCCGCGCCCTCCATCACCGCCCTGGATGAGGCGCGCTACGTGAGCGCTGGCCCCTGCCTCGGCGCCGCTTGATAATTCGTCAGTACACCTCACCCATTCATCACAACACAAGGAGTCCCATGGCCACCACCGTCCGTATCCCCACCCCGCTCCGCACCCTCACTGGCGGCGAAGAAGCCGTGAGCATTGAGGGCGTCACCGTACGCGAGCTGCTCGACAACCTGGAGGGCGCGCACCCAGGTCTCCGCGAGCGCCTGCTCGACGACAAGGGCGTGCGGCGCTTCGTGAACATCTACGTCGGCGACGAGGACATCCGCTTCCTGGATGGTCTCGACACCGCGCTCAGCGGCAAGGACGAAGTGAGCATCGTGCCAGCCATCGCGGGCGGCGCTTGACCCACCCCCTGTTCGACCAATACAGCCGCCAGCGGCGCCTGCCTGAGGTGGGCGTCAGCGGCCAGGCGCGCGTCGAGGCGCTGGACCTCACCACCGGCGTGGGCAGCGCCGCCCTCACGGAGCTCACCTACCTCGAGCGCGCCGGGGTCCAGCGCGTGAGCCTGTCGCGGCTCAGCGAGGGCGCAATTTTCCCACACGCAAATGCATTCCACTCACCGGCGACGCGTGAGCTCGCCGCCGGAGCCTGGCGCGCGCTCACGGCGCTGCGCTCGGCCCTCACCTCGAAAGACACCCGGTGAAGCCCAATCGCCTCGTCCGCTCTCGTCGCCTCGCCAACATCCTCGAGGCGGTGGGTCAAACCCCGCTGCTCAGGCTGAAGCGCGTCGCCGCGAGCGCGCCCGACGTGGAGGTGTACGTCAAGCTTGAGTTCTGTAACCCGGGCGGCTCGGTGAAAGATCGGCCGGCCAAGCGCATGGTGACGGACGCCCTGGCGAGCGGTCAGCTCACCCAGGATAAAATCCTGATCGACGCCACCAGCGGCAACACCGGCGTCGCCTACGCGCTGATGGGCGCGGCGCTCGACTTCCGGGTGAACCTGGTGATGCCGAAGAACGTGACCAAGGCGCGCAAGGACATCACCCAGGCCTACGGCGCCGAGCTCATCTACTCCTCCCCCATGGAGGGCTCCGACGGGGCGATCCGCCTGGTGCGGAGCCTGGTGGAGCAGCACCCCGAGAAGTACTACTACCCTGACCAATACTCGAACCCCTCGAACCCGCTGGCGCACTACCACGGCACCGGGCAGGAGATCTTGGACGCGTTCGGGAGCCGCCTCTCGGCGTTCGTCACCGCCCTCGGCACCAGCGGCACCGCGATGGGCACCATCCGCCGCTTGAAGGACTACCAAGCAGAGACGGGGCACTCCATTCGCTGCGTGGCGGTGGAGCCCGCTGAGGCGCTGCATGGCCTGGAGGGGCTCAAGCACATGGCAAGCTCCATCGTGCCGAACATCTACGACCCCAAGCTCCCCGACGAAATCCTCCCGGTGGCGACCGAGGACGGCTGGGACATGTCGGAGCGCGTCGCGAAGGAGGAGGGGCTCTTCGTAGGGCACTCCACCGGCGCCAACATCTTCGCCGCGGTGAAGCTGGCAGAGGAGCTCCAAGCGAGCCAGGGCGGCGGCGTGGTGGTGACCATCGCCTGCGATCGGAGCGATCGCTACTTCGCCCCCATGAAGTGGGAGCGGCGCTACGTGTGGTGAGGCCGCGCGGGCAATTGACGCCCGCCTGGGCCTCACCGATAGGAGACGCATGACCGAGCCTGGATGGATCAAGGGTGATCTCCGCATCGGCGCGGGCGTCATCGCCCGCGTGGAGCAGGCGGCGCGCGAGGCCTACGCGCGGGACGAGGAGGCCTGCGGTTACCTGAGCGGCCCCGCCTCCGAGCCACGCTTGATAGATGAGGCGATCGAGCTCGAGAACCTCGCGAACAAGTACCACCAGGCTGATCCTGAAGGCCACCCACGCACGGGCCGCGAGTACTTCAAGGTGAACGCGCTGAAGTTCGAGCGCGCGCTAGCCGAAGGGCGCGCGGCGGCGCGCCCGGTCAAGGTCTTCTTCCACTCCCACCTCGACTGCGGCGCCTATTTCTCCGCAGAGGACGCCGCCAGCATGACCCTTGGCGGGGATGGCGGCCCCACCCACGAGCTCGCCTACCTGGTCACCGCGGTCGACCAGGGCGTGGTCAGCGCGCACCGCCTGTTCATTTGGGATGAGGCCACCCGGAGCTTCGTCGAGGCGCCATTTCACGTCGAGTGAAGGCGCGCCGAGGCCGGCGGCGAGTCATGTTGCCACACAGCAACATCCTCAGCGCGGCGCGCCATCGGGCCGCGTGGCTGCCAGGGCTGAGCCTCACGTTCTTTTTGGGGTTGTGCGTGGCAGAAGCGCGCGCGGAGTTGATGCACGACGCAGCCCAAGTAGAAAAACAGTTCGCGCGCCTGCCTTTCAGCGACATGGCGGCGCCGCGCCTGATGGAGCGCGGTGAGCAGCGGCCGCTCTCATTGCCAGCTGAGGCGCTGAGCACGGCGCGCTGCACCACCTTGGTGCTCTTGAGTCATGAGCGGGTGAGCTTCACCTTGCACCTCCCAGCGGCTGAGGGCGCGCGGCCGGAGCCCCCCATCGTCAGCGTCGCCGGGCTCATTGAGCTCACCCGCTGTGGCGCCGCGCGCAGGGCGCTCGGGAGCGCGGTCGTGGAGATGCGCTCACCGCGCGGCGTGCTTGAGCGCCTGGTCGCGGCCAGCGCGAAGCGCCCGCGGCGCGCGCGCTCACGGTTGCCCGCGCGGCAACCTGGGCCGCTCATTGAGCCAACCTCGGTCGGGCCGCGCGCGTCGCGGGCGAGCCTACCAGCGCGCTTCAGCGCGCTTCAGCGCCAGGCGGAGCAGCTGGGGGACGCCTCGCTGTTTCAGCGCTCACTGATGAGCGACGGAGCAGGTCAGGCCCGCGTCGATCTCGATCTGCTCCCAGGCTGTTTCCGGGTCGATCTGCTCGGCCCGCCGGACCCTCCCGGCGCCTCTATCCACTTCGATCTAGACCTGGAGATCCGCAGGTTACCTGACGGTGCGCTGGTGGCAGCCGATCACTCGGAGGCGCTCGACGCCGCCGCGATGTTCTGCACCGCCACCCCTGGCCAGGTGCGGCTCACCACGGCGGGCGGCATGCCGGGCGCCCCCGTCATCGCGCTGATCACGCGCTGGCCGCTGCCCCCTCTGCCAGGCCACTTCAGCACCATCACGAAGAACCAGCTCGCCCTGCACTGGCTCCGTCAGCGAGTGCCGCCCCCTGACGACGGCGCCCGCCAGCGCGAGTGGCTGGGGGTCGCGGGGCACACCACGCTCTCACTGCCGACGCGCGCTGGGGCCTGCTACAACGTGGCGCTCGCCGCGCACGCCGGGGCACCTGAGAGCCTCGCGCTGGAGGTGACGCAAGGGCGCGCCCGCGTGGAGAACCAGAGCCAGGAGCGCGGCGCGGCGACGGACGTCTCCTGGTGCGCGCCCGCAAATGGTCAGGCACGTATACGGCTCCAGGCGCAGGGCGCGGGGCTCGTGTGGCGCGCGGTGGCGTACCGGGTGAGTAGCCAGGGCGTGAGCGCTGTTCAGGGCGAGGCTGAGGGTGACGCCGCCGCGCCCGCTGAAGGACCCAAGCCATGAGGCGCGCGCTCGCGCTCTTGAGCCTCGGCCTGAGCCTGAGCTGCGGGGGTGCCCCACGCGCGCAGCTGGCGGCGCCGCCAGGCGCCATCACGGCTGGTGAGCCTAACGGTCAGGCGCTGATCCAAGATGACGCCGCCAAGGCGCGCTCGCGCGGCGCGGGACCTGCGGTGGTGCTGAAGGTCGAGGCGGGCACCCCCGGAGACCGCGTGAGCGGCACCTGGGTGGTGCCCGCGAACAGCTGCGCGCTCTTGCTCGCTCGGGTGACTGACGGCATCGATGATGTCGATCTGTTCGTGTACGGCGACCAGGGTCAGGTGCTCGGAGCTGATGAGGGGCCTGACCGCCGCCCCACCCTGCTCGTGTGCCCGCCCCACCCTGAGCGCTTGTTCGTCTCCGCTCGCGTCGCCTCGGGCCACGGTTTGGTGGCCATCGCGGGGCAGCTGTTCGCCCCTGAGCTTGAGGCCGCGCTGCGCGAGAGCCTCACCCCCGAGGCACCCCAAGAGACGCTGTGGACGCGCTTTGAGGCCGCGTTCGCGGAGCACCGCGACACCCTAGGCAGTGGCTGGCAAGACGCGCGGCGCGCGGCCGTGCCCGTCGACGTGAGCACACCCACCGTCACCGCGCTTGAGCTCGCCGCGGAGTCCTGCCTCGACGTGCTGGTGGTGCCCTCAGAAGAGGCCTCTCACCTGGACGTCGCGCTGCTCGCTCCAGATGGCCAGACGCTGGGGCGCGCCACCAGCCGCGGCAGCGCCCGCTCGCTGCAGGTCTGCTCTCCTCACGCGGCCGAGCTCAGCCTGGAGATCCGCCCTCATGTCGGGCGTGGTTTGGTCGCGCTGCTGGTCTCCCGCGCCGCCCACCACGAGCCCCCCGACCCTGACGTGGTGCGCTACAGCGCGGGTCAGGCGCTCGGGCTGAAGGCGGCGGTCGCCGCGCGCCGCGCCCAGAGCCGGCGTTTGGGCACGCTGCCCGCTGAGCAGCTCGCCGCCCTCACCCTGAAGCTCAAGACGCTGGTCTCCCACGAGCTCCAGCTGGCCCCTGGCTGCACCCGAATCGATCTGGTCGCCGGCGCGCCCACGCGCGGCGTCCGCGCCTGGCTGTGGTCAGAGGACGGCCACTTGATCGCCGAGGGCAGCGGCGATCCAGTCGCCCAGCTGTTCGCCTGCACGCCAGGGGGCCGCGCGCGGCTCGACCTTGAGCCGCAGGTGCGCCCTGGCCCAGTCGCCGTGCTCAGCGCACACGACCCCAAGGTTTCATCAGTCATGCTGACAGAGCCGCTCGCCGCCAGTCGCTTGATGGCCGAGCTCGCCGCGCGTGGCTTGCTGCGCGGTGGACGTCAGCTAGCCGGACTAACTCGGGTCTCGCTCAGCGAAGGGGCGCTCACCCGCCACGAGGTCTACGTCCCTCCAGAGCGCTGCGTGGAGTTCATAGCCGCGGCGAGCGCCGCGGTGCTTGAGCTCGATCTCACCGCGACCGACGCGCGCGATGAGCGCACGGTGCAGCGCGGGCCACGAGTCGTCAGCCTCCGGCGCTGCAACATCACTGGGCGCGGACCGCTCGCGCTCCGCGTCGAGCTCCGGAGCGCCGCTGGGCGCGGCCCTGCGCTGCTTGGCTGGCAGGTGCTGTCCCCTTCGCCGTGAGCTACTCCGGGTCGGGCTCTGGCAGCTCGTCCTGGAGCGGGATGAGCTCGTGCAGCGTCGCGACGCGCTGCTCTCCCCGAGCGTCCTCCACCAAGAGCTCATCGCGCGCTTGAGCCACTCGCACGAGCTGCCACGGCAAGCTCGGCACCACCGGCCTCCGCAGCGCGAACGCCCCGCGCCGGAACTTCACGCGGTAAGGCGGCTCTGGCACCAGGTGGTCAGGCGGCACGTCTGATTCGCGCCCGCCGTCTCCCCAGCTCACCCGGTAGGAGCCATCATCAAAGAAGCGCGTGACGTAGGCTGTGTGCCAGTCGTCGCCGCGCCGCGCCACCACGCGCTCGCGATGCGCCGGGGTGTAGCCTGGGCGCCGCCTGGGGTGGCCCGCCGCCTTCCCTTCCGCGAGGAAATGGCGTTGCGCGTCCAGCGCGCGGAAGCGCCGCTCCAAGTTGAGCCGGGTGAGCGGGGTGGGGAGGATGACGTCCTTGAGGCCCCAAGTCGCCGTGTAGCCATCGAGCAGCTCCACCGCGTACCCCTCGGGCGCTGGCGCCATCACGCGGCACCCCCCCCAACCCGTGGCGCTACGACAAATGAGCAGCGACCCAGCGGCGAGCGGTGGGAGCGCTTGGCCTGCCGCGTCCTGGTGAGCGCCCGGTTCAGCGGCGAGCAGGTACACATCGGCGGCCGCCAGCGAGATGGACTCGCCCCGTGTGGGTTGCACCCGCAGCTCCTCTCCCTGGGCCGACGGTGTGACTTGGGTCACCTGCGCCTCGAAGAAGCTCCCGGCCTGGGGCTCCACCACGACACGCGCCCCGCGATCGACGCGCGGCCGCAAGCTAGCCCCCTGAGCCGCTGGCTGCGCCGAGGCCTGCCCTGTTGACTGAGCTGCGCCCTCACACCCCAGCGTCAACATCACCACGAAAGCAGCAGAAGCGCGCCGGAGCCAGCTTGTTTGGTCCCTCGGCCGAGGTGGCTCGCTAGCCCGTGGCAGACGAAGAGCAGCACCCGAAGGCCGCAGCGCGATGAGGGCCCGGGCGCTATGCGAAGAAAACCTCTTAGCAACGCGGGTCATCTAGGGTATGTAGCCCGACTTGGGTGGTAACGCGGCGTCCTGAAGCGCAGATCGGGGTCTAAAACCACACGGAACCATTGCTTGGGGCTGGCGCTCGCGCCGGGAGGATGGCAGCAGGGCTGCCACGGGGAGAGCACCCAACCTTGATCATTTCCTGACAGGAAAACGGCGCCCACGGCGCCTCAGGTCGCCACGTTCACGGACTTTCTAAGAACAAGAGGAGCAGAGAGAGCAATGATCAATCAGCAGCCTGAGCAGATCCATGCAGCGGGTGGTGGGTACGGGCCTCCGCCCGGCGGCGGCTACCCCGGTGGTGGCTATGGCGCGCCTCCCGGTGGTGCCCCCATGGCGCCCCCTGGCGGTGGCCCCATGATGGGCGGGATGCCCGGCATGCCTGGCGGCGGTGGCGGCGGCGGTGGCGACATCGAGGCCGTCAAGAAGACCGTTCAGACGTGGCTCATCCTCTCCTTCGTCTCCATCTTCTGCGGCTGCGGTCTGCTCGCGCTCGTCCCGATCCTCTTCGCCTTCCAGGCGAAGACGGCCGCCGAGCAGGGCAACGCCACCTTGGCCCTTGAGAAGATCAAGATCTCCAAGATCTGCATCATCATTGGCTGGGTGCTGCTCGTGATCTCCATCATCCTCAACGTGGTGATGGCGGTGGCCGGCGCCGCGATGTGAGAAGCCAGCTTTAAGTAGCGGCCACGCGGGCCTCATGAGTGAACCTCATGGGGCCCGTAGGCTTTTTGGGGGGTTGGGGGTTGGACGGCACCTAACCGTCAGGCTTGCTGACGTACTTCAGCTCCATGTCCAAGCCCCCCGGCAGGAACCCCCAAAACGCACCCCAGGCGCCACGGACAGCTCCGCGCGCCTGCGATGCGAGCCCCCCTGAGGCCCCCCTGGCATCATGTCAGCCTAACTGACGACCAAGCAGCTGCCTCAGGACGACCAAGCAGCTGCCTCAGGACAACCAGGCATCGCCCTGAGGCCCTCTCCCTCACTCGAAGGGCGCGCAGGTGCTGTTCGGCAGCCCGGTGCAAGCCTGGAGCGCCTCGTACGCGCCGTTCTGGCACAAGCACTCATCACAGCAGCTCTCCTCGCCGCTCGCGCCACAGTTGCCGCGATCGCTGAGGCAGCTGCTGATGCACGCGGTGGCGCCACACTCGACAGTGATCACGACGCAAGCTGAGCAGTTGTTGGCTGCGATGGCGTTCTCTGTCTCCTCGTCGATGCACGCCTGCACGCAGGGGGAGAAGTCAGGGCTGTTGAGCAGGGCGATGCAGCTGTTGCGGGCGCAGGCCTGCGCGATGGAGCCGAGCGACCGCATGTTGCCCTCCGCGTCGGGGTACCGCGCGCCGTACTCATCCGCGAGATCGACGCAGGCGTCGCTCGGATGGGTGGGCTGGGTGCCACAGGCGGGCCCAGCACCACCGGTGCCCGCGGTGCCGCCGCTGCCCGCGGTGCCACCGGTGCCCGCGGTGCCGCCGCTAGCGCCTGAGCCACCGCTGGCGCCTGAGCCGCCGCTGGCGCCTGAGCCGCCGCTGGCGCCTGAGCCGCTGCTGCCGCCCGACCCCTTATTGTCGTCGTCATCCCCACAGGCGACCGCCAGGGAGGCGAGCGCCAAGACCGAAGTCACAACCAAGAAACGAGTCTTCATGCCTGGAGGATCGCACGCGGCCATGCGTTCGGCAACGATTTCGCCAACCCCCAGGGACCGGCGGAGCTAGTCAGCACCACTCACCAGCTGGCACCGCACACGAACCCCCTGCCCCCCCCCAAACGAACAGCGATGTTCAGCGACGTGCTCAGCGCTCCCTGGCGTTGCATCTAGCGCACCTCATTGACACGTTGCGTTATTCGAAGGACCACAGCGACGCATCAAGCCATGACCAGGCTGGATTCACCCCCGAATCGAGGCTACGGGCGGGCCCATGGCGAGCTCCCCTTCGGTCCCCCGTTCAGGCACCCGTCGTTCGGTCACCTGTCTCTCAGTCCTCTCGGCGCTGCTCTGTGCCCCGGGCCTCATCCTCGGCTGCGGCGCTGGCCCCGCTGGTGCCCCTGCTGGAGCCTCCGACTCACAGCCCGCTGCCAGTCCGGTCGCCACGGCCCCGAGCGACACGCCCACCGTCGACGCGCCTGACGCAGCCGCGCCCGCCGAACCAAAGAAGGTCCACCCCGAGCGCCCGCTCAACGTGCTGCTCATCCTGGTGGATAGCATGCGCGCCGACATGCCCTGGGCGGGTTATCCACGTGAGATTGCCCCGAACCTCACCGCGCTCGAGAAAGAGAGCGTCAGCTACACCCGCGGCTACTCCATCTCAAGCTACACCGCCAAGAGCGTGGGCGGCCTCCTGGCGGGGAAATACCCATCATCCCTCAGGCGAAGCGGCTACTTTTTCACCAAGTACTCAGAGAACGATCTGTTCTTCCCGGAGCTGCTGAAAGACGCTGGCGTGCGCACGCTCTCCGGCCACGCGCACATGTACATGAAGCGCGGCAACATGATGGATCAGGGCTTTGACGACTGGCGCGTCGTGCCAGGCCTCGACTTCGACGCCCACACCGACAACCACATCACGAGCCACAAGCTGACGCCGATGGCGATTGAGCAGCTCGGGACCGTCCCGGCGGACAAGCCGTTCTTCATGTACCTGCACTACATGGACCCGCACGACGTCTACCTGACGCATAAGGAGGCGCCGGACTTTGGTAAATCCGCGCGGGATCGCTACGACCAAGAGATGTTCTACACGGACCTCTGGATTGGTAAGCTGCTCGAACATTGTCGCGCCCAGCCCTGGTGGAGCAAGACGGCGGTGATCGTCAGCGCGGATCACGGTGAGGGCTTCGGGGAGCACCACGTGTACCGCCACGCATTTGCCTTATGGGAAATGCTGACCCAGGTACCGCTGTTCATTCACCTGCCGGAGCAGCCGGGGCGCCGCGTCGACACGCCGCGGAGCGCCATCGATCTGGCGCCCACCATCTTGGACTTGATGGGGGTGGAGGCGCCGGCCGGCGAGTTCGTGGGGCACAGCCTGGTGGAGGAGCTCTACGGCCGCGAGGAGCCGAAGCCGCGCCCGGTGCACCTGGATCTCCCAGCGGACAGCAACAACCCGCGGGTGCGTGCGATGATCCACGGCGACTACAAGCTGATGGTCTACGACAAGGGCTGGCGTAAAGATCTCTTCAACCTGAAGACGGATCCTGGTGAGAAGAAGGATCTCGCCAAACTTGAGCCCGAGCGCTTCAAGGAGATGGTGGAGCTGTTCGAGGCGGAGTGGGGCAAAATCAAGCAGATCCAGCCCTACGGCGGCAACAAGCTGGTGGACGGCAGCTACGCCAACGGCCCGAGCTGAAGTATCCGCACGGAAATCACACCGCTTGGGTTCCGGCACCTAGAGACGGCAGGGCGCAGCATGCTGCGCCCCTACGCCGCGCACATGTCTCAAACCGCCGTGGGGATTTCTTCTTGGGGGGGTTAGACGGCACCGCGCCCCACGGCTGCGCGCTAGCGCAGCACTGAGCCCAAATCTTGATCCACCTGCTCCCCGGTGGCGCCGATCACGTTGGCGAACCAGCGGGTGTGGCTGGTGCGCACGTAGTAAATCGCCGCGGGGGCCACCGGGCTGCCCTCGGCTGAGCCGCCGCGGTTGCCTGGGGTGCGCACCAAGATCAGGTCGCCGAGCGAGCGCCGACCCTCAAAGTACTCCACCCTGACGACCTGGGTGCTGCCCTGGGGCGCGGCCTCCGAGGCGTAGCTGTTGGGTCGCAGGCGGCTCAGCTTCAACATCCAGTTGCCCGCTGTCTCGTCGAGGCGACCGGGCTCTGAAGCGTCAGCCCAGCTGCCCACGCTGCCCTGGATGGGCACAAGCTCGCGCTGACGCTCCCCTTCACTTACCCGCACCAAGGTGACGCGCTCTGGCTCGAAGCCATGCAGGCTGCGCTCGGTGAGGCGGGCGTCCGCCGCCTCCAGATCCCGCACGATGCTCCCCACGATGGCGTAGCCCACGCCCGTTTGTGCGTGCTTCACGTAGCGATCGGCGCCGCCCGGCGTGGTGCCGCCGAGGAGCAGCTCGTGCGCCGTGCCGCCAAGCACAAGCTTCAGGGTGCCCTCCGGCTTGTCCAAGCCAAACTCCGCGAGGCGACTGTCTGGCAGCGGGCCCAAGGAGCGATACGCGCGGAGCGGCGCCAGCTGCTCCGCGAGCTTCTCCGCCGCCGTCACCGCCACGAAGCGCTGCGTCTCCGGCGGCGACGGGAGCGTGGGCGCGCCTGCGTCAGCGGCTGGCGGCGCCTGTTGAGCGCGCGTGAGCTGGCCGGTGTAGTAGCGCCCAGCGGCGTCCTGCTGCGCCTCGAGCACCACGCTGCGCGTGGGCGTGGTGAGCTCCACCCGGCTGAGTTCAGCGGGCTTACCCGCGGCGATCACCACCTCCGGTTGGGACGCCGCCTCGCGCGCGGCCGGCTTACCCAGGCTCAGGTAGCCTGCCGTCGCCGCGACCAGCAACAGGCCGCCGTGCAGCGCCAAGCTCTGCCGCAGACGTCGCGTGAGCGCGCCGCCTGGGCGTGCGCTGGCGCCGCCGAGCCTCGGCGAACTCACCTGGTCCTCACTCATGGCTCCTCTCCCAGCTTGGCTTCATCTGCGCTGAGTGGGGCTTCCTCGCTGTGAGCCTGCTCGTCAGCATCGCTGCCTTTTTCCGCCTCAGCGGCTGCGACTTCCTCAGCCGCGCTGTCTTTTTTCGCCTCACCGGCCGCCATTTCATCAGCCGCGCTGTCTTCCTGCGGCTCACGGCGCGGGCTGGCCTCGTCACCACCTGAGCGCTTGCGCGCCACCCGGCGCGGTGAGGACCGACGCCGGCCGAGCCACAGCCCCAGCCCCAGCACGAGCAGCGGCGCCCCGAGGATGGTGCTGTAGAACCACAGCGTGTCGCCGTCCTTGGTGTGCTCAATGGGGACGTCCTCCTCGCTGGTCGCCTCCCCCGCGAAGCTCTCCTCACCGCCGAGCCAGCGCACCACGTCCACGAACAAGAGCTGATTGCTCGGCGCCTTGCCCATCACGAAATCGCTCAGCGCGTCGGCGTCAGCCAACACGAAGGCGCGCATGTCCCCTGGGAGCGATGGATCCGTGAGCGGCTTACCCACCTCAGGCGCGTCCGGCTTGCCCTGGGGCGCGCTCGCCTCCTTGGTCACCGCCGCCGCCAGGTTGAACACCTTGCGCTCCTCGCCCGAGTCAAAACTGAAGTTCCCGTTCAAGTCAGCGAAGGTGCCGGAGCGGCTGCGCACCGCAAAATCCACCTGAGTCGCTGCGCCGGGCACCTGCACCAGGCTCCCCGCGCCGCGCACCACCACGGCGACGCGCGCCGCGTTGCGCCCCAAGGTGGACACCGAGGCGTGCGACGAGAACTCATTGGTCGGGAGCAGCACGCGATCGGAGTCGTTAGAGCGGAGCCTCAGGTGCTTGGCGGGCGAGTCGTTCGCGAGCACACCCGGCGACAGCGAGACGCCGACGAGCTCCGCCAAGCCTAGCGCGCCGCGCGCGCCGACCGCCGAGCTGACGTCAGCAGGCGCGGCGCTGTCAGGCGCGGCGCTGTCAGGCGGAGCCGCCTGACCAGGCGTGCCGCTGCTAGGTGGCGCGGCGCTGTCAGGCGCAACGTCAGCTGAGCTGCCTGGCGCCGCACCGGCTGGCCCGTCAGCTGGGCTGCCCACCACGCCGTCAGCTGGGCTGCCAGAGCCGCCCGCACCATCCGCCGTGATGGCGACCCCCGTGCTCACCACGTCGGGATCCACCGCGATGAACAGCTTGCCGCCGCGCTCGGCGTAGGCCCGAAGGCTCGCGAGCTCCTCGGCGGCGAACGGCTCCGTGGGGCCGAGCACCAGCACCAGGGTGGCGTCCTCGGGCACCTGGCTCCCAAGCCCATCACCCAAGCCCAGGTTCTTCACCAGGTAGTTCTGCGCCTCGAGCTGCTTCTTCAGGATCGTGATGCCGCGCCACTCCGCCGTCTCTGCCGACTGAGCCCCCGTGAGCGGCTTCTCCCCGAGCTCACCGTGCCCCGCGGTGAGGTACGCCACGCGGCGCTTGCGCACCACCTTGAGCAGGCGCTCTTGCAGGTCGCGGTCCAGCGTCTTCAGCTTGCGCGCGGCGGGCTTGAGCTCCGTGCCCAGGCGCAGCACCTCGGTGACGCTGCCGCGCGTGAGCACGATCACGCCGTCTTGAGTGACGCGCAGCTCGCGCGCCAGGCCCGGCGCGAGCAGCCGGTCCTGAATTTCCACCTGGAAATGTGGGCTCGCCTTGGCTAGCTCGTCCAGGTAGCCCTTCACCTCCACGCGCACCTCGTTCACGTCGGGGAAGAAGGCGATCACCCGCACCGGCTCCGTGAGGCTCTCCGCGATGCGGCGCGTGGAGTCGCTGGGGGCGGAGGTCTTGAAGTAGGAGAAGTCGAGCTTCAGGTCGCTTGCGCCCGCCGCGTAGACGAACAGCGAGCAGTACACGAGCGCCGCGGAGAGGCTCAGCCCCGCCGTCGCCGCCAGCGTCACCCGGCGCCCCTCCACCCGCGGCGCCGCACGCATCGGGCGCAGCGCGAGCTCAGCGAACACCAAGGGCACCACCGCCAGCACCATCAGGCTCACCCACGCCACCTGGAGCACCGCGAGGCCCTGCTCGCGCTCACTCAAGCTGCCGCGCGCTAGACCGAGCAGCTCACGGCCAGGCTCCGTGGTGGCGAAGTAGACGCCGAGCGCCGCCACCCCCACGAGCGACAGCCCTTGGAGCAGCCGCGCCACGCCTGGGCCATCCGCGGCGGCCGGGCCATCCACAGAGCCCAGCCCGCCGCTCCGCAGCCCTGGGACGAACTGCAGCGCCGACACGCTGAGCACCAAGAGCACCCCGAGCCCTGTGGCGACCAGGCGCCCCAGCTCGGAGGCGATCAGCACGCGCTCGCCGAGCAGCACCAGCGTCAGGCCCACGACGTAAGCCGGCGTGAGCCAAGCCGCGAAGCGCGAGAGGCCGCTCGAGCCCCGCTCGGCGTCGCCAGAACGTCCGCCAGGCTGACTAGTGCTCACGCCCCGCTGCGCCTCTCCACCCCGCTGCGCCTCCCCGCCCTGCTTGGTCACCGCCACCGCCGGGCCTCCAGCACCTGGGTCGAGGCGAGCAAGAAGAAGCCCGTCACCGCCAGGTAGTACACAACGTGCTGCAGCTCGAGCACGCCCTCCATGAAGGGACGGAAGTTCTCGTGGTGCAGCGAGAGCGCCGCCAAGAAGCCGCTGAGCGGAGGGTCCGTCACCTTGGCGAGCAGCCACAGGGTGACGAGCGGCGCCAAGATCAGCGCGCTCACCACCACCGCCACCACCTGCGAGCGCGCCACGGTGGAGGCGAACAGCCCGATGCTCATCGCCGCGGCGCCGAGCAAGAGGAGCCCGGTGTAACCCACTAAGATGTGACCCAGGCTGACCTTCCCATTCACGAAGATGAGCGCCGGCATGTAGGCGGTGAGCAGGGTGGCCAGCGCGATGACGCCGAACGCCGACAGGAACTTCCCCAGCACGATGTGCCAACCGCGGATCGGCGCGGTGTGGAGCAGCGTCAGGGTCCCTGTCTGACGCTCCTCCGCCACCAGGCGCATGGAGAGCAGCGGGCAAGCGATGAGGATGGGGCCGCTCGCGTTGTAGAAGAACTGCCGCAGCACCTCAGCGCTCAAGAGCTTCTCTGCGTTGAGCCCGAAGATGTAAAACAGGATGCCGGTCATCAAGAGCAGCCCACTCACCACGATGGCCCCGAGCGGTGAGCGGAGGTAAGCCCGGAGCTCACGCCCGGCGATCAAGAGCGCGGGGCTCACGAGGCTTGCTCCGGGCTGGCGAGCCGCATGAACACGCGCTCAAGCTCATGCTCGCTGCGGCCAATTTCGAGCAGCTCCGCGCCGGACTCCACCACCCAGCGCGCGAGCTTGGCGCGCACGTCCTCAGCCGAGGTCAGCTCGAGGCGCAGGCCGCCCGCCTCCTCCTGGGAGGAGAGCAGGGTGGCTTGGGGCACCGCGCTCGGCAGCGTCGCCAGCCGCTCCGCCGTGAGGCCGCTCGTGAGCAGGCGGACGCGCACGCCGCCCAGGGTGCGCTTGACGATCGCCTCCTCCGTGTCGTCCGCCACGATTTCCCCATCCCGAATCACCAGCAGGCGATCGCAGGTTTGGCTGATCTCCGACAGGATGTGGCTTGAGATCAGCACGGTGTGCTCCCCGGCGAGGCCGCGGATGAGCCGCCGCATCTCCACGATCTGCCGTGGGTCGAGCCCGCTGATCGGCTCATCCAGCACCACGAAGCGGGGCCGATGCACGATCGCCTGAGCGATGCCGACCCGCTGCTGGAAGCCGTGACTGAGCGCGCCGATCACCGTATCAAGCTCATGGGTCAGGGCGGCTTGCTCTGCCGCCCGGCTGACGTGCGCTTTGGTGTCGGCGCGCGACACGCCACGTAGCCGCGCCGCGAAGGTGAGGTACTCGCGCACCGTCATTTCAGGGTAGAGCGGCGGCTTGTCAGGGAGGTAGCCGATCTCCCTTCGTACCGCGTCCGGATCATCCACCACGTCGTGACCATCGACCTTCACGCGCCCGGCAGACGGCAACAGCTCACAGGCGAGCACCCGGAGCGTGGTGCTCTTACCAGCGCCGTTCTCGCCGAGCAGCCCCACCACCTCCCCGGCGCTCACCTGGAGGTCGATGGGCCCCACCGCCCGAGTGGTGCCGTAGTACTTGTAGAGGCCTTCGATCTGGATCACGTGGTTGTGTGTCTCCTGGCGCCCCCAGCGCCCCTGAGCGCCCCGTAGCACGGCTCAGGGCGGGCCCTGGCAGCCACCGCTGAAGAGGACACCCGCCCGACGCCTGAAGCCTCGGGCGCGCCGCTTATTCCCCAAACAGCGCGCCGAGGCAAGCGATGGCGCCGCACAACCCACGGCGCCACGTGGCCAAGGTGGCTCAGCGACGCGCTGGGTGATTGGCTTGATCGGGGGGTTAGACAGGGAGTCATCGCTGGGGCGCGGTGCCGGGTTCGATGGGGCTGCTATGACAGCGGCGTGCAAGTCACCCAGGGGCCCTACGGCGCGCGTTGGCACCATCCTGCGGTGCCCAACCCCCTGCCCTCCCCCGTGGAGCTGGCGCAGGGGCTGATGCGCCTGACGCGGCGGCTCGGCTTCATCCGGACCGCGATCGCCAAGGCGGAGGCGCTTCAGCTCGCCGATGAGCGGTGGCGCGAGTTCCTCACGGCGGGGCGCCACGGCAGCATGGGCTACCTCACGGAGGGTGAGCGGGCAGCGCCGCGGAGCCTGCTCCCCGAGGCGGCGAGCGTGATCTGCGTGGCGCTGCCTTACGGTGATCCTCGCGCATCGTCTGGTTCACTGACCGCTGAGGGCGGCGCTGAGGGCGCGCTCGCAGGCTACGCGCAAGGCGCCGACTACCACCCCATCTTGTGGGGGAAATTGCTCACCTTAGCTGACGAGCTCGCGGAGCTCGCGGGGTGCCCGATCTTAGCGCGGCCCTGCGTCGACAGCGCGCCACTGCTCGAGCGCGCGCTCGCGGCGGAGTCGGGGCTCGGCTTCGTGGGGAAACATGGGCTCGTGATCGCGCCCGGAGCCGGCAGCTATTTTGTGCTGGGCGAGCTGTTGGTCAGCCTGGATTTGCCCCCCTCCCAGGCTGCGCCAGGGCGCTGCGGTAGCTGCACCGCCTGCCTCGACGCCTGCCCCACCGGCGCCTTCGTGGGGCCGTATCAGCTCGACGCGCGACGCTGCATCTCCTACCTGACGATCGAGCACAAGGGCTCCATCCCGCGGGAGCTGCGCGGGCCGATCGGCGATCGCGTGTTCGGCTGCGATGTGTGTCAGGCCGTCTGCCCCTTCAACGGCGGCCGCGGCGCCCAGGAGCGGGCGGAGGAGCTCGAGTCGCGACGCGCCGGGCTCGATTTGGTGGCGCTGCTTGAGCTTGGATCAGCGGGGTACCGAAAGCTCGTGCGAGGCTCCGCGCTGCGCCGCGCGACGCGTGAGCAGCTGGCGCGAAACGCGGCCGTCGCGCTAGGCAACTTGGCAGATGCCCGCTTCGCGCCCCAGCTCGGGCGCGCCCTACGGGAGCACCCAGGAGCCGTGGTCAGGGAGCACGCGGCGTGGGCCCTGGGGCGGCTGTGGTACCCAGGGGGCGCTCCGGCTTCCGTCATCACCGCGCTGACCGACGCCGAGCGCCTTGACGTGGCGCCGGAGGTGCGCGCGGAGGCGCGGCGCGCCCGCTTGGATCTGCTTGACCCAAGCCGCGAGGCCACGTACCCATGAGTCATGCCTGAGCTGGGTTCTGCGCGCACGAAGTCATCGAGCAGCGCTCATTCACGGCGCGGAGGGTGGTTGTTGGGCTCGTTAGGGGCGCTCGTCCTCACCGGGGCGCTCGCGCTGAGCGTGAGCGCTCACGCGGAGGAGGCGGCGCCCGCTACAGACAACGTGGCGGGCGTGATGCCGCCGGCTCCTGTCGCTGAGAGCTACCAGGCGCCGAATCAGCGCCCGCTCAGGTACGCGCTGTTCGCCATCGCGTTCCTGGTGTTCGCGGCGGTGGTGGGCGCGAACGATCGCCCCCAAGGCGACGCGCCCGTCAGTCCGCCGAACTGAGCAGCAAGCGCTCTGCTCGCCAAGAATATCCGCGTGGCAACTACGCGGGCGCTAAGCCGTCCGTGAGCCGCGCCCGTCAGCCGAGCGAGCTCACAGCACGCGGCGCAGGAAGTCCACGCTGCGCTGCCACGCGAGCTGAGCCGCCGCCGCGTCGTACACCTCCGGCCGCGCCTCGTTCATGAACGCGTGGTCCGCCTCGTAGTTGAACAGCTCGTAGCTCACGGAGCCCGCCTCGAGCCGCTCCTCCAGGGCCTTCACCACGTCGGGCGTGCACCAGTAGTCCTTCGTTCCAAAGTGGCAAGAGAGCGGCACGCGGATCGTGCTCGGGTCCAGCGCCTCCGCCGGCGGGATGCCGTAGAGGCACACCCCCGCGTCCACCCCATCCACCTTCGCCGAGCTGAGCAGCGTGAGGGCGCCGCCCATGCAGAAGCCCATCACCGCCACCTTGGCCGCGCGCTCCCGGAGATAGCTCGCGGCGCCCTGGATGTCCTGTGTCGTGGCGTCCATGAAGTCGAGGCCCGTCATCAGGTGGTTCGCCTCGTCAGCGTCCGTCGTCACCTTGCCGCGGAACAAGTCAGGCACCAGGACGCGGAAGCCCTCCCCCGCCAAGCGATCGGCGAGGCCCTTGATCTGCGGGTTCAGCCCCCACCACTCCTGCAGCAAGATCACCGCGAGCTCCGCGTCGCCCGTCTCATACGCCGGACAGCTCCCACCATCTGGCCGCTTGAATTCGATCGACTCACCCATGTGCTCCTCCAACGTTAGGCCCCAACGGGCGCGCGTAGCCTACACGAATCAGGAGCCGTAGGGCGCGCTGCCAAACCCACCCCCGAACCCACCCCAGCCTCTCGATGGCCGCGCACTCGCCCTATGGGCAGCACCTCTAGCCGGTATGCTCGTCGGCCTTAGGTCGCGTCCGTGCATCCACCGCGAGTTGCGCGGTGGCGAACGCGTGGGCCTTGGCTTACGATTTCAACGTGCCCACGCTGGACCCAGAGGATCTTCGCGCTTACGCGCGCCGCGACTGGAGCCTCCCTGAGCGCCTGGCGCGCGCGGAGCGGGTCAAGATGCCGCTCGAGCAGAAGGTCGCGCTGAACATCGCGCTCTACGAGGCCGCTCGCGCTACCCTTCCCGGTTGGCCAGATAGAGCGACGCGACGCGCCGACCTCGAGTGCCACCTCAGGGTGAAGGCATGGCTCATGCGGGCTCCTCATGTCGGCGCTCGGTGACACGCTGCGTGCCCTGTCTGACGTGCTCGATTCCGAGCGCATCGGGTGGTTCGTTTTCGGGGCACAGGCGGTCGCAGTGCGTGCTGCGCCGCGCGCAACCCAAGACATCGACGTCACGGTGGACCTGCCGCGTCACCGCATCCCAGAGCTCGTTCGATCGCTCGAGGCCCGAGGTCTGAAACAGCGCCACCCGGAGATCGCGGATCGATTGCTCGCCGAAGGTGCCGTCATCCTGTTGACGCACGACTCAGGCATGGAGGTCGACATGGTGCTCGCGGGCGCGGGCCTCGAGTCCCTGGCGATGGCTCGCGCGACCCGCGTCGTGATCGACGGTGTGAAGGTCCCTGTCGTCCACTTAACTGACCTCGTGGTGATGAAGGTCCTAGCCGGTCGAGGGAAAGATCTGGACGACCTGCGCGCGCTCCTCGCGACAGAGCAGGTAGATCTGGCTGAGGTCCGCGAGCTCCTCACCCAGCTGGAGGAGGCGCTCGGACAGTCTGATCTGCTCACAGCCCTACAGGCCGCGCTGAACGACGTGTCCTAGCGCGACAACCGCTGCTCGTCGTGCTCACTATTTATCGAGCCCCTCCCCTCCCCGTGCGAGCTTCGTCAGCTGATCACGCAGGCGCTGCGCGTCACCACCAGCCACGCGGTCCACCTCGTCGTGGGTGACGCGCCACACCGGCACCGCCGACTTCAGGAGCGCGTGACCGCGCTTCGTCAGGACCAGGCGGCGGGAGCGGCGGTCTTCGGCGTCCGGGCGAACCTCCACCAGCCCCTGTCGCTCGAGCGGCTTGAGGTTCGCCGTCAGCGTCGTGCGGTCCATCGCGAGGAAGGTCGCCGCCTCACCGAGGCGCGGCGCCTCCGATCGGTTCAGCGACATCATCAGCGAGAACTGCCCGTGGGTGATACCGAAGGGCGCGAGCGCCGCGTCGAAGCGCCGAGCGAGCAAGCGCGCCGCCCGGTGGGCACCCAGGCAGAGGCAGCGGTCATGAACCTCCCGTGTCACGGAAAAGGGCAGCGTGGACATCGCGCCAAGAATATAGGTTGACATCAACCTAATGGTAAGCGAAAAGCTAGCGCATCTTGAGCACGCGGCGCGGAGCCCCACCTCGGGAACTGAAAGGACAGTGAGATGAGCGGACTAAAACAGAAGGTGCGCACCTGCTTCTGGTTCGAGCGCGGCGGTCACGAGGCAGCGAAGCTCTACGTCTCCCTGCTACCGGGCAGTCAGGTAGACGCCGTGTTCGAGCACGGTAACCCAGCAGACCCCATGGTCGTCGAGTTCACGCTGGCGGGCGCGCCGATGATGATCCTCACGGCGGGGCCCCACCACCAGCTGACCCCAGCCGCGTCGATCAGCGTGCTGACCCGAGATCAAGCCGAGACGGACCGGCTCTGGTCGGCGCTGCTCGCGAAGGGCGGCCAAGAAAGTCAGTGTGGCTGGCTAGTCGACCGCTTCGGTGTGTCCTGGCAGATCGTGCCGGAGGCGATGCCCAAGCTGCTCGGGCATGAGGACCGCGTGGGCGCGGAGCGCGCCCAGGCCGCGATGATGCAGATGAAGAAGATCGACATCGCGGCGCTGGAGGCGGCGTTCGCCGGCGCGTGAAGCGAAGCTCGGTACATCCGGTCGCACCGGAACGTCAGTAGAATGGACTAGATAGCGCGCGCGGAGCGCCACGCTGCGAGATGAGAACCAAGGCAAGTGAGGAGGCAAATGATGACTTACGTGGATGGGTTCGTGTTGGCGGTGCCCAAGGCAAACCAAAAGGCCTATCGAAAGATGGCTTCGGACGCTTCAGCCGTGTTCTGTAAGCATGGCGCGACCCGCTTCGTCGAGACGTGGGGCAAGGAGGTGCCGCAAGGCAAGGTCAACTGCCTCAACTCCGCTGTGCTGCGCAAGCCGGATGAGGTGGTCGTGTTCTCGTGGATCGTCTGGCCAAGCAAGGCAGCGCGCGACGCGGGCAACGCCCAGGCCATGGCTGATCCGGAGCTGTGCGGGTCGGGCATGGACTGTCCCTTCGACGGCCAGCGCATGCTCTTCGGCGGCTTCGAGCTGCTCTGTGGCGACGCGCTGGCGACCCCCGGAGTCTTGGACGGCGTGCTGATGCCCGTGCCCAGCGCCAATCGGGCGGCCTACAAGGAGGTGGCCGAGAAGATGGCGAGCCTGCTGCGCGAGTACGGCGCCACCGCGGTGGTCGACTGCTGGGGCGACGACCTGCCCGAAGGCAAGGTGAACTCCTTCCACACGGCAGTTCTAAGGAAGCCTGACGAGTCCGTCGTGTTCTCCTGGATCAGCTGGGAGGACCAGGCGGCCCAAGAGCGAGGCTGGGCGCAGATCATGGCCGATCCGCGCATGGAAGAGCTGAGCCCCAAGACCGTAGGCGCTGACATGAGCCGCATGATCTACGGCACCTTCACCCCCCTCGTCGTCGTCTAGCGAGGCGAACGCTCGCCGCAGACGCTCCGTGGTACGCTCCGCCGCCGATCGAGCATCGGTCGACGGAGCGTGCGATGACGAAGGAGGATGTCAGCGAGCGCGAGCTCATGTACGCGCGCCTCGGCGAGGTGGTGGTGATGGGGCGCCTCACGGAGTGGGTCGAGCGCGGGCAATACGGCTACGAGACGCACCGCGAGTGGCAGTGGCTGCTCGATGAGCGGCCACTCACGGTCGAGGATGAGAACGGAGCGCGCTACGTGCTCCCGACCGACAACGCCCTGCTAGAACGGCTCGAGCGAGGCCAATTCGTGGAGTTCGAGCGAGCGAGCGCGACGATTTGGCGTGCCCGCGTCTCGACCTACTACTCGCATCACCTCGGGTCGGTCAGCTCTGAGTACGATATCACCATCGACACCGCCAGGGCACACGCCCGCGTGGTCGTGCGAAGCAGCGACGTCGACATCGATTGACCCCCCACAACCTTCATTGTTGCGTGACGACAGATCCGTGAGCGGCCGCGCCGAATCCATGCTCGCGATGGGGTGAAGCGGTGACGGTATATCTCGTACTGGCAGCTGTCCTCGCGCTGTGCCTGCTGTTCGTCGTTTGGAGCTGGCGCGCTCACGCACGGCGCGCGGCGGAGCGTGAGCACGACGCGTGGAAGAGGCGCTCAGCTGACGAACTGGCAGCTCACGCGAAGCACCTCATCCGCTACGAGCGATGGGAGCATTTCACCGCGGCCCAAGCGCTCCTGTCCCGAGATACCGTGTGGACGGACCGCGAGCTGAGGAGCACGCTGACCCAGCTGCATGAAGAGGTCCTCCAGGAGGACGCCGCACAAGGGCGCCAGGGGCGCGAGTCGAGCTCCTTCGAGTGGCACGACGCGGGCTTCTCCCGGATGTGCGAGGTCCTCGATGAGCGCGCGGCCTAGCGCGCAGAACGCGGACTACTTCACGTTGGAAATGGCGTTCTTCGCGGTGTCGTGACGCGTCTTCATGATGTTGCTGAGCGTGGTGAACTTGCGATTCTCGTCCTGCATTTCCTGCTGAAGCTGTAAGTACTGCATATTGAACGTGGCCTGTGCAGCGTCGAGCTTGGACTGCCTACCATCCTTGATCGCCGCGTCGAACGTCTTGATGAGATCGGCGCAGCCGCTCACTACGCCACGGATCAGCTCAGTCAGCTCAGCGTACAGCTTCGCCTCCTCGCCCTTCAAACCCTTGGGCATCGGCTGAACAGCGAGCGCTTGGAGCTTGCTCCGCGCGGTCACCAGCCTGGCGCGGCGCGCCTGAAGCGAGGCGACCGTCACCTTCTCCTTGGGCTTGTCCTCCTTGGCCTCGTCGTTGCGCTCCTTGCCCTTCTTCTTCCCCTCCTTGGCCTCGCCGTCGCCCTTCGTCCCCTCCTTGGCCTTGCCCTTCTTCTCCTCGCGAGCCCCTTCGGAGCCGCTATCCCGAGCGGCGGCAGGCGCCGCGAGCGACACGAGCGGGAGGGCCAAAACGAGGAGGAAATGCTTGGCGCGCATCGGCGGACCTTATCACTACCCGCGCGCGATACCATGTAGAAAAGCCACCTCCACGACCTGGGGGCGCTTCTCTCTCACACGCTGGGCGCGGCGAGGCCTCAGAGCCTGTGCTCGCCATCACCCGCTGCGCCTGCCTACAGTTTTTTTGGGGGGGGTTGGACAGCGGAGGCTCATTAGTACGCCCTACGTACTAACCCCACCAGCCAGGTTCCGCGACACGCGTGATACGGCTCACGCGACCAACCTCCCCCCAGTGCTTCGAACGAGGCGACCGTTCTGCATGAGGACCGCGCAGGGGCCGCCATGGTGGGGATCCCCGATCACCCACCCAAGGCCTGGGCTATCACCCAGATCGTAGAGGAGGCTCTTCTCTTGAACCGGGAGGTGAATGAGCGCTCCGCTCTGAAAAGGCACCACCAAGATCGATCCGTGGCCGCTCTTACTGCCAATGGACCACAGCGCCACCACGGCGGGCTCTGCGAACGGAGGGCCGTTGAACGAGGCTAGGATCTGCCTCCCCACCTTCGCCCCCATCGCGCTGCTCAGGGCCGCCCCTCCCATGGCCA
>CAYQAC010000025.1:20623-22171 GCA_964415255.1 uncultured Polyangiaceae bacterium | reverse complement strand
GCAGTGCCAACGCCGCCTGACACCTTGCATGGCTGCGCTCCAGCTTCTGAGAGGTCCACATCCCCCTAGGGTACCCGCACGATGGGCCAGGCGGGTTTGAAACCCGCCCAAGCTTCCCGCCATGCTCCCTCACCATGGCAGCGAGTCTGCCCACCGCCACATCCCTACCCTGCCGCTCCGCTGCACCACGTTCCCACAGCGTTTCTCCACGCCGCTCCTCCTGGCACCGCCCCTACCGCTTCGTTCCCGTACGGATTCACCCGCCGCCACGAGATCCTCCATGGAGCCTCCCCACGGCCTCCACAGCGCACCCTCGCACCACCTCGCGGCGCCGCTCCGTCCAACCCCCCGAACCCCCGCATGGAACGCACGCCTTCGCCCAATTCTGCCTTCTTGGGCTACCTCGACGTGCGGCTCGTCGCGATCGCGACGCAGGCAGAGACGCTGTTCGCCGTCGATCCGGCGGCGTGCGTCGCCAAGCTGCGCCTGTTCGATGAGCTGTCCCGAGCGCGACCTTCACGCCAGAGCCTGAGCGAGCGTAGGTGCGCGAAGAGGAACCGGCAGTCATCGAAGCTCTGCTGTTGCGCGGTCGTGAAGCAGCCAGCGGTGGTTCGGTGGGTGGTGCTACGTGACTGCGTCAATCCAGCGCACCTGACCACGTGCACGCGGTCAGGCGCCAGACGCGCGCGGTGAGATTCGACCGCCGCTCAGCGGAGCGCTAAGCTCGGCGCCATGGTGCCTCCTGAGCCCCCGCCTCCTGACTCCGAGCACTCCACTCAACCTGGCTCTGAGCCAGCCGAGGAGCCGGCGGGAGCCGCGCGGGCTGAGGGCGCGGCGACTACCCCCGCGGCGAGTGACCGCGTGCGAAACGAGTGGCTGCGGCGGGTGGAGGCGGAGTACCGCTCGGCGGCGGTCACCCAGCACCTCACGCTGTGGCTCATCCAAATAGGTGCTTCACCTGACCTCATCGCCGCCGGGCTCCGCATCGTGGAGGATGAGCTGGCCCACGCTGAGCTAAGCTACGAGGTGTATCAGGACGCGGGCGGCAGCGAGGCGCCGCACCTGGTGCGTGAGGCGCTGGGCCTGCACCGCACCCAAGGGGAGCCGCTTGAGCTCGACGTGCTCCGAAACGGCGTGGACCTGTTTTGCCTTGGGGAAACGGTGGCCGTGCCGCTGTTCAAGGAGCTGCGCGAGGGCTGTCACGTGCCGAGCGCGCGCCGCGCCCTCGATCGCGTGCTGGTGGACGAGGTGCGCCACCGCGACTTCGGGTGGATGCTAGCGGGCTGGCTGTTCGACTCCCCGCGCCAGGAGGAGTACCGCCGCTTGGTGCAGGCGGAGCTGCCGCGCATGTTCGAGCGCCTGCGCCGCGCCTACGCGCCTCAAGGGGCCGCCACAGATCGTCAGATGGCCGAACCAGAGCGCGCCTGGGGCCTGATGCCGCGCGCGCGCTACGGGGAAATCTTGGAGCGCGCCGTGACCCGCGACTACGTCCCGCGCTTCGAGCCGCTCGGGGTGGACGCCCTCGCCGCCTGGCAGAGCGAAGTCAGT
>CAYQAC010000025.1:19969-20613 GCA_964415255.1 uncultured Polyangiaceae bacterium | reverse complement strand
CCGCCTGGCCCCTTCCGGGGTGCTCGCGGCGCTCAGCATCCTGCTCAGCGGCTGCGGTGATGAGCCAGGCGCCACGGCCAAGGGTGCGGCGGGCGCCGGCGGCAGCTCAGGCGCCGCCGGGGCCGCGGGGCATGGCGGCGCAGCGGGCGGTGGGGGCGCGGCGGGCAGCGCCGGCGCGGCGGGCAGCACGAGCGCGCCCTACGCCGAGCGCCTGAGTGAGGCGGGGCTGTATGAGAGCCTGGAGGCGGGCCAGCTCGCGCCCGGTGTGCTCCCGTATCAGCCGAAGTTTGAGCTGTGGAGCGACGGCGCCGACAAGCGCCGCTACGTGGAGCTGCCTGACGGCGCCGTGATCGACACCGATGACGCGGACCGCTGGGTGTACCCAGTCGGCACCAAGCTGTGGAAGGAGTTCTCTGTGGAGGGCGCGCGCGTGGAGACGCGGCTGCTCCACAAGCGTGAGGCAGGTTGGGTGAGCATCGCCTACGCCTGGGAGGCCGATCAGCGTGAGGCGTTCGCGGCGCCGGACGGCGCGCTGGACGTCACGCCCAGCGGACACGACATCCCCAGTCAGGCCGCCTGCGATCAGTGTCACCAAGGCCAAGCGGACCGCGCGCTTGGCTTCAGCGCGGTGCAGCTGCCGAGCA
>CAYQAC010000025.1:0-19959 GCA_964415255.1 uncultured Polyangiaceae bacterium | reverse complement strand
CGGCAGCTGCACCGCGCTGCCGAGCAGCGGCCCGGGCGTCACCCTGAGCACACTGAGCAGCGAAGGGAGGCTCTCACGCGCGCTGCCGAGCGTGCTCGACCCACCGGGTGACGCGGACGCCCAAGCGGCGCTCGGTTACCTCCACGCCAACTGTGGTGGTTGTCACCAGCCCGGCAGCCCCACCTCGCTGCGCGTCGATCTTGAGCTGTGGCTCCCGACGGGCCTCACCCGGCTGGAGGACGCGCCCGCCGTCCGCACCACCGTGGACGTGCCGCTCACGAGCGGCATCCCGCCGGAAGCGACCGCGCGGATCCACCCTGGGGACGCCACCCAGAGCGCTGTCTACCTCCGCGCCCACAGCCGCGAGCCATCCACCCAGATGCCCCCACTCGGCAGCGAGCGCGTGGACGAGGCAGGCAGCGCGTTGATCGCGCAGCTCATCAGCCAGCTCGCCGCGCCGTGAAGCTGCTTAGGGCGACAAACGGTAAGTCGCTTGTCGTCCTAAGCGCCTGAGCGCGGCGCGCTACAGCGTCTCGCGGATGACGCGGCCGCCGGGGGCAGGGGCGGGCGCTGGCTTTGGCCCAGGCTGGGGGGTGGCTGCGGGCTTAGGAGTGGCTGCGGGCTTGGGAGTCGCTGCGGGCTTGGGAGTCGCCGCGGGCTTAGGCGACACCACAGGCTTGGGAGCCTCAGCGGTTGGCTTGGGAGCGGGCTCAGCGGAGGGCTCAGGGGCCGGGGTGGTGTCTTCAGGCGCTGGCTCACTGGGGGTGGGCTCAGACGTGTGGACCGCGGTGGCTGTGGGCTCAACACCAGGGGCCGCCGCCGCTTGCGAGCCTTCTCCAGAGCCCCACTTGAGCGCTGCCAAACCCCCAACTAAAGCGAGCAGGATCACCCCAACTGCCCCCCCAAGGATGAGCCCAGTGCTCTTGCGCTTGGGCGCTGGCGTGGCCTCCCAAGAGCCTTGGGTGCCGGAGAGCTCCGCGTTACCCAGCTGGCTTGGGAACGCCGCCAAGCTGGAGAGCGCCGGGCGCGGCCCCGTCATATCCGCGTAGGCGGTTGGGCTGTAAGCGGCCACTTGACTGCCTGCCGCCCAGCTCTCAAGCGCCTGCTGAAACTCCTTCGCTGACTGGAAGCGCTGCGCAGGATCGCGCGCCATGGCGCGGCGGATCAGCTCGGCGAAGCCGCGATCCAGATCGGGCGCCAACATTTCCATAGGCGCTGGATCTTCAAGCACGATCTTGAAGAGCAGCTCGTTGAAGGTGTCGGCGTTGAACGGCACCTGCCCCGTCACGCACTCGTAGAGGATGACCCCCACCGAGTACAAGTCAGCTCGGTGGTCCATCCCCTTGGCGCCCTTCGCCTGCTCTGGGGACATGTAGTAGGGCGTGCCCATCACCGCGCCGGTGCGAGTCATGGAGAAGCCGCTGTCCCCGCTCAGCGAAGCGAACTTGGAGATGCCAAAGTCCAAGATCTTGACGAAATCTTGCTGACCGCCGCGCGACTTCAAGACGTACACGTTGTCCGGCTTGAGATCGCGGTGGATGATGCCCGCGGTGTGCGCCGCGTGCAGGCCCTCAAGCAGCTGCACCGCGATGGGGTACAGCTCGTTCGCGGTGAGGCGGTGCACTTGACGGATGCGCTCACTCAGGCTGTCGCCGTCCATGAACTCCATCACGAGGTAGCGATCGCCACTCATGAGGTCGCCCAGATCGAGCACCTCCACGATGTGCTGTGAGCCGATGCGCCCTGCCGCCTGTGCCTCGCGCTCGAAGCGCTGCACCGCGTCAGCCTTCTCTGCGACACCAGCGTGCAGCACCTTGATCGCCACGCGCCGGTGGATGCGCATGTTCTCGCCCTCGTAGACGGCGCCCATGCCACCCTCACCGAGTAGCCGCACGATGCGATACTTACCGTCGATGATGTCGCCAGTGCTCAGGGACATATCAGGCCTCGATTCACGCTCTCACCAGGGCACGGTGGGGCGCGCAGCGTGCGCACCGACACGGACCTCTAGCGAAGTTAGCACGAGCGCCGCCCGCCAGCCCAGCGCTCGGCGCAAATCTCGCGGGTTTTCAGCGACGCAGGAGTATTTGATAACTAGGGACAGGAGAGCGGATCCGCCGTCACGCTGATCCACGAGGGGATGCACACACCCGCCCTGCCCCACTCGCTCACGGGCCCCCCCGTGGCCAGATCTTCCAGCTTGTAGCAGGTGTCCGAGCTGCCACGACAACCGGTCGTGCAGTCGCACAGCTGATAGCACTCCCCCAGGCCGTCTCCCAGGTTTGGCGTGGGGATGCCAGCCGGGCTCAGGGGGGGACCCACGCAAGCCGCGGCTTGTGGCGTGCTCAGCCCTGAGCCGCACGCACCGAGCCCATAGTCACCGAGGGTGCAGTGCTGCGCGCAGCGCCCGTTCCCGCCGACTCTTCGGCAGGCACCCTGACAATCAGTGCCGCTGCTGCAATTGGTGCCGAGCTGAGCGCCGGTCGGCTCAGTGCCTCGACACAGCCCCGTCTGGTAGTCGCAGTAGGCCGGCCCACACTCGCTGTGGTTACGGCAGCGCGCGACGCACACGCTGCGTGACGGCACGTAGTCGCCCCCGCTCATGGTGGGCACGCAGCCGAACTCCGGCCTGGACCGGCATTTGTCAGCCTCCACCCCGCCCCACGTGCAAGACAGCGCGCAGACCCCGCTCTCACACACCCCCTCCGCCCCGCACTCCCCATCGTTGACGCACAGCCGAGTGCACAGGCCATGAGGAGGGCCCTGAACCGCCGTCAGGCAGCTGAGGTGATCACCATCTGCCGACTCACAGTCGACGTTACTCTCACAACGCAGTCCCAGCGGTGAGCCTCCCTGAGAGCCTGCCGTGCCGCCGCTGCCGCCTGCGCCGCTACCCCCTGCCCCGCTGCCGCCCGCGCCCACACCCGCGCTGCCGCCCGCGCCCACACCGGCGCTGCCGCCCGCCCCCACACCCGCGCTGCCCCCCGCGCCTGCCCCGCTCGTCCCCCCAGCCGCGGACACCCCCGCGGCGCCCGCGGCGCCCTCCGACACATCATCGAAGGCGTTGACGAACGAACAGCCGGCGAGCAGGAAACCGGAGATAATCAGGGGACCATACTTCATGATGTGGGTCTCGATGAGGCGGGAAACAAGGCAGGCAAACTGATGAGAGCGCTCAGGGGCACACGGCGCCGCTTGGCAGCTCAAGCGCGACTTGAATGGGCCTCAAATCCGTGGGGGGGCTCCAAGGGAGCGCGGAGCTGGGGAACCGCTCAATGAGCGTGGGGGCCACCGCGGTGCCGGCCAGCTCGAAGGCGCGCAGGCTGTAGACGGTGGGGTCGTCTTTGGGTTGGAGCACGGTGCGCGTGATGGGCTCAAAGTGCACCTGAGCGACTGGCGGCGTGGTGATCTCTTGGCGGAAGGTGACGCCGCCGCTCGCCGTGGGGATCACGAAGATGGCCGGATCTTGCGCGAGCTCAGTCGCGAACACCACCCCCAGGCAAGGATCCCAAGCGGCGTCACGGATCGCCGGGCCGTCCACCGAGAACGGGTGCGTGGCGAGGCTTACGTGGGTGGTTGGGTGGAAGCGCTGCACCACACCACCCCAGGTGACGGTCGGATCATTGACCCAGCTTGGGTCTGGCAAGACGACGACATCATCGTCCCCTGCCAGGGTCGCGGCCGCGCTGCCACCTGACTGCAGCACACTCCCCAGCACCTGAGACTCTGCGGCGAACTGCGCGGTCGTTGAGCTGTCCCCCAAGAACGCCCTCCGCACCCGCACGTCGCAGCTGGGGCCGCCCACCCCGTTCGGGCAGCTCGTCTCCTTGATGAACAGGTTGATGTTGCCGCCCGGTGCAGCCGACGGGCGGCCCAGCATCGCGAACACGGTGCCGCCGAGCGCTGGCGTGTGCTGGGCGGGGAGCACCACCTCGGGCGCCTCCGGTGCATCCGTGTTGACCAAGGTGAAGCCCTCGGTCGGTGGTGTGCCGGGCTCCTGCGCCACCGACTGATAGTAGAGCCGCCGGTTCAACACCGCGATGGCCCCCTTCGGGGCCGGCACCTCCACCGTGCCAAGCTCCTCGAAATCGCGCCGCACCCGGTCGAAGCGCCACGCGTGCAGCTCGAAGGGCTGCGTCACGGTGCCCTGTTGCACGAAGACATACCAAACCCCAGTGCCTATATCGTAAGCCACCCTGACTGCTCGCCCGGCCCCGAACGAGCGCCGTGCGTACTCGCTCCCCGTGTGGGGGCTAAGGGCGGCGATCACAGCCTCTCGCCCTGCCTCGCCATCCCCCACCCCAGCCACCATGATGAGCCCAGGCGGCGCGGGCTCGCCGCCGCCTACCCCCGCGGCGCCGCCAACCCCACCCACGCCGCCGCCCACACCTGCAGCGCCTGAGGTGGTGCCGCCCGCCGCTCCAGCGCCGGAGCCTCCGAGACCGCTGCTCGCAGGGCGCACCTCGTCGAAGGCGTTGGTCACGCTGCACCCCAGCGCGAGGGCCGCGGCGCCGCCGAAGCTAAGCCAGTACCTGACGTCAATCATCAGTTGACCTGACGGTTAGTTGTCCTCCGCGCCCTGCTGGATCCACAGCGCCACCTTGGCGATCTGGTCGGCGGAGAGGGGCGCGCCACCATAGGGCATCCGCGCGAACTCGATGTCGTTCGGATCGGGGCTACCACCGGACATGATGGGATCGATCTTTCGGTACAGGTAGCTCTCCCTCGGATCGATCGAGGCGTTGTCCACCCGCTTCATCGTGCGCCCCGCCGGCTTCTGGATGGCGTTCACCCCCACCAGCTGGAAGTAACCGAAGCCTGGGGTCAAGGTGAGGCTCTGCTGAGGGTTGTCCGTCCCGTGACAGCCGCTGATTGCGCACGACGCCTCAAAGATCCCCGCCTCGATGTCGCTGCGGAAGCTCACCTTGGTGGTGGCTAGCTGCTCGTCGGTGTTGACGCTCTCGTTGCCGGCTTCGTCAACTGCCCGTACTAGCCAGCGGTAGGCCGTGGCGGAGTTGAGGCCGCTCAGGGAGAGCACGGTGGCGCCCGGCGTGGACTGAGCGAGCGGTGGGCTGTCAAGCGGGCTCACGCCGCCGCTGCCTTGGTAGACGCGGTAGACGAGGTTGCTCGCGGGTGTCTGATCGTCGACGCCAGGATCCCAGCTGAGCTCCACGGTCGTGGCGCCCACGGTGACCCCGGTGATGCCGCCGAAGGTGGGCGGCTCGCCGTCCACCAAGGTGTGTGTCACCCGGAACGCGATGTTGCCATCCTCATTGCCGGCGGTGTCCGCAGCGCGGCAGACGAGGTAGTAAGTGGTGTCGTTGCTGAGCCCAGTGACCTCACCCTGAGCGCCGCCCACGAAGCTGCTGATCGGGCTGCCGAACGGCGTCTCTGGGCCGGGCGCTTCAGTGAAGGCGTACACGTGGTAGGTGATGGCCTCTGGGCCATCGACGTCGTCTACCGCGGGCTCCCAGCTGACGACCGCCTTAGTGGCGCCCGGCGCCCCCACCCCCGTGCAACCGCCGAACACCGGCGCCGTGGTGTCGCCCCCGGTGACACCGCTCACCTCCACGATGTTGCTCTCCGCGTTCCCCGCCGCGTCGCTCGCGCGCACGTTGAAGTAGTACGTGCTCTGGGCGCGGGGCAGGCCCCGCACCACCGCGCTGGTCGCGCCGGGGGCGCTCACCACGCCCACCTGCCCAGCGGAGGCGCCGCCCGCCTCCGTCGACCAGCGCACGGTGTAGCTGAGCCCTGGCGCTGGGGTCTGATCGTCCGTGCCGGGCAGCCAGCTCACCCGCACCTCGGTCGCGCCCACCGTCTCAGCGCTGGTCGCGCCGGCGAAGCTTGGCGGGGTGGTGTCTGTGGCAGGCGCGCCGCGCTGCTCAGCGGTGTTGTCGTCTTGGGCGCCTTCGGCGTCCTCCGCCCGCACCACGATGAAGTAGGCCTGACCGCTCGTCAGGCCACCTACCAAGGCGCTCTGAGCGCCGGGCGGCGTGACCACCGTCGCCGCTCCGTAGTTCTGTCCGCCGCTCGTCGTCGCGACATACACGTGGTAGCGAAGCTCGCCCTGAGCCGTTCGATCGTCCGTGGCGGGGGCCCAGGTGATCTGTAAGGCAGACTCACTAGCCGGCGCCACGCTGGTGATGCCAGCGAAGCTGGGCGGCTGGTTGCCCTCAGCGCCGGCGTCAGGGACCAGCACCTCACCGCTCGGGACGCACTGAGCGCCGTTCTTGCGGGTGCCAGGGCCACACGTCATCTCGTCGCCGTCACCGCAGCCCGGGAGGACCATGGCGCAGGCGAGCGTGCCCAACCCAAAAACCCACGTGGAAATCAGTCGATTCGATGTCAACATAAGCTCATCCGGCGATGCCTCAGTTCGCGAAGGCCCCCTGCTCAATCCAGTCGCGCATCAGGCCATCTTGAGCGCCCGTGAGCGGGCTGCTCAGGGTGCCCGCGCCATCCCGCGGCTCCTGGACACCCACGTAGTCGTTCGGGTCCGCCGCGGAGAACGGCGGGGTAGTCAGCCCAACTGGGTTGATGCGCCGGTAGAGCATGCTGTTCTCTGGCTGCCCCGGCCAAACCAGCGGGAGCCCGCAGCCCTCCGCGCCGCAAAACGGCGGCGCTACATCGGGATCAACGAAGCCACCAGGGACCAACACGGTGGTGGCGTGGGAGAAGCTGTGACAACCGCCGCAGGCGTGGCGCCACAGCGGGAGGATGTCGTAGCGGTAGGAGACGGGGGTGGCGGCGCTCGCTGAGTGGTTGCCTGTCTCCAGGTTGCCGGAGCGATCTTCCGCGCGGATAAACACGTGATACACGGTGCGCGACGCGAGGTTCGTGAGCCGGGCGGTGGTGGTGCCGAAGGCCGTGGTGGCGCGGATGTGCAGGTTGAAGTTTGCGCCCAAGCAGCGGGCGGCGTCTTGCTCAGCGCACACGTGGTAGCGGATGTCGCTCGGGGTGTGGTTGTCGTCGCTGGCCGCTGTCCAGCTCACGTCCAGCGCGCCGAGGGCCTGATTCACGCTCACCGCCGGGCCGGCGGACCAGGTGGGAGCCGTCAGGTTCCCTGTGGTGTTGGGGAGCGTGGTGCCGCTCCGCTCCTCCGTGTTGCCGCTCACCTGATCCGCGAGGTCGCGCGCGCGCACCACGACGTGGCGCGTGGTGCTCGGCGCGAGGCCAGTCAGCACCGCGTGGGTGACGCCTGGCGGCGTGATGAGGGTGGGCGCGCTGAAGTCTTGCGCGCCCGCCGTCTCTGAGACGTAGACGTCGTAGCGCAGCTGGTGGACGGGCGTGGTGTCGTCGCTCCCCGCGCTGAAGCGCACCGTGAGGGTGCTGGGGCTGGTGCCCTCCACCGCCTCGATCCCCGCGAAGGTGGGCGCTGAGGTGTCTTGGTCGCCCGTGGTGGTGGCGTTCACCTGGGCGGTGTTGCTGTCGCGATTGCCCGCGGCGTCCCGCGCGCGCACCACGTAGTAGTGCTTGGTGTCTGGGGCGAGGCCGCTCACGGCGAAGGTGACTTGACCCGGTTGGGTGGTGTAGCTCGGGCGCGAGAAGTCTTGGCCGCGGTCTTGAGTGGCCTCGTAAATGTCATAGAGCAGGCTGCCGCCGCCGGTGACGTTGTCCGTCGCGGGGGCCCAATAGAGCGTGATGCTCTGACCCTGGGCGATGGCCTGGGTGGCGCCGCCGAACAGGGGCGGCACGCCCTCAGGCGTGCGCGTGCCACGGGACAACACGTTCGAGTCGCTGTTGCCGCTCAGATCGAGCGCGCGCACCACCACGGAGTAATCCGTGAGCGGCGAGAGCCCGCCCATCGTGAGCGAGGACTGCCCTGGCAGCGACACCGCGGAGGGCGCGCTGAAGTCGAAGGCAGCGCCGCTCTCTGAGAGGAACGCGTGGTAGATGAGCTGAGCTTGCGGCGTGCCCGCGTCGGTCGCGGCGTTCCACTCCACGTGCAGCGAGCTGGACGACGCCGCGGTGACCCGGGTGACGCCAGCGAAGCGCGGTGGAGTGTTGTCTGGTGTGGCGCTCGCCGCCTCCACCTCATTGGTGTCCTCGTTGCCGGCTTCGTCAACTGCCCTGACAACAAACCGGTGGCCTCGCCCTGGCCTGAGGCCACTCACGCGCACTCGGGTGGCGCCCGAGGCGGTGTTGAGGCTGGGCGCGTCAAAACTGAACGCCTCCCCCTCGGCCGCGACGTACACGCGATAAACAAGCCGCGCCTCGTCGGAGACGTCATCCTCTGCGGCGTCCCAGCTGAGGTCGACTTCCTCCTCTGAGAGGGTGGTGGCGGCGCGCACGCCCGCGAACACGGGCGGCGTCTGATCTTGGGGAGTGCCTGCTTCCTCTAGCGCCGGGGCGTCGTCACCCCCGCCGCAGCCACCAAGCCCCACGGCGCAGGCCAAAGCCCCAACCAGCAGCGACACAGGGCGCACCACCCACCGCTCACGGCACGACCCAAGCCCACTTCGTCGCTTCATCCGTCCTCTCCGCACCCCAACAATTCGCCCGCCAGTCTAGCACGACAACTCAAGCGCCCAGAAGGCAACACCGATCGCTGCCCAGCGCTCCTCCGTCTACTCCAGGCGCGCGGACTCTCCTCCGCCTGCTCCAGGCGCGCTGACGCGCCTCCGCAGTGCGCACTACCAGTTCGAGCGCGCCTCAGGGCTCACTGCCAAGCTTGGGGCGATCGAAGGGGGGCAGCTCCGCCTGCGCTCGTGGATCGGTCAGCCCAGCCCGCATGAAGTCGATCAGCGCCTCGATCTCCTCGGTGGTGAGCGTGAGCGGCGTGACCAAAGGATCGACGTTCTCCCCGAGGTTCGGGGGCGCTTGGTAGGCGAGCATCACCGCCATCAAGTCGGCGCCGTGCGAGGATCCGGTGTGCAGCAGCCCCCCAGCCTCCCTCAGCCCCACGTTGCGCAGGCCGGGCGTCCTCACCGAGCCGCGTTGGTGCGCCTCCCCCGTCACCTCCTCACGCCCACGATCGAACGCTGGGTCCACGGCGAAGAAGCCGAGCTGATGGAAGTCGCCCTCCAGGGCGACACCTGGGAAGCCTGAGTCCGTGAACAGCGGCGGCTGGTGGCAGAGCGCGCAGCGCCCCGCCGCCATGAACAGCTGGAAGCCGCGCACCTGCCGCTCGGTGAGCGCGCTCGCCTCCCCTGCGTTCCAGCGGTCCCACGGCGTGCGGTTCGAGGTGAGCGTCCGCTCGTGGGTGGCGATGGCGAAGGCCACGCGCCGCGTGTTGATCTCCTGAGTGCCGAACGCCGCCTCGAACATCAGCGGGTACGTCGGGTAGCTGGCGATGAACGCCTTCATCGGCGCGGGGATGTCGCGCGCCCGCGCCAGCGGCTGCGACGCCGCGAGCTGAGCGTGCACCTGAGCCATGGTGCGGTTATCGCAGGCCATCTCTTCGCGCGCGAGCAGCGGCCCCAGCACCTGGCTCTCAAGCGCGCCGCCGAGCACGATGGCGACCTGACCATTATCTGGATCGATGAACTGACTACGCGCGCGCCCATCCCAGAACAGATCGCGCGCGAACATCGCGTCCAGGTAGCTCGCGGGCTTACGCCGCGTGACCTGCCGCTCACCCCCGAACACCGGATCGTTCTGATAGCTGACGACCCCCCCCGCCTGGGTGCAGCGACGGATCCCCTGACCGCCGCGGCGATCGTCGGCGGTGTGGAACACGCCGTCGGGCCCTGGGTGGATGGCGCCGTCCTGGAAGCTGCGCGAGTCCGCCCCACCCGCGTGGGGTTGATGGCAGGTGCCGCAGGCGACGCTGCCATCGCTGCTCAGCTGCTCCTCCCAGAACAGCACCTTCCCGAGCAGCTCCTTCTCGGGTGTGCGCGGGTTCTCAGCTGGGTACTGCACCGCGGGGTAGGTGGCGAAGCCCGGCGACGCGCCGCTGCCGCCCGCGCCGCTGCCGCCGACGCCCGCTGAGCCGCCCATCGCGCCCACCGCCCCGGTGCCGCCGCCCGTCCCGCCGCTGGCGCCGACTCCCGCCGCGCCGGCGACGCCGCCCCCGCCGGTGCCGCCCGTGAGCGGCCTCAAGGTGGGGTCAGGGCTCTCGCCGCAAGCCAGCGCCGCGAACGCGGCGATCAGTGAGACGACGTGCAGGGTGACAGGCTTCATCGAGCATCCTCGCGCAGAGCCGCGCTGATCGAACGCATGCTAGCTCAGGGCTGCCGACACCACCAACTGCCGCGCGCTCGCGAATTGATCGCCGCTCTAGAAGCGCTTGAACAGCGACAAGCCAGCGACGTCAGGGCCCACCTGGGGCGTCAGCTTGAGGCCCCGATCTTGCGCCGGCGAGACCTCGGGGCGGGTCAAGTAAAACACCGCCGTGAGCGCGCCCGCGATGACCCCCACCCCGAGCGCCACGTCCGCGAACAGGTTGAGCGACTCGCCCGAGTCCTTGAGTGAAGCAGCACCCGCCGGATCGGAGCCGTCGTTCTTAGCGTCGAAATCCGAGCGCTTACCGCTCGCGAGCGCGCCGAGCACCGCGAAGCCAATGAACCCAGCCGCCGCCACGCCGCCGGTGATGAACACCGTCGTCGGGATCGGGCGCTCGCCCGCGTCGCCTCGCACGTCGCCCCCCGGGTCGCCCCCCGCCCCCGGCTCGGGCGCTACGCTCGAGCCACCGCCAGCGGTTGGCTTCACCAGCTCAAACTGGTGCTCCAACGCGGCGCCGCTCATCGCCTCAAACTCCCACACCGCGGGCTCGTAGCCCTGCAGCGTGACGGTGATCTGATGGATGCCCGGGCGCAGCCCGATCTTCAGCTCAGGATCCAGCGCGCGATAGCGGTTGTGGATCTGCTGGCCGCGAGAATCCGTACGGATATCCGCCACGGTGGCGCCCGGCTGACCAATCTTCAAGGTGACCCAGGCGACCGACGTCTTGAGCACCGGGATGTCGCGCTGGTACTGCTCGCGCTCCGCGTAGTCGATGTTGTCTTTGCCCTCCTCCAGGTAGCGCACGAGCGCCTCAAGCGCCTCCCCGTCGCGCTCCAGCCGCCGCGCGGCCTCACCCAGGTTCCCCAAGATTTTCCAAGAGGGGCACTCGCCGTAGGCCGTCTTGAACTCGCGATAGGCCTCCTCGTAGCGCGCCCCCTCCGCGTCGCGCATGAAGGCGACGCCCGCGCTGAAGTGCCGCCGACACGAGTCCGTGATGGTGACCTCCTGAGCGCTGCTCGGGTGAGCCAGGCTGACGCCCAAGGCCAAGGCGCCCACGAAGACAAAGGAGCGAGACATACGCCGCTATGCTTTCAGAGGTGGGCGCACCCTGGCAACCCCCCATCGCGCGCGCTCACGCTGAGCCAGGATCTGCGGTATGAGTCCGGGCGATGAGCCTGCGCTGGACCACGCGAGACGCCGCGCGCTACGCCCCCCGGGAGCCCAAGCTGCGCCGGGTGCCCTTGAGCACCGGCCTGAGCTACGAGGTGCTCGAGTGGGACGCCGAGAGCGATCACACCGTGGTGCTCTTGCACGGCTTCTTAGATTTCGCCCGGAGCTGGCAGCCGGTGGTGGAGGCCGGGCCGCTCTCGGGGCTCCACCTGATCGCCCCGGATCTGCGCGGTCACGGGCGCTCCGATCGCGTGGGCCCCGGCGGCTACTACCACTTCCCTGACTATTTGGCGGATCTGCGCTCGCTGATCCAGCAGCTCGGGCGTGGCCAGGTGAGCCTCGTGGGGCACTCGATGGGCGGCAGCATCGCGAGCTACTACGCCGGCAGCTTCCCCAACACCATTTTCCGCATGGCGTTGCTCGAGGGGCTCGGCCCGCCACAAGATGAGAGCGAGCTGCCGAGCCGCGTCGCCGCCTGGGTGGGCGCCTGGCAGCGGCAGGCGCAGGCGCGGCCCAAGCGCTACGCGGACATCGCCGCGGCGGCCGCGCGGCTCGTGGCGCAGGACGAGCGGCTGGATCCCGAGCTGGCCCACTGGCTCGCGACCCACGGCACCGAGCCCTCGAAAGCGGGCGACGGCGTGCAGTTCCTCCACGACCCGCTGCACCTCACCACCGGGCCAGCCCCATTCCTCGTGGAAAATGCTGCTAGCTTCTGGCGCCGGATCCAGGCCGAGCTGCTGCTGGTGGAGGCCACGGAGTCGGTCTTCCGTCACGCCGAAGAGGAGGCCGCGCGGCGCCGCGCCCTGCTGCCGCCCCACCGCCTGGAGCTGATCCCTGACGCCGGCCACCTGATGCTCAGGCACCAGCCAGAGGCGCTGGGGAGGCTGCTTCAGGAGTTCCTCAGCCGCCCTATTCGGTGATGCCAGCGGGCGGGTTTGAAACCCGCCCCTACCAGACAAGCCTCAGCCGCCCCGACTAGCGCGGATTGCTCTTTCAGGGGTTCGGAGGCACTTTAAGCCTCAAACATCGAGGTCTCAAGCATCTGAACGCCGCGCCCTCAGGCGCCTGGTGGCGCCGCGCGAGCGGCGGGGGTAGAAGCGGGCATCGTCATGCATGATCCGTTCGTCGGCGGCGAGCGAGAGACCGCCTCGCCACGTCAGCCCTCGTTCCAAATGTCCACCGGGCAGCTTGGGATGCTGCTGTTCCTCGGCTCGCTCACCATGGTGTTCGGCGCCACGCTGATCGCCTATGGCCTCACGCGCGCCAACTCGCCGCTCTGGCGCGACACGGAGATGCCGGGGCTACCGCTCGGCTTAGTCGCCACCACCGGCGTCATGCTCGCGCAAGCCTTCGCGATGCACCGCGCGCTCCGCGCCATCCGCAACAACGAGCAACAGCGCTTCATGGGCGCGCTCTGGGTCGCGCTGAGCCTCGGCGTGGTGTTCATCTTAGGCCAGGGCATGAACTGGTACGAGATGCAGCAGCGCGCGCTGAGCGTGGAGGTCAAGTCGCTCTACCTCTTCACCTTCTACATGCTCACTGGGGTGCACGCGCTGCACATCCTAGGCGGCCTGGGCCCGCTCGCGATGGTGATCGCTAAGGCGCGGCGCCGAGAGTACTCAAGCTCACGCCATGAGGGCGTGCGCTTCTGCGTGCAGTACTGGCATTTCCTCGGCGTGGTGTGGCTGGTGCTGCTGGCGGCGCTGATCATCGCCACCTGAGCAGCTCACCTGCCTATCCTAAGCAGCTCACCTGTCTATAACGCGGGGCCCTTTTCTTTTGGGGGTTGGACGGCACCGCGCTCAAGCGCGCCTCACGCTGCCTAGCGCGGCGCCGTGCTGACGTTCTAGATGCCGCCTCAAGACCTCAAGACACCTGGAACCGGGTGCGCGCCAGCTCATCGCCGTCCTTGGTGCGCACCACCGCCTCCCAGTCGCCCGGCTGCTTGATGTTGCGGGTGCGACCCCAGGTGCGCCAGCGCGTCTGGTTAGCGGGTACCCCGAGCTCCACGTGGCCCACCTGCTTGCCCACGCGCTCGAAGGTGATCACGATGCCCTGCTCGTCGCCCTCGTTCATCAGCTCGACGAAGGCGTAGACCAGCTCCGAGCCTGCCTTGAACTCAGTGACGGGCAGCGGCTCGCGCTCTTCAATCGCTGTCGTCACCACCAGCCGCTTCACCTTGAGCGCCCCCGCGGCGGGGGCGCCTGGGAGCGCGTCATCAACGGCGGCGCCCTTCAGCGCGGCGTCCTTGGGCGCCCCGCTCAGCGCGACGGCGGGCGAGGTAGTCTGCTTACCAGACGATTTGGCGGGCTCATTCGGCAACGCGAGCGGCTTCAATAAGCCCGACTTATCAGGCTCAGCTGGGTCCACCGGCGTGGCCTCACCGCGCGGCGCCTCAGCTCGCTCTGAAGCGCTGGCTGGCTCCGGCTCCGCTCGCGTGCCGCGATCGCACCCCCCAAAGAAGACGCCCACAGCTGCCAGCACCACCAGGTTCTTCACGGTTTTCGACATGGATTCATCTCCTGAACTGCGGCTAGGACCCACGAACGGTTTACCTAGCAAGCGCTGAGCCACCCAAGTTTCTCGCTGTTTTGGCCAGCTCCGCGCCGCAGCGTGGGCAGCGTCGTGGGAAGGCGAGCGCAGCGCCGTGGGCGCTGAGACACAGCACCGCGGTCTTGCTGGAGCGGTACCGGCGCCGCGAAGACGAGACATCGCCGCGCGCTGACGTGCGGCGCGCCTAACCCCCAAAAAAAGAAGCCGAGCGAGGCTAAGGACATCGGCCGTGGGCGCAGTGAGTCGCGGCCCGACCGAGCAAAGCCTCCATGCTGTGGCGCTAGGGCGCGAGGGCGCTAGGCGCTGGGGCGCTTACGGCATGCCGAGGTGACGACGTAGGGTGAAGGCAGCCTCACTGACCCAGAAGCGCATCAGGTCATCGATCAGCGCCATGCCGTGGGTCAAGGCGGGGCCACGGAGACCCGCGAGATCACCCTCGGTGCGGCGCAGCAAGGTCACGACCCCCGGCAGGTCGTCCGCGACCACCAGCGCAGCCCGGGCCGAGCTGAGGCGCAGCCGGCGCACCCACTCCTCCACCGAGGCGACCGGCTCACCTGAGTAGAGCGGCCCGAGCTCCTCCAGGCTCTTGCGTGCGCGGCGTGAGAGCGCCTTCGCGACGCGCCTAGAGAGCTGCTCAAGCTCAGGATCGGCGCCGCCGTAGCCGGGGATCACCACCCGCGTGCTGGCCTTGAGCAGCTCGTCCAGCTGAGCTGGTGAGAGCTTGTCGACCACGTGCAGGCCCCGTCGGATGCTAGCGAAGGAGCGCGCGAGCGCGAACACCTGCTGGCTCTCAGCCAGGGTGGAGATGTGCGCGGGGACGAGCAGCGCGGGGGTGTCGCCGAACTCAAGCTCCACCCCGCCCGCGTGGGCGCGATGCACGTAGAGATCGAACTGCTCCACCCCGAACACGCGCGCGACCCGGTCGGCGAGCAGGCGCAGCGGATCGCCCGAGCGTGGGCTCAGGCGATCACGCGCGGCTAGCCCGTAGCGCTCAAGCTCCGGTGGGTAGATCTTCACGAGCGACTCGCTCAAGAGCCACAGAAGCTCCACCGCGCGCGGGTTGCCCGCCGCGGCGTCGACGCCGCGATACGCCGCCACATCGAAGCTGCCTGGGGTCGCGCTGCCAGGGACCGGCGGGTGCGCGTCCAGCGTGGCGCGCTCAAGATCGGTGGCCGCTCCGAGCACCACCAGCGGCGCCAGCGCCAGGCGCTGCTCGCGGGGGCGGCCCGCCTGCCCCAGCACCTCGGACAGCTCGCGCCAGATCCCTGCGCCTTCGACGTCCACCGTGAGCAGGCGCCGGAGCTCGTCGGTCGCGTCAGGGTAGTGGCCGCTCGCGCCGAGCCGCCGCGACAAAGCGTGGCGCAGGCGCGCGTCATCGGGAGCCCGACTGACCGCCTGCTTGAGCACCGCCAAGGCGCGCTCCGCCTGCGCCAGCGAGTCGGCTAGCAGCGCCGCCACGTAGAGCGCCACCTCAGCCTGCTCTCCCGGGGGCGCGTGCGCGCTGTAGTGATTGAGCGACTCCACCAGCTGAGCGAGCGCCTGCTCACGCGCAGGGCTCTTGAGCAGGCTCGCCACCCGCGTCAGCTCCGCTGCCACCCGAAGCCCGACGATGGCCGCGGCCTCCGTGAGCGCCTTGGCCGCGGCCTCCGGCCGCTCGCGTGACAGCTCGAGCCCGGCGATGAGTTCATAGGCCTCCGCCTGCTCCTCCTTGGTGCCGGACACGGCGACCAGCTGCTGCGCGCTGATGTACGCCGCCTCAATGTCGCGCCGGCGCTGCTCTATTTCGATCAAGCAGCGGAGCGCCGCGCGGCTCTCAGGCTGCCGGCTGAGCACCGAGCGCACGCAGATCAGCGCGCGGTCATCGTCACCCAGGCGCCGCGACAGCACCTCCGCGCTCAGCAGCTCCGCGCGGCTGAGCAGCGGATCGTCAGGGGACAAGGCGATGGCGCGGCTCAGGCGGTCCACCGTCTCCGCCCACTGACCATCCTGCGCGTACAGCTCGCCCAGCTTGATGAGCGTCTCGGCGCTGTCTGGCTCATCGCCGATCACGCGGTTGAGCGCGGCGAGCGCCGCTGGCAGATCGTGCTTCTGCACCGCCAACAAGTCAGCCACCATGCTCCAGAGCGCCGCGTGCCGCGCGACCAAGCGCGAGCGCCCCGCCGCGTGCACCAGCTCGCTGTAGAGCTCGTCCACCTGACCCTGGCTGAGGCGCACCTCGCGCAGCAGCTCCGCGGCGCCCGCGTGATCGGGGTGCGCCTCGAGCGCCTCCACTAGATCGTCAGCTGCCCGTTCGGAGTCGCCCGCCGCGACGCTCACCATCGCGGCCGCGGTGAGTGAGGTGGCCACCGCCTCGGAGTCGCGCACCGCCACTTGCTGGAGGCGCGCCGCCTCACGCAAGAGCGCGTGATCGCCTGAGCCCGCGGCGAGCCGCGCGAAGCCGCGCGCCGCGCGGTAGTTGTCTGGATCTTGATCGAACGCCGCGCGATAGCTAGCGAGCGCCGCGGGGTCCCCTGCTCGCTCTTGGAACTCACCGAGTCGGGTGCGGTGCGCGGCCGCGAGCTTGGGGTCGCTGATCGCCGCCGCCAGGCGCGCATCCACCTGAGTGAGCAGCGCCTCGTCCACCGCCTCAAGCGCCGCGTGCTCAAGCGCCGTGAGCGCCAGGGCGTCCTTCGGGTCAATGTGGAGGATCGACACCTGGGTGTGCTTGGGATCGCCCCCGCTCTCTTTCACCGCCTGCAGGCGCGCGAGCTCACGCAGCGCCGCCACCCGAGCGGCAGAGCTTGTGACCACTCGGCTCATCACCGCCAGCAGCTCGGCCTGCCGCGTCCACTGCCCCGCGCGCGCGCCGCGCTCATACAGCGCGAGCAGTGAGAGCAGCGCCGGCAGGTGCGCCGGATCACGCGAGAGCGCCCCCTCGAACAGGGCGATCGCCGCGCCCTCGTCGTGGAGGTCGTCGCGCGCAATTTCGCCGGCGGTCGTGAGCGCACCCACCGCCAGCAGCGGATCGGGCGTCTCCTTAGCCTGGCGCTCGAGCTCCTCCACCAGGCGCTTGTGGTGGCCGTCGATCGCGAGCAGCCGCACGCGACCGTCGAGCGCGGGCCTGAAGCCAGGATCCGCTGAGGTGGCCTGCTCATAGGCCGCCAGCGCCCGCTCCGTCTGCCCCAGACGATCCTCGTACACCTCGCCGATCGCCTGCGCGGTGCGCGCGCGCTCAGCGGGCTCCGTAGTCGCCGTCAGCTCAAGCTCGAGCAGCTTGGCGAGCTCGGCGAAGTCCCCCCGCGCCGCGAGCCGCCGCTGGAGCGCGTGCAGCGCGGGTTTGTGGAACGCATCTTGTTCGATTGCCTGACGATAGAAGCGCATCGAGCGCGCCTCGTCCCCTACCCGCTCCTCCGCGATCTCACCGAGCTTGTGGTAGACGAGCGCCTGCGGCGCGCCCTTCGGGGTGATCGTAAGCTCGCGCTCATAGATCTGGATCAGGTCCTCCCAGCGGCCTAGGCGGCTGTAGAGCTGCCCCAAGCTGGTCAAGTTAGGGGCGTAGCTCGGATCCTTCACCAGCACCGCGCGGAAACGCTCAAGCGCGGCGTCGTCATCCATGAGCTGGCGCTCGTACACCTCGCCCGCGCGGTGGAGCAGCGGCACCACGCGGCCCTTGTCCGCGGTGCGCTCCGCCTCAAGCTCAAGCGCCTCGGCCAAGTCTTTCGGCCGACGGGCGCGCTCCGCCGCGCGCTGCCAGGCGTGGATGGCCCCCAGGTGCCGCCCGTCAATCTCAAGGATCCGTCGATACGTCGCGACGGCGTGCCCCGGCGCGTGGAGCTCGTCCTCGTGGAGCCGCCCGATGCGAAACAGGTACTCGATGCGCGTCTCAGCGTCGCTCGTGTGGTCGAGGGCGCGCTCGTAGAGCTCGACCAGCGCCTGGTGTTTGCCGCGCGCGAGCAGCAGCCGCGACAGCGCCTTGAAGGCGCCCGCGTGGTGCGGATCGAGCGCCAAGGCGCGCCCATAGTGCTGCTCCGCCAGCTCGTCGCTCGCGCGGTAGAGCTCGTACACCTCCGCCACCCGAGCGTGCGCCGAGGCGCGCCGCGTGGACTCGCGCGCGTGCTCCGCCTCGAGCAGGTGCATAGCGATCAGCGGCTCCCACTCCTTTCGGCGGGTGTACGAGGCGCCCAGCGCCGCGAGGCTCGGGGCGTAGGTGGGGTCTTCCTTGAGCGCACGCAGGTACCAGCGCTGCGCCTGCGCCACGTCGCCGGCGCGCTCCTCAGCGATTTGCCCGATGCGGTGCAGCAGCGCGAGCCGCGCGCTCGGCCGCGACGTGTGCTGCACCAGCCGCTCGAGCACGGCGATGTGCTCTGGGTGCCTGCCCGCCTCCGCGTGAGCGCGCGCGAGCTGCTCCAAGATCAGCACGTCCTCTGGCGCCTCGGCGCTCGCGCGCTCAAGCGCCAAGCTAGCGCGCGCCGGGTCATTCAGGCGGTCCCGCTCGATGACGGCCGCGCGGTACCACGCCATCGACCGCACGTGAGGATCGGTCGAGCCCTCGGCTTCGCGCGCCAGCGTCTGCGCCAGCTCGCGCCAGCGCCCCTCGCGGTGCAGCAGGCGCTTCAAGGCCACGAGCGCCGCCGCTGAGCGCGGCGCCGCCTCCAAGGCGCCACCATAGAGCTCGATGCTCGCGCCGCGATCGCCGAGCCGCGCGTCCGTGAGCCGCGCGCGCGCCGTGAGCCACGCGGCGCGCAGCGCCGGATCTTCCTGGACCGTCGCCGCCAGCTGCTCCTGGAGCGCCGCGAGGCGCGGCGCGTCTGCCTCGACCTCGGCGATGCGCACCAGGGCAGACAAGAAGCCCACGTCATCCGGGGTCAGCTCGAGGGCGCGCCCATAGGCCTCACGCGCCTCCTTGCGCTGCTGCAAGACGTCCTCGTAGAGCCGCCCCTTCTCGAACCAGAGCTGCGCCTTGCGCGCCGCGCTCGCCGTGATCCGCACCTCGGCGTCGAACAGCGGCAGCGCGTCCTTCGCCTCACCGCGCGCGATGAACAGCCGGCGCGCGCCGGCGAGCGCCGGGGTGAGCTCAGGTGCGAGCTCAAGCGCCTGGCGGTAGTGCTTGGCCGCCGCGTCGAGATCGGCGAGCGGCAGCTCGTACAGCCGCGCGAGCTCGTAGTGGAGCCGCCCCCGACGCCGCGCGTCGGTCTCTTGCGCGATGCCCGCGGTGAGGCGCTGCGCCTCTGCGGTGAGCTCGCGAGGCCAAGCGGCGGCTGGCGGCGCGGCCTCGGCGGCTGGCGGCGCCGCAGGGGACGCGGCTACCGGGGGGGCTGGTGAGTGCGCCGCCGCGGGCGGCGCGGGGGCCTGGGCAGTCGTCAGTGCTGCTGACGGAGGCGCGGCGGGTGCGGCCGGTGCGGGCGAAGGCGCTACGGCGGGCGCGGCGGGTGAGTGAGCAGTCATCAGGGGTGCTGATGTGTCGACGATGACATCTGCGGCTGCAGGCACGACGGGTGCTGCCGCGGCGCTCGGTGCGACAACCGGCGCCGCCGGGGGCTGGGCGGGCGCCGTGACACCGGGCGCGGGCGCGCCGATCAAGGTCCCCGAGGCGGCGCCGCGCAGCGGCGCTGGGGCACGCGGCGCGACCGGCGGCGGCGCGGGAGACGCGCCGCGCGGCGCCGTCACGACGGCGGGCACCTGCGCTGGGGTGTTGCGGCGCGGCGGCGACGGCGGGCGCGCCGCGACGGGTGGCGGCGCCTTGCCTGAGTGACGCGGCGGCGGCGGTGGACGCCCAGCTGACGAGACCGGCTCGAGCAAGCTGGTGATGTCGTCAGCCTCCTCCTCTGGAGGGCTCGGGGGGTCGTTCGGCTTCGTCGGATCCGCCATGCGGGGGATCCTAGGGTACCCAGGGCTCGATGTTCCAGCGCTGCATAGCCAAAGCCCTATCGGCGAGCGCGGCGCCGTCCTGGCAAACCCCCAAATGATTAAGCCCCGAAAGCGCGCGCTGGGGCGACAACAGCTCACCACGCGGCGCCCTACAATCAGACAACTAGAGCCCTCTGGTGGCAACCTGAGCGCCGTTCTAGGCTGACAGCCCACGCGACCCGGCCG
>CAYQAC010000024.1:45763-46109 GCA_964415255.1 uncultured Polyangiaceae bacterium | reverse complement strand
CGAGCGCGGCTGAACCTCGGTTTTCTACATGGGTTCACTGGCTCGCCCGGGTCGCGCGCTTGGGTGGAGCGAGCGCTCCGGGGGGCTCGCGGGGACGCGCAGGGACGCCGAGCGGGGGCGAACCCCCAACCCTCGATGAGCGGAGCTCAGGTGCTCGCGCCGCCGCTCGTGGGGCACCAGGGCGGGCCGAGCGCGCTGTGTGGCTTCGAGGAGGAGGTGGAGCGGCTAGTACGCCTCATTGACGAATCCGGTGTCGGTCAGGTGCACTTACTGGGCTACTCGCTCGGTGGGCGGCTGGCGCTGGGCGTCGCGCTCAAGGCGCCTGAGCTCTTGAGCGGGCTCAGCT
>CAYQAC010000024.1:0-45753 GCA_964415255.1 uncultured Polyangiaceae bacterium | reverse complement strand
GGCTCAGCTTGATCAGTGCGAGCCCAGGGTTCGACGACGCGCAGGCGCGCGCTGTGCGGCGGGAGGCTGACGAACACTGGTGCCGGCTGCTCACGGAGCGCGGGCTCGGCGCCTTCATCGAGGCGTGGTCGGCGCAGCCGCTGTGGGACACGCAACGGGGCCTCATGCCTGAGCGGCTCAGGCACCAACAGCGCGAGCGTGAGCGTCACTCGGCGGAGGGGCTCGTCACCTCGCTCCGCAGCGTGGGGCTCGGTCACATGCCGGGGTACTCAAGCGCGCTTGGGGGCCTTGATTTGCCCGTCTCGCTGATGGTGGGCGCGCTGGACGCTAAGTACGTGGCGCTCGCGGAGCACATGCAGCGCGCGCTGCCGCGAGCTTCGCTCCACGTGGTGCCGCGCGCAGGGCACAACCTCCTGCTTGAGGCGCCCGAGCAGGTCGCGGCGGTGCTAGCGCGGGGAGCGCCGCTTTGAGCGTGATGAACGCGCCGCGGGTCGTGCTAGGGAGCGCGCACTCAAATGGCTGAGCGAGCACCGCAGCCGAACAGCCTCGCGGCGTGGGTCCTCGCATGTCGTCCAGCGACGCTGTGGGCGAGCTCGGTCCCGGTGCTGGTGGGCTCCGCCTGTGCAAACCTCGCCGGCGGCTTTGCGCTGTGGCCAGCGCTCGCCGCGTTGGTCGGCGCCGGGCTGCTGCAGATCGGCAGCAACTTCGCCAACGACGTCTTCGACTACGAGCAGGGCGCGGACACCGAAGCGCGGTTGGGGCCCACCCGCGCGGTGGCGGCGGGCCTGGTCAGCCCCCGCGCGATGAAGCGCGGCATGCTCTTGGTGTTCGCGCTGGCGCTCGCGGTGGGCGTCTACCTGACCTTCGTCGCGGGCCCGGTGGTGGTGGCCATCGGGGTGGCCTCCATCGTCTGCGCCATCGCCTACACCGGTGGTCCGTATCCGCTCGGATACAACGGCCTCGGCGATGTGTTCGTGATGCTGTTCTTTGGCTTCGTCGCGGTGCTGGGCACTGAGTTCGTGCAAGCGGGCGCGGTGAGCCGCCTGGGGGTGCTCGCGAGCGTCCCGGTGGGCGCGCTCGCCACCGCCATCTTGGTGGTCAACAACCTGCGGGACATCGACACGGACCGCGTGGCCGGCAAGCGCACCCTCGCGGTGCGCTTCGGCAGGCGCGCCACGATCGGGGAGTATGCGCTCCTCAACCTGCTCAGCTACGCCGTGGTGGCGCTCATCTGGTGGCGCTTCATGCTGAGCCCCTGGGCGCTGCTGCCGGGCCTGGCTATGCCGCTCGCGCTCCGAAATACCTGGCACATCTCGCGCCAACGTGGCGCCCCCCTGAACCAGGTGCTGGTGCGCACCGCGCAACACCTGGCCATCTTCGGCTTGTTGTTCGCGCTCGGTCTGACACTATCCCCCCCCTGAGCTATGCGCGCGTCTTGGTGCCGCGTCCGAGTGGACGCAAAACTCGATCGCCCTATTTCACACACCGCCGCCGGGAGGTCTTGGACCTCGCGGCCGAGCGCGCTGGTGCACCTCGTCTCCAAGGACGGCACCACCGGCACCGGTGAATTAGCGCCTTTACCTGACTATTCTCCGGACGACATCGATGAGGGGCTGCGCGCCCTCACGGAGCTTGAGCCGATCGAGATCGGCCCTCACGATCTGAGCAAGCCGCGCACCCTGCTGGCGCGCGTGGAGGCGATGGTGCCGCGCAGCTTGCCCGCGGCGCGCTTCGCGCTGAGCTCCGCCGTGCTCGATTGGGTGGGGCAGCAGGCGGGCAGCGCCGCGTGGGAGCTGCTCGCCGGGCTGCCCACCAAGGTGCTGGAGAAGCCGGTGCCGCTCAGCGCGCTGCTCGTGGGGGACAGCGCCGCGGTGCGCCGCGCGGAGGCCGAGCGGCTCTTGGAGGAGGGCTACGCCAGCCTGAAGCTCAAGCTCACGAGCGCCAAGGCCCCGCTCGCGGAGGCGCAGGAGCTCGCGCCGCTGGTGAAGGAGCGCGGCGCCCGGCTCCGCCTGGACGCCAACCAGAGCCTCTCCAAAGCCAACCTGACTAAACTCTCCAGCGAGCTCAGCGCGCTCCCGCTCGATCTGTTCGAGGAGCCCGCCGCGGCGGAGACCTGGGAGGCCTGGGTGAAGGGCGGCGAGCCGGCGGCTCCGCTCGCGCTAGACGAGAGCCTGTTTCAGGCGCCCGCCAGCCTGAAGCGCCTGCTCGACGCGCGACGCGCGGCGGCCGTGGTGCTGAAGCCGACCTGCCTGGGCCTGGCGCGCTGCTTAGATCTCGCGGAGCAAGCCAGGCGCGCGGGGGTGGAGATCACCGTCAGCCACTGCTTCGAGGGCCCGGTGGGCTACACGGCGGTGTGCGCGGTGGCGCTCGCCGTCGCGAGCCGTGAGCTGCCGAGCGGGCTGGCGCCTCACGCTGGGCTCGGGGAGCTGAGCCGCCCGATCCCGTTTATTTCCTCCGGGAAATTAGCGCCATGGGCCACCTCGGGCTTGGACACGGAGTTCGCGACCCGTTGAGGTGCTCGTGAGGCGCTGGTGAGGCGCTCATGACGAGCGGCTTCGCCGGCTTGTCCCTGACGAGCGCCGCGCGAGAGCACCCGCACGGCGACGCGCTGCTCACGCCGAGCGGCACGCTGAGCTTCGCGGCGCTGGCGGCGGGCGCCGAGCGCGCCGCGGCTTGGCTCGCCCGTGAGGGCCTGCTCGGAGGCGAGCTGATCGCCTTGGTCGCCTCCGCGGAGCAGCGCTCGATTGAGCTCACGCTGGCCTGCGTCGATCGAGGGATCCCGCTCGCCTTCGTGCACCCGCGCCTCACGGAGGCGGAGCGCGCTCCGCTGCTGGAGCGCTTCAGCGCCACACGGTCAGCTCCGCTCATCATCCCCCCACCGGATTGGGGCGGCGGCCAGATCACCCCAGGCGTCACGACCGGAACGCGCGGCGTCGCCTCGTTCCACGCGCTCTTGTTCACGAGCGGCACAAGCGGCGCGCCCAAGGCGGTGGAGCTGGGGCCAGAGCAGCTCCTCGCGGCGGCGCGCGCCTCGGCGGACCACTTAGGCTGGGAAACTGACGATCGCTGGCTCCTCAGCTTACCGCTGGCTCACATCGGGGGCCTCTCCGTGGTGCTGCGTTGCCTCACGGCGCGGCGCGCGGTGGTGCTCCCGCCGCCGGGCTCGGGGCTCGACGCGGAGCGCCTCGCGCGCGCTGCAGAGGAGGCGCGCGTGAGCCTGATGAGCCTGGTGCCAACCCAGCTGAGTCAACTGCTCGACTGGCGCCCGCCGCCCTCGCTGCGCGCCGCGTTGATAGGCGGTGCAGCTGCGCCCACGGCGCTCCTCGCGCGCGCTCGCGCGGCTCACATCCCCACGCTGACGACCTACGGCGCCACCGAGGCTTGCTCGCAGATCGCGACGGAGCCGTTCAGCCCCGACCTGCGCCGCACGCCGCCGCGTGAGGATGGCGCGGTGGGAAAACCCGTGGCGGGCACCGCCGTCGAGATCCATGACGGGCTGATCGCGGTGCGCGGTCCCCAGCTGATGCGCGGCTACGCCCCAGAGCAAAACAGGCAAACCCCCCAAACAAGAATCCAAGATGATGGCTGGTTTGTCACAAGCGATCGTGGGGAGCTCACACAAGACGGCTGGCTCCGCGTCTTCGGCAGGGCAGATGACGTGATCATCACGGGCGGCGAGAACGTGCACCCGATGGAGGTTGAGCAGCTCCTCTTACTGCACCCGGCGGTGGAGGCTTGCGCGGTCGTCGGTATCCCTGACGAACTTTTTGGGCAGCGGGTGGCCGCCCTCCTGGTAGGCGAGCCAGCGCAGGAGGCGTCGCTCCGCGCCTACCTGGAGCAGGCGCTCGCGCCCCACCGCAGGCCGCGGCTGATGCGCTGGGCCCAGGCGCTGCCGGCGCTCCCAAGCGGAAAAACCGATCGGCGGCGGGTGCTGGCCCAGCTCGAGGCAGCCGCGCGGCGCGCTCAAGAAGCGTAGGTTGGGTCTGTCGATACGGCGCGCGGGTGTTAGGCTTCCCCCTTCGGGCGTCGTCCACGCTGAGATGGCCCGAGAAGCGACCGACCGCCAGCACTCATGAAACCCGGCAGGCTCCCTGTTTTAATCGCCGGCGCGTTGGCGCTGCTCTCCCTGTCGCTCGCGCTGCTGGTGCGCCTGGACGCCGGCGCGCCGCCGGACTTCATCAGGTTCTTGGGGCGCTTCCACACGCTGGCGGTGCACCTGCCCATCGGCATCTTGCTCTTGGTGGCGCTCGCGGAGCTGGCCTCCTTCGCGCCCAAGCTCCGCCCCCGGGTAGATCCGGCGATCGGCCTCGCGCTGCCGGTGGTGGCGATCACCGGCGGCACCGCCTTCGCGCTCGGGCTGATGCTGGCGCGCGGCGGCGGCTACCCGGGGCAGCTCATCATGCTGCACCGCGGCCTCACCTTGGCGTCCATCGCCACGCTGCCGGTGTGCGCCTTGCTGTGGGCGCGGCCAGGCGCGCAAGAGGGTGGTGGGCGCTGGGCGTACCGCGGCGCGCTGAGCCTGGCGGTGCTGCTCATGTCCATCGGCGCGCACTACGGCGGCTCCATGAGCCAGGGCGAGCACTACTTGGTGCGCTACGCGCCTGGCTTCGTGCGCGGCTGGTTCGGGGTGAAGGAGCCGGCAGCGCCCGTCGTGGATGCCGCGCCGGTGGCCGATCCTTTGGTGTGGGAGCACACCGTGCTCCCCATCTTGAAGCAGCACTGTGAGGAGTGTCACGGGGAGTCGGAGTCCAAGGGGAGTTTGCGTGTGGATAGTGTGGCGGCGGCGCTGAAGGGCGGCGATGAGGGCCCGAGCATCGTCCCCGGCAAGAGCCACCTGAGCAGCCTGGTCACGCGCATGCGGCTGCCGCTGGGGGACGATGAGCGCATGCCGCCTGACGACAAGCCGGGGCCATCGGAGGCTGAGATCGCCTTGATCGCGTGGTGGATCGATCGCGGCGCGACGGAGGAGCTGAAGGTGCGGGAGGGGGTGGTGCCCCAGGGTGTCTCCGAGCTCTTGGCGGCGAGCCTGAAGCGCGCCACGCCGACGAGCACGGCGGACGCAGGCGCGCCGGAGCCGCAGCATGCTCAGGAGGATGCGGGCGCTAAAGGCAGCGCCACTGACGACAAGGATGACGAGGACAGCGACGACAAGGATGACGACGACAGCGACGATGAGGATGACGAGGACGACGACGCGGACAGCGCATTTGACTCCGTGCCCTACGAGCGTCCCAGCAAGGACGACGAGGATGACGACGATGACGAGGACGACGACGAGCCAGCGTCAGGCAGCGCGTCAGGCAGCGCCTCGGGCAGCGCGCCGGTAGCCGCCACGACCCAACACGGCTCCGCGTGGAAGCTCCTGATCGCGCCGCTGCTCGATCAGCGCTGCGGCAAGTGCCACGGCGCGACGCGACCCAAAGGTAAATTCCGTGTGGATTCTCTGAGCGCGCTGACCCAGGGCGCGAAGGAGGGCCCCGGGGTGGTCCCGGGGGATCCTGGCAAGAGCACGCTCATCGCGCGCATCCGCAGCACCGACGCGAAGAAGCACATGCCGCCCTCCAAGCACCCGCAAGTGACGGCGAGCGAGCTTGAGCTCTTGGTTTGGTGGGTTAGGCAAGGCGCTAGCGAACAGGTGAATACCCTCGCGCTGCCAGGCCCCTTGGCCGCGGCGTGGGGGCCCCGGGTGGCGACGAGCGGCGCGGCGCCTTCGGGCGGGGCAGGCGCCGCGGACCGCGCGGCCACGGGCGACGACGGGGGCGCGCCGGCCGGCCCTGGGAGCGAGGCAGCGCGCGGCGCGGATGACGCGGCGGACGCAGGTGCGGCGACGGGCGCGGGCGAGGCGACGGGTGCTTCGGACGGCGGCGCAGATGGTGGCACGGCTGAAACACCGGGCGGCCCAGCTGCCGTCAGTGTGGCTGACAGTGTGCTGCTCTACCGCGACTTGGTCGCACCGATCCTCGAGCGGCGTTGCGGCGCGTGTCACAGCGGCGCGAGCGCCGTCAGCGTGGACGTGACGGACCTGCCGGCGATGCTCGAGAGCGGGGACGTGGTGCCTGGGGAGCCGGAGGCGAGCCCGCTGCTCGCGCGCCAGCTCTTGCCGCTCGCGGAGCTGGGCCACATGCCGCCCAAGGCAGAGCCCCAGCCGGAGCCGTGGGAGCTTGAGATCACACGGCTGTGGATCCGCGATGGCGCCGGGGCTGAGCTTCGCGTCGCCCGCGCCGACTTACCGCCGGAGGCCTTGGAGGCCCTGGAGCAGGCTGACGCGGCGCCTGGAACCAGCGGCGTGAAGGCGACGCCAGGCGGCGGCTGCGCCGCCTGCACCGTGGGGCACCCAGGGGACACCAACGCGGCGCTCAGCGGCCTCGGTGCCCTGCTGGCGCTCAGTGTGCTCTGGTGGCGCCGCAGGCGCTGAGTGGCCCACTGCGGAGCGCCGCAGCAGGCGCTGAGTGGCGGAGCAAGCGACGCTGAGGTGTGAGGTGGCTGGGGCGCGCATGGCCCGCCACCGGACCGGCGTGTAGAATCCTCAGCGCCGCTTAGCGGCTAGGGAGGCACCATGGCAGCGACCGTCCACCTGTACCATCCGTCTGGCGATCTGATGATCTTGAGCGGCCGCGCTGTGAGCGTGGGGCGCGCCCCCAAGGGCTACCTGCCGCTCAGCTTCCCGGATGTGGACGCCTGGCACCGACGCGGGCAGCTGAACCCCGGCGCGCTGTCCGAGCTCCATCGCTTGGCGACGGGGCGCAGCCTCACACGGCCCCCAGCGCCCGACCATGAGCGTGAGCTGCTGCGTGAGGTGCAGGCGGCGCTCGGGGATGGTCGGCTGCTCGCGTATCGCCGCACGGCGGCGACGAAGCCGCAGGCGATCGTCAGCATGGCTACCCTCACCGAGAAGGCGCGCGAGCTGGGGGAGCGCGCCGCGCAGCGCGCCACAGGTAAGCTCCCAGGGTTCGCCGGCACCGCGGGCAGCCTCTCAGGCGCCGCGCGCACGCTGGGCGGCGCGGCGGGGCGCATTGTCAGCGCAGCTGATCTCAAGAGATAGCCACTCAACGCGGCTGCCTCCAAACGAGTGAGGCTAACGGCCGGCTGGCCAGTCTGGAAGAGACGCGCCTCCGCGGGCCGCGGAGCTTGTTCGCGCGCGCGGTGTCTGCCAGGCTCGCTCACGACACTAGCTCGTCAGCCTCACGCTCAGGAGATTTCATGAAGGCCAGCAGCGCGCCCGTCCACTTCACCGTTCAGCCGCGGCCCACCGGGGACTGGGTCGCCGAGTACCTGGCGCTGCATCCGCTGTTGCCGGGGCAGTGGTCAGAGGCGGTGGAGGGCATGGATGGCCTGAACAGCTTTCATGACCCGAACGCGCAGGCCACCGGCCTTCGCGCGAACAACGCCACGATTGAAGGCAATGTCATCACCACGCGCGCAGCGCACTCCATGCCCGTGGGCAAGCAAGTGCTGGTGCTTAAGTCCTCACTCAACGGGCAGACGGCGAACATCACCGCCATAACCGAGAACACGCTGGTCATCGACAAGTCAGCGGACGCGCCGGCCGAGGTGAACATCTCCCTGTTCCCTGACTACTACACGCGCAGCGTGCCCTTCGAAGATGAAGTCGGCGGCGGCATGCTCGACTGGAACTCGCAGTTTTACTATGATCCGGTCACCGGTCTCCACACCGTAGGCGGCGGCGTGGGCTCGGCGCCATCCTACGGCGACGCTCAATACAAGACTTGGTACATCCGCTACGACCCACGGATCAATCGTTGGTACAAGCGGTGGAATCCACTCGGGGAGGGCGGCTCTCATCACTATTCATCGAACGCGATGGATACCGTGGGGCGAAGCTACTACCGCCGTCAGTGGGCCTTCAACCTGGACGACGACACCGCGCCGCCCGTGTTCCACGAGGGCGCCCCACATGATGGCTCAGCGGCACCGGCGTATTGCTTCCACGAGGCGCTCGGGCGCCTCTACCGGATCACCTCAGCGGGTCAGGTCTGCTTCTGGACGGCGGCGGGCGGTTGGAGCGAGCAGGTGCGCTTCTCAGGCATCAACAATCACCCCGTCGCCGCCTACCTGAGCGCAGCGAAGACGTTGGTGTTCGGTGGCGGCAACGCCCCAGCTGACAAGTTCTATAGAATCGACGAAGCTGGGCAGATCACCTCACTAGACGACATCCCGGAGAGTCGACGGAACATGAGCGGGGTGGCGTCGATGCTGCTCGACTGCGGCCTCTCGGATCGCCTCCTCATCATGCAGGACGCCTACGAGACTGGCGGCAACCCCCGCCCAGGGGTTGGCTGGCTCAGGCCAAACGCGCCGAGCGGCCAGCAGTGGCAGGAGTCGCCGGACACGCTGCCCTCGGAGCTCGCCACCTACGGCGGGGTGAAGCGGGAGGTCGCCGCCTGCGGTATCCGCCACTTGGGGGTCGTCCTGGTGATGCGCCATCGGACAAGCGGTGATCCGGACGCCGCGGACCCAGCGGCGCGGCGCTGCGCGGTGTGGTTCTACCGGCCTACACCGGCGTGAGCCACCCAAGACGTCAGCCATTATGTCTTTTATCCAATTGAGGCGATGAGGAGGACCCAATGAGCGATGAGAAGCTCCCTGAGCAGCGCGGCGTGGCGCAGGTCACGAGGCGCAGCGTGCTGCAGGGCACCGGCGTCCTCGTAGCCGTGGCGCTCACCGGCTGCGGTGACGACGCAGGCGGAGATGGCAGCGGCGGCCCAGGCGCAGGCGGCCCAGGCGGCGGTGGTGGCGCGGGCGGCAGCACCGGCACCAATCAGCCACCGGTGTGGCAGGAGATCCCAGAGCAGGTCTGGATGGTCGGGATCCCGGTGTACTTGGACTTCGCGCTGTACTGCAGCGACGCTGAGGGCGCGGCGCTCACCTTCACGCTAGACAACCCGCTGCCCCCAGGGCTCGCCTTGAATGGCAGCGTCATCAGCGGCGTCCCCACCACAGAGTTCCCCACCACGCCCTTCGTCATCACGGCTGACGATAGCGCTTGAGGCGCAGCGCCTACTTCACGCGGTGTAGCCAGACGCCTCGGATGTGGCTCACCATGACGATGACGTCGGTGTCCTCCAGGATGGTCCAGGGGCAGTACTGCTCGTAGTTGCCCCACGGCTTCATCTCCGTCAGGTCTTCGTACAGTGTCCACACTTCGCCGTTTTGGCTCCGGTACATCTTCCCGTCGCGGTAGAGCATCAGGTACTCGCCGGTGATGGGGTGGTAGAGGAAGCGTGAGGAGGCGGCCGTGATCGCCTTGACGGGGGTGCCGTCTTCGAAGGTGGCTAAGAACAGCTCGGATGGAGCGCCTTCACCGGAGGCGACTCGCAGCCCTCGGTCGCTGACGTCCGGGGAATCCCCAAAGTACTGCCCACCGATGGACATGACCTCATCACGAACGGGGTTGTAGATGACGGTGCCGGCGTAGCCTGTGTTGCGATCGTCACGCGGGATGTGCTCGTAGTTGTCAGTCCAGGCGGCCTCTCCTTCGGCCCATGAGCGCAAGCGGCCGCCGGGTGTGTAAGCCCAGAAGCGCCCCTTCGCGAGGGTCATGGAGAAGTTGCCGACGGTGTCCATCTGACTGTCGCCGATGCTGACACCGAACCGCTCAAATGAGCCGGGCGTCTCAAGCGGCGTGCGCAGGGTGTAACCCATTGATGTCTTGTCGTCGGCGGGCGCGAAGTAAGCGTAGGTGTCGTCCCGGAACCAGCGATTGAAGGGGCGGCGCTCACTCTTGGTCTCAGACCAACCTGGCGGCTTGTCGAACCGCTGCCAGTTACCCTCACTATCCATGATGAGGAGCGCCTTCACGAACGCGTCGCGCATCAACGGGAGCATCAGCGTGCCGCGGTACTCCACCAGCCGCTCTGTCCAGCCCATGCCGTCCGCGCCCCCCGTGGCGGGCGGCTCAGCCTTCACCGTCTGAAACTCCTTGAAGGTGCCCGAGCCTGAAGGAAGCTCAGTCTCGATGTGCCGCCACTCCCCCGGCTCAAGCTCCGCCGCGGCGTCGCGCAGCAGCGTGCCGTCCTTGGTGATGGGCGGGATGGTGGCGGCGTCAGGCGTGGAGGCGTCAGGGGTGCTGCCTGATGGTGCCGGGCCGTCACCGCCCGAATCGCCGCAAGCGCAGATCACGCAGGCGACGCCGAGGAGAGCGCTGATGCGTGTCAAGACTTGGGGCATGTTGGCTCCTCATTCTCCTGAGCGCGTGGCCCAACACCGGGCCGAGTCAATCACGTGCTTTGATTGGGGAGGTTAACAGACCTTGAGGACTTCACGTGGGTGGAGCGGCGGGAAAAGGCTGGCCGGCTGGCCGCTCAGCGCCTCACGCTGACTGCGGCGCCTCACGCTGACTGCGGCGACGCGCGCCGCCTCACGGCGCTACCAACCCCCCAAAATCCAACGTGCGGCGCTCGCGAGGCCATGACCAGCGCGCTGTCTGGTGCACTTAGCTAGGCACCGCTCACAGCTTCACCTGCTAGCGCCCTTGAGGGCGCTGTCAGGCGCGTCACAGCTTCACGTCGTAGCTCACCTCAAGGCGCTCTTTCACCTCGCGATCATACGCTGCTTGGAAGCTTTGTGAGAGCGCCTGACGATCTACCGGCTGCGGCAGCACGCGGAGCGCCATCACCAGCGCCTGCATCATCTCCCGCGCGGAGCTGAAGCGCTCCTCCGGGCGCCGCGCCAGGGCAACGTGCACCAGCTGGGTGAGCGCGAGCGGCAGCTCCGGACGAGCCACGCTCAGCATTGGCACGCGCGCCTCGCGGATTAAATCCACCACCTCGATGTCCGTCTTGGCGTCGAACAGCCGCCGCCCCGAGAGCACCTCCCACAGCACCACGCCGAGGCTGAATAGGTCGCTCTGCGCGCTCGGGTTCACCCCCAAGACCAGCTCCGGCGCCAAGTAGCTGAGCTTGCCCTTCACGATGTCCGGCTGCGTCATGCGCCCGCGATCCATCGCGCGCGCCATGCCAAAGTCAGCTAACTTGACGATGCCGCTCAGGTCGAGCAGCACGTTGTCCGGCGTTAAATCCCGGTGGAAAATCTCTGCGGGCTCGCCCCGATCGTCCAGCCGCGTGTGCGCGGCGTCCAGCGCCGCCAGCACCTGCACCGCCACCTCCGCCACGATTCGCCACGGCGGGCACAGCTTCGCGCGCGTGAAGGCGCGGCTCCACTCGCCGAGCTGCAGCCCCAGCACCAGCTCCGTCACCAAGAACGGCTCGCCATCTTCATCCGCCCCGAAGTCGTGCACCTGCACGATGCCCGGGTGGCGCAAAGAAGCGCCCACGCGCGCCTCCTCAATGAACAGCTGCCGCAGGTGATACTGCCCCATGAAGCCGGGGTGCATGCGCTTCACCGCGACCGGCAGCGCGAAGCCGTCCGGGCCATGGTTGAGCGCGCGCCACACCACCGCCATCCCGCCCTGGCCCAGCCGCGAGATGAGCTCGTACTTCCCAACGAGCCGCTTGCCTGGGTGGTCCTCCGCCATGCCCTTTCAGAGTCTAGCCGCCTCAGCGAAGAGCGGCGTAGAATCTTGAAACCACATGACAACGCGGCGCAGGAGCGTCGCTTGAGAGTTTAGGATTCGGGGGTTTGGCAAGTGACGTGCCACGTGGGCGCGCCGCGCTGCCATCAAAGGCTCAGCGTACGCTGCCCGCTTCACCCGACGAAGCACCGCGCGTTGCGGAACAGGCGGAGCCAGGGGCTAAGGTCAGCGTCCCAGTCTTTGGGGTACCAAGAGAGCTGCACGGAGCGGACCACTCGCTCCGGGTGCGGCATCATCAGGGTCACGCGCCCGTCCGTGCTCGTCACCCCCGTGACGCCGCCGGGTGAGCCGTTCGGGTTCTCTGGGTAGCGCTGCGCGACCTCTCCGGCGGGCGTGACGAAGCGCAGCGCCACCTGCTTGGATAAGCGCTCAAGCGACGCCGCGTCGAGCTCCGCGCGGCCCTCACCGTGCGCCACCGAGACGGGCAGGCGGCTCCCCACCATCCCCTGCAGCAACACGGAGGGCGACTCGCAAATCTCCACCAAGCTGAGGCGCGCCTCGAACTGCTCGCTCGCGTTCCTGACGAAGCGCGGCAGCGCGGCGCCGCCTGGGATCAGCTCCCGCAGGTTGCTCAGCATCTGACAGCCATTGCACACCCCGAGGCTGAAGGTATTTTCCCTATGGAAAAAGTCGGAGAAGCTGCGGCGCAGCGCCTCGCGGTGTAAAATCCGCTTCGCCCAGCCGCCGCCCGCGCCCAGCACGTCGCCGAAGGAGAAGCCGCCCGGCGCCACGAGCCCGCTGAAGCGCGATAGATCAGGCGCCGCGATCAGGTCGCTCATGTGGACGTCCACCGCGCGAAAGCCCGCGCGCTGGAAGGCCGCCGCCATCTCCAGCTGACCGTTTATGCCCTGCTCACGCAAGATGGCGACCAGGGGCCGCTCCGCCGCCTGCGAGGTGAACGGGCGCGCGACGTCCTCCTGCGGGTTGAAGCTGAGCTTGGCCGAGAGCGGCGCTTTCGTCAGGAGCCCTTCCTGTTCTTCACGCACCACCTCGGCGTTGTCACGCAGCTGCTGCATGCGCAGGCTTAGCTCCGACCACCAGGCGCGGAGCGCCTTCACCGGCTGCGCGTACACGAGCTCAGCGCCCACGCGCACCTGGAGCTGCCCCGCGCCCTCCCCCGTTCGCACCGGCAAGCCTATCACCCGCGTGAAGCGCTCGAGCCCGCGCCGACGAACGCGCTCCAGCACCTCCGTCAGCTTATCTGACTGTACCTGGAGCACGGCGCCCAGCTCCTCCGCGAACAGCGCGCGCAGCAGCTCGGGGGAGGCACCGCTTGAAGGTTCGTCACGCTGACTACCCGCCTCAACGCCGCTATTTCGAGCGCCTTCGTCACCCTGAGCGCCCGCGCCGCTCGGCAGCTCCACGCTGAGCCCCACGTCCGCGGTGAAGGCCATCTCACACAGCGTGACGAAGAGGCCGCCGTCGCTCACGTCGTGATAGGCCAGCAAGAGCCCCTCACAGACGAGCTCATGGGTCAGCTCAAACAGCGCCGCGAGCGGCGCTGGGTCGTCCACGTCGGGCGGCGTGTCGCCCACGTGCCCATACACCTGACACAGCGCCGAGCCCCCGAGCCGCCCCGCGCCGCCGCTCAGGTCAATGTGCAGGAGCGCGCTGTCCGCCTCCAGCCGAAGCTCCGGCGTCACGTGACGGCGCACGTCCTCGACCGGCGCGAACGCCGACACCACCAAGGAAACCGGTGAGGTCACCTGACGATGCACCTCATGGCGCTCTTCAGCGCCCGCAGCGACTCCACCGCGCTCTTCAGCGCCCGCTGCGCCGTCAGCGCCTTCAGGCGCCTCCACCCAGCGCGTGCTCATGCTCATCGAATCTTTCCCCACGGGAATTGTGAGCCCCAGCGCCGGGCACAGCTCGAGCCCCACCGCCTTCACCGCCGCGAACAGCGCCGCGTCCTCCCCTGGGTGCCCCGCCGCACACATCCAGTTGGCGCTGAGCTTCACCTCGCAGAGCGAGCCCACGCCCGCCGGCGCCAAGTTCGTCAGCGCCTCCCCCACGCACAGCCGCGCGGAGGCCGCCGCGTTCAGCAAGGCCACCTGGGGCCGCTCCCCGAGGCTCATCGCTTCCCCACGGAAACCTTCATGATCCATCAGGGTGAGCGCGCAGTCCGCCACCGGCACCTGCCGTGGCCCCACGAACTGGTCGCGCGCCGTGAGCCCACCCACGGTGCGATCTCCAATCGTGATGAGGTAGCTCTTGTCCGCCACCGCGGGCAGCTGGAGCACGCGCTTCGCGGCCTCTTCAAGCCGCACCGCCGTCAGGTCAAACGCGGTGCTTCGCGGCGGCGGCGTGGTCGCCTCGCGTAGCATTTTTGGGGGTTTGCCTAAGAGCACGCCGAGCGGCAGCGCGATAGGCTGCGCCTCGAACAGCGCATCCGTGAGCACCAAATCTTGCTCCTCTGTCGCGTACCCAACCACCGCGTAAGGGCACCGCTCACGCTCGGCGATCGCCTGAAACAGCGGCAGGCCACCCGGCGCCAGCGCGAGCACGTAGCGCTCCTGCGCCTCATTGCACCACAGCCCCAGCGGCGAGAGCCCCGGCTCCGCGCTCGGCACCTCACGCAGCTCGAGCCGCGCGCCGCGCCCCGAGTCATTCACCAGCTCCGGCAGCGCGTTGGAGAGGCCGCCGGCGCCCACGTCGTGGATGCTATGGATGGGGTTCTTGTCCCCGAGCGACACCAAGCGATCGATCACCTCCTGGCAGCGCCGCTGCATCTCCGGGTTGTCGCGCTGCACCGAGGCAAAATCGAGCGCCTCCGAGCCCGCGCCCGAGCTCAGGCTGCTGGCGGCGCCGCCGCCTAGGCCAATCAACATCGCCGGACCACCCAGCACCAAGAGCGGCGCGCCCGGCGGGATGCTCTCCTTGAGCGCCAGCTCCGCCCGCACGTTGCCGATGCCGCCCGCCAGCATGATGGGCTTGTGGTAGCCGCGCACCTCGGGCTCCCCATTCACATGCGGGAATGTTAGCTCCAGGCTGCGCATGGTGCCGAGCAGGCAGGGCCGCCCGAACTCGTTGTTGTAAGCGGCCGCGCCAAGCGGCGCCTCCAGCATGATGCTGAGCGGGCTCGCCAGGCGACTCGGCGGCGGCAGCGAGCCTGCCTCCCAAGGCTGCTCAAAGCCGGGGACGCACAGGTTGGAGACGGTGAAGCCAACCAGCCCCGCCTTGGGCTTGGCGCCGCGCCCGGTGGCGCCCTCATCGCGGATCTCCCCGCCGGAGCCGGTGGCCGCGCCGGGGAAGGGCGAGATGGCCGTGGGGTGGTTGTGCGTCTCCACCTTGATCAAGCTGTGGAGCAGGGCGCGCTCGGTTTGGTACTCAAAGCTGACCGGATCGATGAACAGCCGCGCGCTCTCCGCGCCCACCATCACCGCCGCGTTGTCACGGTAGGCGCTCACCACGTGCTCCGGCGTCACCTGGTGCGTGTTCCGGATCATCTGGAACAAGCTGTGCGCCATGGGCTCCCCATCGAGCACCCAGCTGGCGTTGAAGATTTTGTGGCGGCAGTGCTCGCTGTTCGCCTGCGCGAACATCATCAACTCCACATCAGAAGGGTCGCGCCCCAGCGCATGGAACGCCTGAGCCAAGTACTCCACCTCATCGGGAGCCAGCGCTAGGCCCAGCTCCTGGTTCGCGCGCGCGAGCGCCTCCACACCGGTGGCCACGCTGCCGCCCAACGCCACACGCTCAAAGGAGCTCGGCGCGTGCTCGACGAACAGCGCCGCGAGCTCGGCCTCCTGGCTCAGCACCACCTCCGTCATCCGATCGGAGAGCAGCGCGTCCACCGCCGCGAGCTCCGCACTAGTCAGCTCACCTTCCAAATAGTAAGCCACGCCGCGCTCAATGCGCTCAAGCGCCACAAGGCCCGCGCCGCGCGCGATGTCCGTCGCCTTGCTCGACCAGGGCGAGAGGGTGCCGAGCCGCGGCACCACCAGCCGCAGCCGGCCGGAGCGTGAGGCGGGCGGCAGCGACGGCCCGTAGCTGAGCAGGCTGAGCAGCACCTCGGTTCCGCGCGGATCCAGATCGGCGCCGGGCATCAGCCGCGCCACGTGGACGAACTCCGCCGAGAGGCTCGTCACCCGTGGACACGCCCGCTGCACCGCGGCGGTCAGGCGCTCACGTCGGAACGGGCTCAGCGCCGGCGGGCCATAGAGCACCCGGAGCGCGCCGGGGTCGACGTCCGGCGCGAGGGGCGAGCGCTCGCTTAGGGTGCGCAAAATCGAACGGCCCGAGGCATGAGAGTCCGTCACGCGGGCGCCTTACACCATCGCTCGGGGGTGCACTAGCCGCGAGGGCCGCCTCAGCCGTTCAGGCGCCTCACCGTGGCGAGCGGAGCCTCAGCCGTTCAGGCGCCTCACCGTGGCGAGCGCCTCCTCCACGTGCGCCCCGGCGTTCAGCATCGAGCTGAACACGTGCTGCACCCGCCGCTCACGGTCGATCACGAAGGTGACGCGCCCATCGATCAAGCCGAGCGCCTTCTTGATGCCAAACTGCGCGCGCACCTGGCCACCTGGATCGCTCAGCAAGATGTACTCAAGCGCGTGCTTGCCGGCGAACGCCTGATGGCTCGCCACACTATCTGAGCTGATCCCCACCACCGTCGCGCCGTGCTCCACGAACCCCGCGTGCGAGTCGCGGAACTGACAAGCCTCCGCGGTGCACACCCGCGTGTTGTCCTTCGGGTAAAAGAACAGCACCACGGGCCCCTGCTGCACCTGCTCCGCCAAGGACCACGGCTCCCCCGCCTGCGTCTTGAGCGTGAACTCCGGCGCCTGCTCTCCCACCTTCAACTCTGCCATGGCTGCGACATGAGGGCGCACCACCGCGCGGTCAAGCACCTAAGGGAGCTGGCCTCGTGCCGTGGCCAGCGGCCTCCTCTCGGCCGTTCAGGGTTTTGGTTGGGGGGGTTGGGTCGCGCTGCGGGTCCTTGCCACAGCCGTTTATCTAATGATTTCACATAGTTCGAGTCGCCCCACGGAAATTAGCCACCACTGAACAGAAATCACTGGCGCTTTGTTCAGTAGTCCATTAGGGTTGCTCTCACGTCGCCGGCTCGCGTGCCAACGCAGCCACCCGCGGCGGTCTTTGTCGACCCTGTCTGTCCCAACCCCCAACCACCAACCACCAACCCAAAGCCCGCGGCGAAGCCCTTCGCCCAGGGCTCCTTCATTGGAGTGAGTCATGCGCGTGCGCCATTATCGTGTCTCCGCTGAGGCGGCCCCAGTTGATTTCTTCGCCGATCCCGACGGCAACTTCACCTACGAGGCCTTGATTGAAGCCGCGGGCATCCACCCCGGCGCGGTCCCTCCCGGCGTGCTCATCGGCGCGCTGGCGCGCCCTTGGCGCGGCCATCCAGAGGGCGCCGCCATCGTCAGCTTCGTCGCTCATGAGCAGCCACGGCTCTGCGTCGTGGAGCAGCAGCGCGCCGGCCAGCGCGCGGCTTAGCAACGCACGGCGTAGAGCGGCGCGCCAGCGTGGCGCCTTGCAGCGCGCTTCGTGGCGCCTTGTAGCGCGCCGGTGCGGACGCTAGACAGCGCGCGTGGCTAACCCGATGAAGCTCGCTCCGCTGCCTGAGTCGCTACAAGCGGCGATTGACCTGCTCACGGATGAGGGCAACGAGCTGCACGAAGCGGGCGAGCTGGCGATGGGGCTCGAGCGCTTCATGGCGGCGCTCGCGCGCTTCCCGGAGCCGGCGGAGGGCTACCAGGGGGGCGCCGCGGTGATCGCCGCCATCGCCGACCTGCATTTTTCCATGAGGGATTTCGCGGCGGCGCGCGCCGGCTTCCTACGCGCTCGGGCGGCGGAGGAGGGGGGCGAAGACAGCCCTTGGCTCTCGCTGCGCCTGGGGCAAATCGAGCTGGAGCTGGGTGAGAGCGCGGAGGTGCACCTCGGCCACGCGCTCCGCGCGGGTGGCCCCGAGCTGTTCGACGAGGAAGACCCAAAGTACTTCGCCTTCATCACCACGCGGGTGCCTCCGCCTGACGGCTATAAGCGTTGGGAAGACGCGCGCCTTGGCTGAGCCCTCCCGCCTCAGCGCACCAGGAAGGCGACCAGCGCGCTCAGGAGACGCGCGCCTTGGCTGAGCCCTTCCGCTTCAGCGCGCGGGCGCTCCGTCAGGGCCCCGTACCGGAGCCGGCGTTCCGCTCGCGGCGGGTGGTGCGCTTCCACGAGATCGACGCCGCGGGCATCGTGTTCTTCGCGCGGGTGCTCGACTACGTCCACGACCACTACACCGATTTCCTCGCCAGCGTCGGCAGCCCGCTGCCGGAGGTGCTCGCGGCGCGGAGCTGGGCGGCGCCCATCGGCCACGTGGAGGTGGACTACTTCGAGCCGCTCCGCTTCGGCGATGAGCTGACGCTGCTGCTCGCGGCGGCGCACGTGGAGGGCAGCCACGTCACCCTAGCGCACCAAGTGCTGCGCCACGCCTCAAACCGCGTCGCCGCGGTGGCGCAAACAGCGCACGTGTTCGTCTCGGCGGACACCTTCCGCCCCATCCCGGTGCCGCCCGCCTTGCTCACGCACCTCCAGGCGCTGCCCTCGGCGCCTTAGCGGCGCATGTCAGCGTATCTGACTAGTTCGGCTAGCGGGTCAGCGGCTCATGTCAGTGTACCTGACGTGCATGGCTCAGCGCCTCTGCGCCTCTGCGCCTCAGCGCCTCACGGCTCCAGATCGTCCAGCGTGAGCAGGTACACCGTGAGCGCGTGGAGCTCGGCCTCGCTGAGGTGAGACGTGGCGCCGTGGAGGTCGTCAGGGTTGCGCTCGACGAGCACGTCAAGCAGGGTGTCGGCGGAGCCGTCGTGCAGGTAAGGCGCGCTGCTCCAGAGCCCGCGCAGGGTGGGCGTATCCAGGCCGGTGAGCGGCGCCCCCAAGCGCTGCCCGCTGCCAGCGCCGAGCGTCCCCACATCGTGGAGCCGCAGCGCGCCCCCCGTGACCTCGCTGTCCGTGAAGGCGCTCCCCACGTGACAGCTGCTGCAGCCCGTCGCCGCGGCGAAGAACAGCGCCTCCCCCACCTGCCGTGTGGCGAGCCACTCCGCCTCCCCCGCGGCGCCCGCAGGGGGCCGATGGGGGCTCACCCCGAAGCGCGTGAGGCTCCGCACGTAGGCCGCCAGGGCGTCCAGCTCTGAGCTAAGCCCCGCCTTCGGCGCCCCGAGGCTCGGGCCCGCCGCCGCGAAGTGAGATTCCGCGAGGAAACCTGTGCCCTGCTGCGGCCCGCGGATGTCGAGCTCAAAATCCTGAACCTCGTCGAAGTTGCCGCTCCAGTGCAGCGCCCCCAGCGGGAGTGAGCCGCGGCCCGCCAGCGGGATGGTGCTCCGCAGTCCCTCCCCGCGCCCGGTGAAATCCCAAGTGAGGCTATCCCCCTCCCCATCTTGATGGCAGCTCGCGCAAGAGAGGTAGCTTGATTTGCTCATCCTCGGATCCGCCGCGCGGTGGAACAGCTGCTTGCCGAGCAGCACCTGCGGCGAGAGCGGCTCCTGCTTGATCACGGCAACATCGGCCAAGAGCGGCGTCCCCGCGCTCAGGTCGGAGACGTCATACACCCGCACAGTGCGCGACAAACTCGCGAGGACAAACAGCCGCCCCCCGTCCGCGCTCAGCGCGAGGCCGTCGGGCGCGGCTCCCACCCCCGCGATCGATCCGGCCAGGTTCAGGCTGAACGCGTCCAAGATCATCACGCGCTCGCTGCCCGAGATGGCCACGTAAGCCAGCCCGCCGCTCGGCGAGAAGACCACCGCCGAGGCATAGTCCAGGTCGTCGAAGGCGTGGCGCCCACCGGCCCGCTCCACCGGCGCCGCACCCGCGTCCGAGGGCAGCTCGAGCACGCCCAGCGCCGCGCGCGCCGTGGTGTCAAACGTGAGGTCGCGCCCGGTGCGAAGCAGCCCCGTCTGGTTGTTCGCCTTCAGCGCCGGCAGCCACGCCTGATGCCCAGAGGGCGACGGCACCACGTGGTTCATGAAGCTCAGCACGCCGTCATTGTCAGTATCACTGTTTAATCCCAAGTCGGGCGGCAAACCGAGCTCGAGCCCTGAGGCGAACGCCCCCGGCGACGGCGTCTCCAGCTGCGTGATCCGGCTGCCCTGCTGGTTGGCACGCCAGTGCGTCACCAGCAGGCGACCGTCTGGCAGCGCGGCCAGCCCGCGCGGCTCCTGCGCGACCGAACGCCGCGCCTGAACGCGCGCCTCCCCCACCGGCACGCTCACCACCTCCCCACCGAAGGTCAGGCTCACGTAGAACACGCCGCCCCGCGGATCCGCCGTGACCCCGTACGGTGCACTTCCGCGCGGCAACGAAAGCCGCGCCGGCGCGGGCCCTGGCGTGAGCGGCAGCTGCACCAGCTCATCGCTCCCTTGGCAAGCCACCGCCAACCATAGTTCGTCACCCTGACTGCTCAGGGCGAGGGTTCGGGGGTTGGTACACACCGGCGTCTCCCGGATCACCCGCAGGCCCTCCACGTCTAGCTCCGTGACGCTCCCGGCGTCCGCGTTCACCACGAAGAGCGAGCCCCGGTGCGCGGCCACGGTGGCGCTGTGCGTCGGCCGCAGCGCGAGCGGCCGCGGCACGACCTCCAGCCCGCGGCTGGCTGTGCGGCGCTGGCTCCCGGCGCGCGCCTCCACGCTGATGAGGAAGTGCCCTGGGCGCTCAAACGCGTGGCACGGCTCAGCCCCGCGCAAGCCGTCCCCCCACACGTAGCTCAGCTCAGCCGCTGCTGGGCGGACCTCCACCTGCAAGCACACCGGCTCCCCCACGTAGCCGATCGCCGGCGCCGTGAGCTCCCCCAAGCTGAGCTCCTGCGCACCCGAAGGCGCCGCGTCCTCCCCACAAGCGACTGCCAACGAGGCGCTCAGGCCGGCGAGCAGCGCCTTGGCCCACCGGCTCACCTCGCCACCAGGGCCCATCGCTAGTCCCCCGTGGTGAAGCTCGCGCGGAACGCCGCGCGGGTTGGGTTGCCGCTCGCGTCAATGATCCCCCCGGCGGGCACCACCACCTCATAGGTGGTGTTCGGCTCAAGCGGCTCCTTAGGCCAGAAACTCAGGATCCCTTCCTGCCCTGAGTAGTGCCCTGGCAACGGCCCCTGGCAGCCCTGCTTCATCACCTGAAACGAGCCAGCGAACACCGACCCCAGGTCCACGAACTCACTCAGCGTGATCCCCACGCGGCTCGAGCGAGCGACGCCCACGGCGCCGTCAGGCGGATTGACCATCGTAACGATGGGGCCCAAGGTGTCCGGCGCCGCGTCCATCGCGAACACCTGGCTCGCGCGGTCGACGAGGTCGCCGCTCGGGTGCTCTGGCGAGCGGTTGTTCTCGTCGCTCGAAGCGATCACCACGTTGCCGATGGGGAGCAGGGTGTCGAGATCCCCGGGGCTCACCTTCGGAGGATCCACCGACTGGAGGTGGAAGGTGTGCTCCAGCGTCACCTGAGCGGGGTCCTTGATGTTGAACACCGACGCGAAGGATGAGTCGCCGACGAAGGCGCGATCATCCTTCAGGTAGACGTAGCCGCCGTTACTTTGGGGCGGGCTGTTGCCACCGAGGTAAGTTGGGCGCGAAGGGTCCTTGATATCGTAGAGGATGAGCCCGCCCCCGCCGCCTTTGCGCGCGAACAGCAGCTTGTCGCCGTTCACGTGGGAGTGATACACGTCGCGAGGGACGCCCGCTTCATCCGTCACCTCGAAGGTGCCGCCAGGGATGGGCACGGGCACCGCCGGGTCGCTGATGTCGAGCAGCGCCACGCGCGAGCCCTCGGCCGCGGTGACCACCAAGAGGCTTCCCACGGCGAAGACGCCACCCGCGCGCAGCGGCACCTCAAAGCGATACTGCGTGACGAGCTCGGGGTTCGCGGGGTCGGTGGCGTCCACGATGTAGAGCCCGTTGTCCGAGCCGGCGACGTACACATAAGGCGCCTGCCAGAACAGGCTCATCACCACCCGCGCGTAGGCGTCGGGGTAAAAGACACCCGGTAGCACCAGATCGGCGACGCGCGCGGGGCGCGTGACCTCGCTCATATCCCAGAAGCTCAACCCCTGAAGGTGCGCCACCACCATGTGACGCCCCGCGTGGGTGCTCACGCCCGTCGCGTGAGTCTCCCGGATCGCCATCGCTCGCTCGTGGTGCAGCGCCTTCGGTGAGCAGGCGTCGCTGAAGTCGAACACGCTGATCACGCCGTCGCCCCACTCAGGCACGATCGGCATCACCAGGTAGCCATCCAACATGAAGCCCGTGTTGTGGTGATCGGTGTCGTGCTCCCCGCCATCCAAGAAGGCGCAAGGGGCGCTGGCCGGGGCCTCATTGAAGCTCTGGGTGGGGCCGCCAGGCCCCGACAGCGGGGTGAAGGCGCTCGGCGCGGGCGGCGCGGCGCGGCACACCGCGTCCGTATTCCCGTGCTCAATCGGGTCCTCGCCACCGCAAGCCAGACACCAAACAGGGGCGAGACAGGGGAGCAGGGCGCGGCCCCGGCCGCGCCCGAGGGCACCGAAGGAGCGGCGAAGCTGACCAGGAGCGCGCGTCGTCACCTGCCGAACTTACCACGTGTGAAGCCCCCTCGCGTCGCTGAGCGCCTCACCCAGGGCGAGTCCTCACGAGGTGCCTGGGCGCCTGAACAGAGGTGAATTGGCGCGGGCAGCGCAGCTCACGGCGCGCGCCAGGGAGGTGCCGTCTAACCCCCCCAAAAGAAATCTCCCGCTAACGCCAGGGCGACTTGTTCGATGTCCCCCAAACGATCTGCGTTCTACGGCAGCCCGTTTCGCGATAGCGTTCAGGTCTATGCCTGGCGCACCCACGACCTCGAAGGAGAAGAAGCTAGCCTGGCTCGGCGTGAGCCTGTGGGCCATCGGCTGCCTGATCGGCTCCTTCTTCTTATTCTGGATGTTCGTCGTCACGCCTGCGATGACGCCCTACTTCGGGGAGATCATGTTCGCCCAGGTGATCGCGGCGATGTTCGCGATCCCCGCCTGCCTGGTCTACATGACCGTCCCCTGGATCGTGGATCGCTTCGACCCAGAGCCGTGGTGGGCACTCGCCATGGCGTTCCTCTGGGGTGCGCTGGCGGCGGCGGGCTTCTCCGGCTTCATCAACACGATGATGGGCGCCTTGGGTTATGCCATCGCCGGGAAGGGTGGCGGCGACTTCTTCGGCGCGGTGATCAGCGCACCGCTCGTGGAGGAGGCCTTCAAGGGCATGGCCGTGCTCGGCATGTTCTGGTTCATGCGCCGCGAGTTCGACGGCGTGGTAGACGGCATGATCTACGCCGTGTTCGCGGCGCTCGGCTTCGCGATGACGGAGAACGTGCTCTATTACTCGAGCGCGATCGCCAAGGGGAGCATCGCGGGAACCGGCGCTGGTGAGTTCACCTTCCAGTTCGTGTTGCGCGGGATCCTGAAGCCGTGGGGACACCCGCTGTACACCGCCATGATCGGCCTCGGGGTCGGCCTCGCGCGGGAGAGCACCAAGGGGTGGGTGAAGTGGGCCGCGCCCATCACGGGCTATTTCATTGGCGTGTTCTTCCACGCGCTGTGGAACTTCACCGCGGTGCTGAGCGGCTGGACTGGCGTGCCCTTAGTCTTCTTGCTGCTCGTCATGTACTTCATCGTGCTGGTCCTCTTCATGTCCATGGTGATTTGGCTCGTCGCGCGCGAAGGCAAAACGCTGCGCAAGAACCTCGAAGATGAGGTGCTGATGGGCAACATGACGAAAGAAGATTTGGACCTCATCTGCTCGCCCTTCGGTCGCCTCAAAGGGCGCATGCGCAAGGGCGCCAAGGGGCACCGCATGGTGATGGTGGGCGTGCGCCTGGGGATGGCCAAGTGGCACGCCGCGCGCGCCATGAAAGGTCAAAAGCAGACCGTCAGCATCCAGTCCATCGTGCCGCTCCGTCAGGAGCTGATGGCCCTGCGCCAGGAGCTGCACGGGCGCTGAGCCCTGCCAAGCGCTGCACGGGCGCTGAGCTGAGGCGTGCCCCCAAAGGCAACCTAGCTGACGGTCAGCTGAGCTGCCGTTTGAGCTCCAGGCGGCCCACCTGGCCGTCAGCTAAGCTGCCGTTTGAGCTCCAGGCGGCCCACCTGGGCTAGGTGCACCTCATCCGGGCCGTCTGCCAGGCGCAGGGTGCGGATGTGCGCGTAGGCGCGCGCCAAGAAGGTGTCTTGAGAGACGCCCGCGCCGCCGTGGATTTGAATCGCGCGATCGATCACCTGGAGCGCCATCCGCGGCGCCACCACCTTGATCTGCGCGATCTCCGAGCGAGCCGCTTTGTTCCCCGCTTGGTCCATCTTCCAGGCGGCGTGCAAGGTGAGCAGGCGCGCTTGATCGATCTCGATGCGACACTCGGCTATCAGCTGTTGATTGACGCCCATCTCCGCCAAGCGGCGCCCAAACGCGACGCGCGAGGCCGCGCGCTGACATAAGAGCTCGAGCGCGCGCTCCGCCATGCCGATGGTGCGCATGGTGTGGTGAATGCGCCCCGGCCCGAGGCGCCCCTGCGCGATCTCAAAGCCGCGCCCCTCACCGAGCAAGAGGTTCTCCTGCGGCACCCGCACGTCCTTGAACAGCACCTCCGCGTGGCCGTGGGGTGCGTCGTCATAGCCGAACACGTGGAGCATGCGGGCTATCTCCACGCCCGGCGTGTCCATCGGCACCAAGATCATGCTCTGCTGCAGGTGCTTCGGAGCGCTGCTATCCGTGCGCCCCATGAAGATGCAGATTTTACAGCGCGGGTCCCCCGCGCCGCTCGTGAACCACTTACGGCCGCTGAGGACGTAGCTACCATTTTCCGCGCGGATTTGCGCCTGGATGTTGGTCGCGTCGCTGGAGGCGACCTCCGGCTCGGTCATGGCGAAGCAAGAGCGGATCTCCCCGCGGAGCAGCGGCTCCAGCCACTCACGGCGCTGCGCCTCCGTGCCGTAGCGCACCAGCACCTCCATGTTGCCGGTGTCCGGCGCGTTGCAGTTGAACACCTCCGGCGCGATGAACGAGCGCCCCATCACCTCGCAGAGCGGCGCGTACTCCACGTTCGCCAGCCCAGCGCCGTATTCGCTGTCGGGCAGGAACAGGTTCCACAGACCAGCAGCGCGCGCCTTGGCCTTCAGCTCCTCCATCAAGGGCGGCACCTGCCAGCGCGTGGGCCCAGCGTCTAACGCCGCCTCGAACGCCGCCTCCGCGGGGTAGACCTCCGCTCGCATGAAGTCAGTGAGCTTTTCCCTCAGCGCGAGCACCCGCGGCGAATGAGCGAAGTCCATGGCGCCTTGTAGTCGCTCTCACGGGGCGCACCAAGCGCGCCGCGAGCAGGCGATCAGCCGCCATTCACAGCCAGGACCTCCGGCCCCCGTTACCTGGTTGCGGCGAGCGCGCCGCGTGGCACCCTGAGGCCGTGCTCCGCGACGATTTCATCATGAAGCAGCTCCAACGCGCGCTTGAGGCGATGGCGCGCGCCATCGGGATGCAGCTCCGGGGAGACGACGAGGCGGCCTTGAAGCAGCTGCAACAGGGCTACCTCCAGGCGCTGCGGGTGGACCGCCACACCTTCGAGGAGCTGGACACCAGCACGCTGGTCAGCCTGCTCGGCCCGAAGGAGACGGTGCGCATCTTGGCGCGGCTGATGACCACCGAGGCGCGCTCCCTGGAGCGCCTGGGCCAGGCGGACCTCGCCGCGCGACGCCGCGTCCGGGCGGTGGAGTTCTACGGCGCGGTGGGCGCCGACCCTGACGACCAAGAGACGCTCAAGGAGCTCTACGCCTGGCTGAAGAGCCGACGCCAGCCGAGCTGAGCAACAACGCGGGGCGCAGCATGCTGCGCCCTTGCGCAGCACACCGCCACGCCCACGCCCGTAACGGCCTTGAAATGTCCGTGCCCTTGACGAGCACCGGGCACCTCTGAAGACTGCTCCCCGTTGAGCGACGAACACTTCAAGCTGTGCAGCAGCTGCCGCGCGCCGATCGGCTTTCAGCAGGCGTACTACGCGTGCAGCGTGTCCACCTGTAACCGGCAGCGCGTGGGGCTCTACTTCTGCTCGCTGCCGTGTTGGGAAGCGCACCTGCCCATGATGCGCCACCGCGACGCCTGGGCGGAAGAGCGCCGCGCGCCCACTCAAGCTGAGCACGCGAGCGCCCAGGCGGAGGAGGCGCGCACCAAGCAGGGCACAGACAAGCGCCCTCAGGGCGAGGGCAAGGCGCGCACAGCGCCGAGCGGCGCGCTCGAACAGAGCCACGAGCTGACGCGCGGCGCTCACAAAGACAGCTCACCTGACCTCACCCCCATGCAGCGTGAGGCGCGCCTCGGCGTCGTGCGCCGCGGAGCAGAGTCAGCCGACATGACCAGTGAACCCGACCAGGAACCTTCAGATGACGACTTGCCGCGCGACGTGCTCATCGTCATCTCTAAGCTAAAGCACTACATCAAGGCGCGCTCCGGCTTCAACACCTCGGACCAAGTCTCCCAGGTGCTGAGCGACCACGTGCGGCGCGTGTGCGTGGAGGCGATCAAAAACGCCGCGCGCGACGGCCGCAAGACGGTGCTCGATCGCGACTTCCTCAAGGCTGTCCGTTAAGGCAGGGAGCCGGTGCGGTGCCGTCCAACCCCCCCCAACCCCAAGCTCGTCACGTATGATGTCGAACATACCCAAGGCGCGGGGGCTCGTGGAGCCACGAAGGCGCTCAGGCACCTGGCAAAGCGCCTTCCGGCTCGCGTTCGCGGGGGCAGCGCTCACGCTGTTTGGGGCGAGCTGCGACCGGCAGCCTCGGGCGCCTGAGGTTGAGCTGCTCGATTGTTATGAGAAGGGGGTGGTCGCCAAGTGCGGCAGCCTCGGGGTCCCAGAAGATCGCCGCAGCGCTCCCACCTCAGAGCAACAGGGAGACAAACTCTGGCTGAGCTACCTCATCCTCCCCGCGCACAGCGCGCGGCGGGAGAGCCCCGTCTTCTTCCTGGCCGGCGGCCCCGGCCAGAGCGCCATCAGCCTCACCGGCCAGCTCGCCCCCTTGTTCGAGGAGCTGCGGCGTGAGCGCGACGTGGTCCTGCTCGATCAGCGCGGCACGGGGAAGTCAGGGGGCCTGAATTGTGACGCCGGCTCCCCTCGGTCCTCCCACCTGATACGGCTCGCTGAAGCCTCTGACTATTGCCGTGCACAGCTCAGCATCGATCCAGCGCTCTACTCAACGGACGCCGCCGCCGACGACCTGGAAGATCTTCGCGTCGCCCTCGGCTACGACACCATCCACCTCGTCGGCGCCTCCTACGGCACCCGGCTCGCCCTGCGCTACGCCGAGCGCCACCCAGGGCGCGCGCGCTCCCTGGTGCTAGACGGCGTTGTCCCCCCGGAGATGCGGCTCTTCTTGGACGCGCTCCCAGACGCCCAGCGCGCTCTCGATCTCGTCTTTGAGCGCTGCGCCAAAACGCCGGCCTGCGATAGCGCCTACCCCAAGCTGAAGACCCGCTTCTACCGGCTGCTCGCGGAGCTCGACCGGATCGCCCGACTGCCCATGCGAGACCCGGGCTCGCCGGCCCCGTTCCGGCCCCCATCGGTCGACGAATACTTGCTCTTGTCCACCATCCGTCTGCTGCTCTACTCCCCGGAGGGCACCGCCCTCATCCCTCACCTGATCACGGAGGCGATCGAGGGCAGCTCAGAGGGCCTGACCGCCGCGATGAGCACCTTCACCCGTGGTACAGCGGAGACCCTCAGTACCGGGCTCACGCTCTCCGTGATCTGCGCCGAGGACATCCCCCGCTTCACGGAGGCGGAGCTCGACCAAGCCGCGCAGCAGAGCTTCATCTCCAAGGAAGACAGCTTTCAGATCCGGCACCTGTGCGAAAAGTGGATCCCCGGAGCAGCGCCTGGCGCCCGCCCCGGGTGGCAGTACGTCGAACCGAACGACGCCGGAGCGCCCGACGCGCCCGACGCGTCTGCCGCGCCACCGAGCCCGTCGTCAGTGAAGCTGTCAATACCGGATCCGAAGCAGCCTCGCCTCGACGTGCCCGCCTTGCTGCTCTCGGGCGCGCTGGACCCTGTCACCCCGCCGCGCTGGGGCGAGCTCGCGCTGACGCGCTTACCACGCGGACGGCACCTGGTGGTGCCGGACGCCGCGCACGGCACCTTGCACACCGGCTGTGTCGCGCGCCTGATGACGGAGTTCATCCGGCGCGGTGAAGCGGCGAGCATCGACGCAAGCTGCCTTGAGGGGCGTGAGCCGCCGCCGCTGTTCATAAGCAAGCTCGGGCCCGGCCCGTGATCCAAGCGCGCGTGTTATCGCGCGTGAAATGTCAGGTGATCTTGACCAGCGGCGGGCGCCTCAGGACACTGCCGCTCGCCGCGATTTTCTCGGGGCGTTGAGGGTGAGCCGTATGGGACAGCGATGGGGAACCGTGGGGGGAGCAAAGCTCCACAAACTGACCGCCGCTCGAGGCGCCTCGCGGCTCGCCACCTTCGGGGTAGCGCTCGCGCTGTTCGGGGCGAGCTGCGACCGGCAGCGGGCGCCTGAGGTTGAGCTGATCGACTGCGATGAGCAGGGCGTGGCCGCCAAGTGCGGCAAGCTCGGGGTCCCTGAAGATCGCCGGAACGTTCCCCCTTCAGAGCGGCGAGGGGACAAGCTCTGGCTGAGCTATGTGGTCCTCCCCGCGCACAGCGCGCGGCGGGAGAGCCCCATCTTCTTCCTGGCCGGCGGCCCCGGCCAGAGCGCCATCAACCACACCGACCAGCTCGCTCCCTTGTTCGAAGAGCTGCGGCGTGAGCGCGACGTGGTGCTGCTCGATCAGCGCGGCGCGGGGAAGTCAGCGACCCATCAGTGCAAATCCGATAGCTATGGTCCTCTGCACGTGCTGCCGCTCGCCGGCATACGCGAGGACTGCCAGTCGGAGCTCCACGTCGACCCAGCGCTCTACTCAACGGACGCCGCCGCCGATGACGTGGAGGCTCTTCGCGTCGCCCTCGGCTACGACACCATCCACCTCGTCGGCGCCTCCTACGGCACCCGGCTCGCCCTGCGCTACGCCGAACGCCACCCAGGCCGCGCGCGCTCCCTGGTGCTAGACGGCGTCGTCCCCCCGGAGATGCGCCTGTTCCTGGACACGCTGCCAGACACCCAACGCGCCCTCGATCTCGTCTTTGAGCGCTGCGCCAAAACGCCCGCCTGCCACAGCCGCCACCCCGATCTGAAGGCCGAGTTCTACAGCCTGCGCCAGAAGCTGCACCCGTCCATCACCCACAGCAGCTCCAAGAGGTCGGAGTTCTTGGCGACTATCCGGCGTCTACTCCACTCGCCCCAGGGCAGCGCTCACATCCCTCAGCTGATCGCGGAGATGCAGCAGGGAAGGTCCGGCGGCCAGGGGACCTCGGGGAGCACCTTGGGCTACAGCGAGAACCGCGTCGCGACTTGGCTGACGCTGTCCGTGGTCTGCGCCGAGGACATCCCCCGCTTCACGGAGGCGGAGCTCGACCAAGCCGCGCAGCAGAGCTTCATCCCCAAGCAAGACCTCCTGCAGCTCCGCTACCTGTGCGAGAAGTGGCTGCCCGGCTCTGCGCCGGGCGCTCGCTCCCCATGGCTCGATGAGCGAGACGCCGACTACGCGATCACCAGGGCAGACGCCGGGACGGCCGCTCCCAAGGACGCCGGAGCGCCCGACGCGGCCGCTGCGCCACCGAGCCCACCGTCAGTGAAGCTGCCTATACCCCCGGCAGACCCAAAGCAGCCTCGCCTCGACGTCCCCGCCTTGCTGCTCTCCGGCGCGCTAGATCCGGTCACTTCACCGCGCTGGGGCGAGCTGGCGCTGACGCGCTTACCGCGCGGGCGGCACCTGGTGGTGCCAGACGCCGCGCACGGCACCTTGCAAGCAGCCTGCGTCGCGCGCCTGATGACTGAGTTCATTCGCAGCGGTGAGGCGGCGAGCATCGACGCGAGCTGCCTCGATGGCCGTGAGCCGCCGCCGCTGGTCATGGCTCCCCGTGATTGAGGTCCACGCGCTCGCCAAGCGCTTCGGCGCCGTGCAAGCCGTCACTGAGGTGAGCTTCCACGCGCCTGACGGCGCCATCACCGGGCTGCTCGGCCCGAACGGCGCCGGCAAGACCAGCACGCTGCGCATGATCTACGGGCTCACCCAGCCTGACGCCGGCTGGGTGAAGGTAGACAGTGTGGATGTCCAAGCGGATCCGCGCGGCACCCAGCGGCGCCTGGGCGTGGTGCCCGATCAGCGCGGGCTCTACCCGCGGCTCACCACCGTCGAGCACATCGAGTACTTCGGGCGCCTCCACGGGCTCTCGAGCGCCACGCTCGCGGAGCGCGTCCCACGGTTGATTGAGGAGCTGGGGCTACAGAGCATCGCTAAGCGGCGGGTGAGCGGCTTCTCTCAGGGGGAGCGCGCGAAGGTCGCCATCGCGCGCGCGCTGATCCATGAGCCGCAGAACCTGGTGTTCGATGAGCCGACCAACGGCCTCGACGTGATGGCCACGCGCAGCGTCCGTGAGCTGCTGCGCGCGCTGCGTGACCGCGGGCGCTGCGTGGTGTTCTCAAGTCACCTGATGCAAGAGGTGCGCGAGCTGTGCGACCGCGTGGTGATCATCGCGGACGCGCGGGTGGTGGCGCAGGGCACGCCCAGCGAGCTCTTGGAGCAGACGGGCGCACCGGATTTGGAGACGGCGTTCATACGCGCCATCGGAGGGCCCCATGATGAGTCCGCATAACTTACCTTCAAGGGGGTTTGGGGGGTTGGACGGCACCGCGCTGAGCGGCGCCGCGCGGCTCACGCCTTTTCACAGTTCCCCTGACGGTCAGCTCAGCTTACCCATGCCAGGGAGGCGCCGCTAGTGCTCAGCCTGGTGCGCGTGGTGTTCTTGAAGGAGCTGGTCGACGCCGCGCGCGATCGGCGCGCGCTGCTCTCGGCGCTGATCTTCCCGCTCTTGATGCCGCTCTTGGTCGGCGGCATGTTCCACCTGCTGGTGGAGCGGGAGTCCACGCCGGCGAGCCTTGAGCTGCCGACGATCGGCGCTGAGCACGCCCCAACGCTGGCGGCCGCCCTGAAGCGCGCTGGGCTCAAGCTGGTGCCCGCTGAGGTCGAAGGCGCCGACCAAGCGACGGCGGCCGTCAAGGCGCGCACCTTGCCCGCGGTGCTGATCATCCCGGAGGCCCCCACCGACGAGCGGAAGCAGCAAGACCAAATGACGGTCCAGCTCTTCCTGGATGACAGCCGCGCGGAGAGCCGCCGCGTGGGGCGCCGCGCGGAGCGAGCGATGCTCGAGTACTCGGCCAGCATCGGCGCGCTGAGGCTCATCTTGCACGGCGTGGAGCCGACGCTGGCGGCTCCCATCGCCGTCGAGCGTTATGATCTGAGCACTCAGGCGGCGCTCGCGGCGCAGGTGCTCGGGCTGTTCCCGATGCTCGCCTTGATGGCCGCGTTCATCGGCGGGATGCAGGTCGCCATCGACACCACCGCGGGTGAGCGCGAGCGCGGCTCGCTTGAGCCGCTGCTCATCAACCCGGCGCCGCGCCTAGCGCTCACCTTGGGGAAGTGGCTCACGGCAGCGGTGTTCGCGCTCGCGAGCTCCTGGCTCACCCTCGGCCTCAGCGCGCTCAGCATGAACCAGGTGGATTTAGGTCAGATTGGCTTACCGTTTCAGCTCAGCCTGCATCAGCTGCTGATCATGGCGCTCTTGGTGCTCCCCATCGCGCCGCTCGCGAGCGCGCTCGAGATGACCATCGCCACCTTCGCGCGCTCCTACAAAGAGGCGCAGACTTACCTCTCCGTGGTGCTCTTCATCCCGATGCTCCCCGGCTTGTGGCTCACCATGTCGCCCACCGCCACCGAGCCTTGGATGACGCTGGTGCCCCTCTTGGGGCAGACGGTGCTGCTCGGCGACGTGCTCAGCGGCGAGGACATCGCGGGCAGCTCCATCGCGCTCGCGAGCCTGAGCGCCACCCTGCTGAGCCTGCTGGCGGTCGCCTTCGCCGCGCGGCTGCTGAAGAGCGAGCGCGTGGTGTTCGGGCGCTAGCGTGGCGAGCGCAGCGGTCGCAGCAGGCTAACGCAGGAACTTCACGTAGGCGGCCACCAGCAGCGCCAGCACAAGCGCGAACGACATCCCCGCGATGAGCAGCCACATCACCACGCGCGGCACCCCGCTCGTGGGCTTCGCGCCCTCGCCCACCAGGGCGGTCGGCGGCTCCAGCTCAATCTGCACGGTGAAGCCCTGTTGCCCGAGGAACATCCGCGCCGAGTCAAAGAACTGCTGGTAGCTCTGCTGCTCGAGGTCAAACGGCCGGCTCCGCTGCTGCGCCATCTTGTAGAGGCAAGCGTAGGTGCGAAGCTGCCCCGTCTTAGCCGCCACGTTGACCGAGCCCACCGTCACCGGCGGGTACCCTGGCACGTCTGGCTTGAGCGAGATGTGCTGCAGCGCCTGCTTGCCGCCCCCGGTGCTGTCCGTCTCGGGCGCGAGCAGCTCGGGCGTGCGGACGCAGGCGCCAGCAATTTTCAGACGGGAAAACTGGATCGTGAACAGGCCGGCGAAGTCAAACGCCTGCTGGGCGATCATGGTGCGTTTGACCGAAGCCATACCTTCTCCAGGGGCGCGAGGAGCCGCACCTCAAACGAGAGACTGCCCAACCCAGGGCTCGCTGGGCAAAAACCACGCAGCCTCCCGCCGCTGCGCTCGGCGAGCACCCCGTTCAACACGGGCGCGCTTGAGCGGCGCAGCCGGTGTGTTCAGCCAGCTGAGTCGCCTGGACGCCCCGCTCGCCGGGCCGCACTGCAGGCGGCGCAGCCGGTGTGTTCAGCCAGCTGAGTCGCCCGGCACAAGCTGGCACAGCACGCGCTCACTAGAATAATCTAATGATTCCATTGGCTTACAAGCAGCGTCGCTGGCACACTTCCTGCTGTGTACCCAGGCATGAAGACCCTCATCACCTCCTCATTGATCGCGCTCAGCTGTTCCGTCATCGCGTGTGGTGGTGACGCCACCGGTTCACTCGATGGCTCCGGCGACGGAGTGAACCAAGGTCAGGGCGCGCGCGCCAGCTCGGGTGGCTCAGGTACTGGTGGCTCCGGCACCGGCGGTACCGGGGCGGGCGGCTCAAGCAGCGTGGGCGGCAGCGCGGGCACCGGGGTGGCTGGCAGCGCGGGCACCAGCGTGGGCGGCAGCGGCCAAGGCGGCCGCGTGATCGACCCGAGCGAAGAGACGACGGACGCCATCCTTCAGTTGGAGGACGCGCCCTACCTGCCAGGCGAAGGCTCGGGTGGTCAAGGCGGCACGGGCTCGGGTTCGGGCGGAGCGAGCGGGGGTTCAGGCGGCTCCTGGGTCCCGGCGACGGGCGCTGCGGGCGGCACGGACTGGGGTTCAGGCGGTGGCCCCGCCAGCGATCTGAGGCAAGTCCGTGTGGTCTGGGGCAATGACCATCGCAGCTGTGACGAGCGCTGGGTGTACGGCTGCGGCACCGCCAACGCGACCGCCGTGTTCGACGCGAGCGAGCTCTACGCCGGCGCGCGCTTCGATCTGCTCGATGTGGACGGCTTCATCTCCCAGAGCGGCCCAGACCGCGGCGGCGACGACTGCTGGGGCGGCGGCGGCTCGCTGCTGGGCGAGCTGGAGGTGCTGTCCGTCCAGCTGTACGGCGCCTACCCATACATGGTCTATCAGGTGACCGGCACCGGGAGCGACGAGTCCAACGTGGACGGCGTGTTCACCGCGTACTGGTGCTCCTGAGCGCGCGGCTTGGGGTTTGGCGGCGCACTTCACGGCGAAGCGCTCGGCGGTAGTCTTTCGTCAGGCAACAGGCCACCATCCGGCTGATGGCGGCCCCGAAGCTCAGGCTCTGCGCGCTGCTCGTCCTCGCGCTCGCGTGGACGAGCGCCGAAACCGCCCAGGCTCAAGCGGGCGAGCTCACGCCCCCCTTGCCCATCACCTCCACCCACGTGGAGCCACCGAGCGGCGCGCGAGGCGACGCGACGGTGCTGCTCGAGCTCACCATCGATGTGCATGGCGTGGTGACGGCGGCGCGCGTCCTCAGCGGCGAGGAGCCCTACGCCAGCCACGCCAAGGAAGCGTCGCTGACGTGGCGCTTCCGCCCCGCGTTGCGCGGCGAGAAGCCGGTGGCCTCACGGGTGCGCTTCCAAGTCCAGTTCACTGACGACTCCTCTTCAGACCCTGAGGAGGCGCCGGCCGCAGAAGACAGTGAACCTGACGCTGAGGCGCCGAGCGCTGATGAGCCCGGCGCTGGTGAGACCAGCGCTGACGGAGAGCCGGCACAGGACGAACCGGGCGCCAAGCAGGCGCCCGAAGACGAGGTGCTGGTGCTCGGCGCGCGGACGCCCACCGGCGCCACCCGCATGAGCCGCGCGGAGGTGCGGCAGCTCCCGGGCGCCTTCGGTGATCCGTTCCGCGCCATCGAGGCGCTCCCCGGCGTGACGCCCATCTTCAGCGGGGTGCCCTACTTCTTCGTGCGCGGCGCGCCGCCGGGCAACGTGGGCTACTTCCTTGATGGCGTGCGTGTGCCGCTGCTCTACCACATCGGGCTCGGCCCCTCGGTGGTGCACCCCGGCATCGTCAAGGACGTTGACTTGTACCCAGGCGGGTACCCGAGCCGCTTCGGTCGCTTCGCGGGCGGCATCGTCTCCGGTGAGACAGCGGAGCCGCGCACCGACGCCTTGCATGGCGAGGCCAACGTGCGCCTGGTGGACGCCGGTGCCTTGGTGGAGGCGCCGTTCGCGAACGGGCGCGGCGCCGCGCTCGCCGGCGGCCGCTACAGCTACACTGGGCTCATGATCTCAGCCTTCGCGCCGGAGGCGATCCTCCGCTACTGGGACTACCAAGCGCGCGTGAGCTACGAGCTCACCCCAGATGACACGCTGACCTTGTTCAGCTTCGGCGCCTACGACTACCTCGGCGAGCGGCGAAACGGCGAAACGGAGACGTTCTTCAACACCGAGTTTCATCGCATCGATTTGCGTTGGGACAAGCGCGTGAGCGCGAGCATGAGCACGCGCACGGCGCTCTACGTGGGGCTCGATAAGACAGAGGTAGAGGACGGTCAGTTCGTGCGTGACCGCACCCTCAACCTGCGCCACGCCCTGCGCGATCAAACGTTCGATGACCTGACGCTGACCGCCGGCTTGGACGCGACGCTCGACCACTACGACGTGCAGTTCGACGTAGGCGACGAGGAGGACGACGATCGGCTAGATGAGCTGGTCCCTGGGCGTACGGATTGGGTGATCGGAAGCTATGGGCAGCTTGAGTGGCGCCCAGAGCCTTGGTTTGTGCTCACCCCAGGGCTGCGCTTCGACCTCTACTACTCGAACGGGGATCTGGCGCTCGCCGCGGAGCCGCGCGTCTCAGCGCGCTACGAGGTGACGCCCAGCGCGCGCCTGCTGCACGCGCTGGGGCTGGCGCACCAGCCGCCCTCCTTCGTGGTTCCGGTGCCCGGCTTTCAAATCGCGGGGCTGGATCGCGGGCTACAGCGCGCGCTCCAGCACAGCGCGGGGGTGGAGGTGGACTTACCTGGGCGCTTCACCGGCAGCCTCACGGCCTTCCACAACACCTTCTTCAACATGACGGACGCGCTCGGCACGTCGCAGCAAGACGGCCCCGACAACGACGACTTCCAGCGCCGGAGCTTGGGGCACTCGTATGGCGTCGAGGTGTTCCTGAGGCGGCGCCTGACGGAGCGGGTCGGGGGCTTCATCTCCTACACGCTGTCGCGCTCGGAGCGCAGCCTGCGGCGCCTCAAGTTCGCCTCACGCTTCGACCGCACCCACGTGCTGAACGCCGCGCTCTCCTTCGACCTCGGCCGGCGCTGGCGGGCAGGCGGGCGCTTCATGTTCTACTCGGGCTTCCCCGTGAACACCGATCAGGGGCCGATGCGCATCCCCCCCTTCTGGCGCCAAGACCTCCGGCTAGAGAAGCGCTGGCGCCTCGGCGAGCGCGGCTCCTGGGCGCTGGTGTTTGAGGTCGCCAACGCCACGCTCAACAAAGAGCCCATCGATCTTGAGTGCTACCCCACCGTGAGCGGCGGCTCCACCTGCCGCGCCGAGGAGCTTGGCCCCGTCACCATCCCGAGCATCGGCGTGGAGGCGTTCTTCTAGAGCGGCGATCAGTTTGCCGCCGGAGTGCTCCCCTTGGCGCAGCGAAGGTCGCTGATTTGAGGACGCTGCTGGTATTTTTAGTCATTCTGCTTGACGACTACGGTAGCTGGCGGACCCTGCCGACGTACAAGGCCCGCACTACCCGTCTACGCTGCCAACGCATCACTAGGAGCTCCCCCCGTGCCTCAGCTCACATCCACCAAGCTCAAGATCGGCGCCCTCCCCTTACTTGGTCTGCTGCTCACCGGCTGCCCCAACCCCAACACCTACGGCACGCCGCGCACCACCCCCAAGGGGAAGATCTCCCACACCGTCGCCGCGGAGGGGATCCACCTCTCAGATGGCGCCGACTCGATCACCCTGCCCATCACACCCACCTACCAGATGCGCATCGGCGTCGCTGATGAGCTGGACGTCGGTGTCCGCTTCGCCAACATGAGCACCCTGGGCGCCGACCTGAAATGGAACTTCCTGCGGGGCGAGGAGTTCGACGCCGCGATCAACCCAGGTCTGCAGGGCGGCTATTGGACCACCTCTAGCGAGGACACCAGCGAATCGGCCTCCATTGGCTACGTGCATTTACCGGTGATCTTGGGCGTCAACCTCAGCGACGACATCGCCGTCGTGCCAACCTTCGGCGCCCTCATCGCCCTAGCCAGCAGCTCCCTCACGAGGAACGACGATGATGATGATGATGATGATGATGTCCTAGATTCCGTCTACGGTAGCGGCAGCACCGTCCTCCTCCGCGCTGGTCTGGGCATCAACGTACGGATCAACGAGGGCTTCGCGCTGCATCCAGAGGCCACCCTCCTGTTCGACCCTGACACCAGCGCGCGCATCATCAGCTTTGGCCTGGGCTTCAACTTCGGGCGCCTCCCAGCTGGGCCCGGCGCAGGCAGCGCCAAAGCCGCCAACGAGTAGCGGCTCCCTCAGCGAAGGGCACCAGTCAGCTATACTGACTTTGAATGGCGCAGCGGGACGCGTCGCCTGCTGCGCGCAGCTCAAGCGCGCCCTCGACGTCTAAGCCGCCTCCGCCGCCCTGCCGCCCTCGCGCAGCACCGTGAGGATGGCGTCCACGTTCTTCTTGGCGTCGCCGAACAGCATGCGGGTGTCTTCCATGTAGAAAAGCGGGTTGTCCACGCCGGCGTAGCCGGAGGCCATGCTGCGCTTCATCACCACCGTCACCTTGGAGCGCCACACCTCAAGCACGGGCATGCCGTAGATGGGGCTCGCGGCGTCAGTCAGGGCGCCGGGGTTCACGATGTCGTTGGCGCCGATCACCAACACCACGTCCGTCTCCGGGAAGTCGGCGTTGATCTCATCCATCTCGAGCACGATATCGTAAGGCACCTTGGCCTCCGCCAAGAGCACGTTCATGTGCCCCGGGAGCCTGCCCGCCACCGGGTGGATCGCGAACCTGACCTCCGCGCCACGGGCGCGCAGCAGCTTCGTCACCTCGAACAGCGGGTGCTGCGCCTGAGCCACCGCCATGCCGTAGCCAGGGACGATCACCACGCGCTTCGCCTCAGCCATCAGCTCGGCGACCTCGTCTGCCTGAAGCGGCGTGGGCTCGCCCACCGGCGCCACGCCGTGAGTCGGCGCCGCGCCCTCGGCGGCGCCGAAGCCGCCGAAGATGACGCTCGCGATCGAGCGGTTCATGGCGCGGCACATGATGTAGCTGAGGATGGCGCCGCTTGAGCCCACCAAGGCGCCGGTGATGATCAAGAGATCGTTCGAGAGCATGAAGCCCGCAGCCGCCGCCGCCCAGCCCGAGTAGCTGTTCAGCATGGACACCACGACCGGCATGTCGGCGCCGCCGATGGCCATCACCAGGTGCACGCCGAGCACGCAGGCCAGCGCCGCCATGATCCCGAGCGACATCAGCCCCATGGGCTCTGGTACCGCGAGGAAACGCCACAGCAGGTAGCCCGAGGCGGCGACGATCAAGAGGTTCATCACGTGGCGCCCCGGCAGGAGCAGCGGGCTGCCGCTCAAGCTGCCGCGGAGCTTGGCGAAGGCGATGACCGACCCCGTGAAGGTGATGGCGCCGACGAACACGCCGATGAAGATCTCCACTTGGTGGATGGTGTGCTCCACCCCAGTGAGCGCCTGGCCCGGCGCGAGGTAGGTCGCGAACCCGACCAGCACCGCCGCCGCGCCGACGAAGCTATGCAAGATGGCGACTAGCTCCGGCATGCTGGTCATCGCCACGCGCAGCGCCAGCGCGGCGCCTATCAGCGCGCCCACCGCCACCACCCCCGCGAGCAGCGGGTAGCCGCCGGACATGCGTGCCGCGGTGGCCACGATGGCGAGCAAGATACCGAGCGCGCCGTACAGGTTCCCGCGCCGCGCCGACTCCTGAGAGCTGAGCCCGCCCAGGCTCAAGATGAACAGCACCCCCGCGGCGATGTAAGCGACCGTCGTCAGACCTTCTGTCACGCGAGCCTCACTTCTGGAACATGCGGAGCATGCGCTGAGTGACCAAGAACCCCCCCGCGATGTTGATGGTGGCGAGCAGCACCGCCGCGGCGCTGAGCCAGGTGGCGGCGCTCGTGAGCGGCCCGCCGAGCGTCAGCATGCCGCCGACGATGATGATGCCGCTCACCGCGTTGGTGACGCTCATGAGCGGCGTGTGCAGCGCTGGCGTCACGTTCCACACCACCTGCCACCCCACGAAGCACGCGAGCACGAACACCGTGAGGTGACTGAGGAACGCGGGCGGCGCCACCAAGCCCAGCAGAGCCAGCAGCACCCCGCAGCCAGCGAGGCCGAGCGCGCTCTGCTTCGCGCGGCGCCGCGCGACCAAGGCAGGGTCAGGTGCGCTGACGATGGGCGCTGGCGCGGCCACGGCGGGCGCCGGCGGCGCCTCCCGCTTCGGCGGTGGCCAGCTGAGCTGGCCCTCATCCAGCACCAGGGCGCCGCGCACCACCTCGTCTTCCTTATCTACACGGTAATTCTCACCGCCGCCCATGTCCGTGAGCAGGTGCACCAGGTTGGTGCCATACAGCTGGCTGGCGGTGGGCGCCAGGCGGCTCGGTAAGTCCACGTAGCCGATGACGCTCACGCCTTGGTGAACGGTCAGCTCACCTGGCACCGTGAGCTCGCAGTTGCCGCCCGCCTCCGCCGCCAAATCCACCAGCACGCTCCCGGGGCGCATCAGCTCGAGCGCGCGCCGGGTGATGAGCGTGGGCGCTTTGCGGCCTGGGATCAGCGCGGTGGTGATGATGATGTCCACCTCGCGCGCCTGCGCCTCGAACAGCGCCATCTCCGCGTCGATGAACGCCTGGCTCATCTGCTTGGCGTAGCCACCTTCCCCGGTGCCGTCCTCCTCGAACGCGAGGTCGAGGAACTCGGCGCCCATGCTCTCCACCTGCTCCTTCACCGCGGGGCGCGTGTCGAAGGCGCGCACGATGGCGCCGAGGCCGCGCGCGGCGCCGATCGCCGCGAGCCCAGCGACGCCCGCGCCGATCACCAGCACCTTGGCCGGCGGCACCTTACCTGCCGCCGTGATCTGCCCCGTGAAGAAGCGCCCGAACGCCGCCGCCGCCTCCACCACCGCGCGGTAGCCGGCGATGTTCGCCATCGAGCTGAGCGCGTCCATCTTCTGCGCCCGGCTGATGCGCGGGATTTGGTCCATCGCGAGCACCGTCGCGCGCCGCGCCGCGAGCCGCTCCAATAGCTCCTTCGCCTGTGCTGGCCAGATGAAGCTGATCAGCGTGCCGCCCTCACGCAGCAGCTCAGCCTCATGCACGCCGAGCTCAGGCGAATCGACAGGTGGCCTTACTTTAAGCACCACGTCCGACGCCGCCCACAGCGACCGCGCGTCGGGCATCAGCTCGGCGCCCGCCTCCACGTACTGAGCGTCGGGGAAGGACGCCAACGCGCCGGCCTGAGCCTCGATCAGCACCTCGAACCCGAGCTTGATCAGGCGCTTCACCGTCTCTGGCGTCGCGGCGACTCGCCGCTCACCCTCCGCGATTTCCCGCGGGACACCTAGCTTCATCCGTCTCCTCCGGTCGCGTCCGCTCAAGTTGGCTACCAGGCGGCGCTCGAGCCTCGAATGCTCGCCTCCTGATAGCCAGCTTCCGCCCTGCCTACCAGCTGAACCCTCGCGAAATCCGGAACCGCGCGGATGTGTCGCGCCTCCCACCGCCGTCATGGGTCGCCTCAGCGCCAAGCGCGTCCCCTGTCGCTCATCCTCGAAGGGGTTTTGGGGGTTGGTACCGCCATCACGCGCCGCACGTCGCCGCAGTCACTGGGCGACCAGCGCCGTGCGACCACGCGGGCCGAGCGTGCTCGGCCCAGTGACGATCGCGTGGCGGTGAGCGGAGCGTGGCGAGCGGACGTGACAGTGAGCGGACGTGCAGTGCCCCTTTGGTGTGGTGCCGTCCAACCCCAAAATCCGATCGAGCAGGCGCTGCAGCCGCCAGAGCCGGCGCTCGGCCACCTGCTCGGTCCTCGAACACCAAGCCGTGGTGGCTCATCGGGCGCTGCGGCGCTCAACATGCGACGCGCTCACCGACGCCCGCGAGGCATGGAGGCACAGGCGCGAACCAGCGAGCAGCTTCGAAATTTTGTGAGCAACTCGCGGCAGAGTCTGACTACCCTGAGCGCCGGGGGCACGACTGATGACCGAGTTCTTACAAGCCAGCCTCAGCTACCCGGCGGTGCTGTTCACCGGCTTGCTGTCGTTGATGCTCATCTACTGGCTGCTCGTGATCTTGGGCGCCGTGGGGCTCGACGCGCTGGGTGGCGCGGAGGACGTCGACCTCGATCTCGAGGGCGTGGAGCTGGGCGCCTCGGACATCGACGCGCCAAGCGCCTTCAGCTTGCGGCGGGTGCCGCTCACGGTGGCGCTCTCGTTGATCGCGTTCTTTGGCTGGCTGTTCACCCACCTCGGCTCGCACTACCTGCTGCCCCTCTCGGGGCTCTCCCGCGGCGTCACCGGCACGCTCCTGCTCATCGTCGGCGCCGTGTTCGCCTACTTCATCACTCGTCTGCTCACCGTACCACTCGCGCCCCTGTTCCACACACACCACGCAACAAGCCGTGAGGATCTGGTCGGCAGCGTGATCACGGTGCGCACGGGCCGCGTGGACCGCGACTACGGCCAAGGCCTCTTGGACCAAGACGCCCACGCCCTGCTGCTCGAGATCCGCTGCGACGCAGGGCGCGAGCTGCACCGCGGGCAGCGGGTGATGATCATCTCCATCGAGGACGACGTGTACGAGGTGGAGCCCATCGACGATCTGCTCGGCGCCCCATCGGCGCGAGCCGGGCGCCGCTAGCGAAGCAGTGACGGGGGCCCGAGCGCCCAGAAGTGATCGGCGCCGCGTGCGCCAGAATGAGGTACCGAATGAACTTTGAGCTCTCCACCTTCGTGATAGGCATCGGCGCGATCGCCGCCGTGGTCCTCGGTCTGCTGCTGCTCGTCACCCGCTTCTACCGCAAGGTGGATCAGGGCCAGGCGCTGATAGTCAACACCATGCGCGCCGAACCCCTCGTCACCTTCACCGGCAAGGTCGTGATCCCGGTGTTCCACCGCGCGGAGGTGATGGACATCTCGGTGAAGAGCATCGATCTTGACCGCCGCGGTCAAGAGGGCCTCATCTGCAAGGATAATATCCGCGCGGATATTAAGGTGACGTTCTTCGTGCGCGTCAACAAGACGAGCCAAGACGTGCTGAAGGTGGCGCAGTCGATCGGCAGCCGCCGGGCCAGCCACCAAGACACGCTGGAGCAGCTGTTCAACGCCAAGTTCGGCGAGGCGCTCAAGACGGTGGGCAAGTGGCTCGAGTTCGAGGAGCTCTACACCAAGCGGGAGGAGTTCCGTGACCGCATCATCGAGGTCATCGGCAAGGACCTGAACGGCTTCGTCTTGGAGGACGCCGCCATCGACTACCTGGAGCAGACGGCGCTGAGCTCGCTCGACCCCTCCAACATCTTGGACTCGCAGGGCATCCGGAAGATCACCGAGATGACCGCGCACATGAACGTCAAGACCAACGAGCTCAAGCAGGAGGAGCGCAAGGCCATCCACAAGAAGAACGTGGAGGCGCAAGAGACCATCCTTGAGCTTGAGCGTCAGCAGGCGGACGCAGAGGCCAAGCAGCAGCGCGAGATCGCCACGCTGCGCGCCCGCGAAGAGGCCGAGACGCTGAAGATTCAGGCGGAGGAGCGCCGGCGCTGGGAGCTCGCGCGCATCAAGCAAGAGGAAGAGGTCGCCATCCAGAACGAGAACCGCCTGCGTCAGGTGGAGGTCGCTCAGAAGAACCGCGAGCGCGTGGTGGGTGTGGAGTCCGAGCGCGTCGAGAAAGATCGCGCGCTTGAGGCCATCAGCCGTGAGCGCGAGGTGGAGCTCCAGCGCATCGACAAAGAGAAGGCGCTGGAGGTCGAGCGCAAGCACATCGCCGACGTGGTGGCGGCGCGCATCGCCGTCGAGAAATCCGTAGCGGAGGAGGAGGAGCGCATCAAAGACTTGCGGGTGATCGCCGAGGCCAAGCGCCTGCGTGAGTCCGTGGTCATCAGCGCGGAGGCCGCCGCGCAAGAGAAGGTCACGCACAAGCTGAAGGAGGCGGAGGCCGACGAGGTGGCGGCGCGCCACCAGGCCAAGCGCACCCTGACCCTGGCTGAGGCTGATTTTGAGGCCTCAGACAAGCAGGCGCGCGCCAAGATCCGCCTGGCTGAGGCGACTCAGGCGGAGGTCGCCGCGGCTGGCCTCGCCGAGGTGAAGGTCAAGGAAGCTGACGCGATCGCGATCGAGAAGCTCGGCTCCGCGCAGGCCCGCATCACCCTGGAGACGATGCAGGCGGAGGCCAAGGGCAACGAGGAGAAGGGCATGGTGGATGTCCGCCTGCGCAACGCCGACGCCGAGGCGATCGAGCGTCAGGGCAAGGCGGAGGCGCTCGCCAAGCGCGAGATGCTGCTGGCGGAGGCGCAGGGCGATGAGAGCAAGGGCCTCGCCGCCGCTAAGGTCAAGGAAGCTGACGCCGCCGCGACGGAGAAGCTCGGCGCCGCCGAGGCCGTCGCCATCCGCGAGAAGATGTCGGCGGAGGCCGTCGGCCTGCAAGAGAAGGCGACCGCGATGCAGGCGCTGGATCCTCAGAGCCGCGCCCACGAGGAGTACCGCCTGCGCATCGACAAGGCGACCGAGGTGGAGCTCGCCTCGCTCAAGACGCGCCAACACATCGCGGAGCACCAGGCCAAGGTGCTCGGCTCCGCCATGGGTCAGGCGAAGATCAACATCGTGGGCGGAGATGGTCAGTTCTTGGACCGCTTCTTCAAGACGGTGAGCCTGGGCGTCTCCGCCGATGGCGCCCTGGATCAGAGCGACTCGCTGAAGAGCGTGTTCCGCGAGTACCTGGACGGCGACGCCAGCCTGCGGGCGGACGTGAAGCAGGTGCTGAGCAGCCCTGGCTTCAGCAGCGAGGCGCTGAAGAACCTCTCCATCGCGGGGGTGCTCCACAAGCTGATGGGGGAGCTCAATGATGAGGAGCGCCCGAAGCTCGCGGCGCTGCTCGAGCGCGCCAAGGAGCTCGGCCTGAAGTAGCGCCTTGATGGCGCGTTTTGAGGGCGGCGCGCCCTGTGGGATCCGAGGCGCGCCGAGAGCGACCCCTGCAAGTCAGGTACCCTGAGCATGGCGGACACAGACAACAAGCCGGCGGGCGGCGCGGAGGTCGAGGGCGGCAGCTACGAGATCATCCGCGCGCGGCTCTTAGAGCAGGCGCGTCGCTTGGGCGAGCGCGCTGAGGAGCTGAACGAGCGGCGCCGGGAGACCTTCGGCGGTCAGGACTTCACGCTGATCGGCAATGAGCGGGTGCGCACCGCCAACAACTGCGTGCCGCGCGACATCGTGATGGTGCAGGGCAAGCTGCTGTTCGGCTACAACGTGTTCATCGGGCTGCGCACCGAGACCCACGTCGCGGACGTGCTGAACCTGCACCGCTTCGCGCGCACGGAGGACGGCTTCGACCTGGGGGAGGTGGCTGAGGGCGCGCCCACGCGCGAGTTCTTGGAGGACGAGCGCTTCCTTGAGCACTTCACCGAGCTCTACAAGTACTACAAGGACGCGCGCTTGGCGGAGCTGTCCCGCGTGGACGGCAAGCTGCTCGCGGTGTTCCAAATCGGCGGGGGCGTCGACGACATCCGCGTGTTCCGCTGGTCGCTCGACGCGGACGGGCGCGCAAACTACGTGGATAACCGCGGTGAGCGCGACTACGTCTTCCCGCCAGCGCACGACTTCGAGTGGACGACCACCACGCGCGATCAGCACGTGGGCGGCAAGCACCCGCACATCAACGTGCTGGATGAGGTGTTCGTCGAGTGCAGCGAGGGCGACCTCACCATCAAGGTTGAGGACAACACCGAGACCGGCAAGGGCATCTACGCTGAGCCGGTAGATGAGCCGCGCCAGAGCCTAGACGATGGTCAGTTTGCCTACGCGAGGCTCGGCCACCTGATCCTCTTGAAGGTGCTGCCGTACAACGAGAAGACCTGGCGCTACCTGGTGTACGCCACGCGGCCGCGCAGCGTGGTGCGCATCGACGCCATCGGCGCCGCCTGCGTGCAGCTCCCAGAGGACCACGGCGTGATCTTCCCGGGCGGCTACGTGCTGATGGATGGTCAGCACAAAGTCTTTGATGGGGATTTCACGGGCTACGTCTTCAAGCGCCTGGTGCGCTCGCCCAACGGCGAAGACGTGCTGTACATCTTCTACCATCGCACCACGGGCCAGTACGCGCTCTTCTCCTACAACCTCATCCGCAAAGAGGTCCAAAACCCCATCCTGTGCACCGGGTACACGCTGTTCGACGACGGGCGGCTGGTCGTGTTCCGGCAGTCATCGGACGAGGCCACGCGCGTCCACCCGATGCAGTTCTGGCAGACGCCGTTCGTCTCTCAGGAGTACGCCGCGGCGCAGCCGGCCAAGGGCGGCGCCTTGGGTAAGATCGGCAACGCCGAGCTGGTGCACGGCATCAGCGACTGCCTGAGCATCCGCCGCATGATCGCCGAGACGGAGCCCACTCGACAGATCTACGAGGACCTGATCGGCGCGGTGGTCCGCGCTCAGGACGACTACTTCTGGCTCGGTCAGGAGGAGGCGCTCGATCTGCTCTCGGTGCTCACCGAGATCAAGAGCACCGCCGAGCTCATCGTCGATGAGTTCGACAAGGTCACCGCCATCAAGCAGCGCGCCGTCACCGCCCTGAGCGAGGCGGTGACCAAGCAAGAGGCGCTGCTCACCAGCATCCGCCCCGGCTCCTTCACCCGCGTGGAGCAGTTCATGAGCGCCCTCACGGAGCTCAGGAACCAGCGCGGGCACCTGATCGGGCTGCGTGAGCTGCGCTACATGGACACCGGCCGCGTCGCTGAGCTCGAGCAGGCGGTGGTACAGCAGTTCGACGTGGTGAGCCGCGCCACGGCGGAGTTCCTCCAGGGAGACGCCGCCCTCGCGCCACTGACAGCTCAGCTGACGGAGCTGCTCGAGGCGATCGAGCAGGTGACCAAGACGCCCGAGCTCGTCCCGCTCGCCGAGCGCGTGGAGGCGACCGGCGAAGGGCTCACGGTGATGAGCGAGGTGGTGGGCACGCTGGAGGTGGCCGACCCCACGGCGCGCACCGAGATCCTCGAGCGCATCAGCGAGGTGTTCGGCGGGCTCAACCGCGTGCGCGCCATGCTGCACAGCCGCCGCCGCGCGCTGCAGTCCGCGGAGGGGCAAGCGGAGTTCGCCGCGCAGTTCAAGCTGCTCGGGCAGAACGTCCAGAGCAGCATCAGCCTGGCGGACACGCCGGTGGCCTGTGAAGAGCAGCTCGCGCGCCTGATGGTACAGCTCGAGGAGCTCGAGGCGAAGTTCAGTGAGTTCGACGACTTCGTCGCGGAGCTCGCCGCCAAGCGCGACGAGATCTACGAGGCCTTCAACCAGAAGAAGCAGCAGCTGCTCGACGAGCGCGCCCGGCGCGCCCAGAACTTAGTCCAGGCAGCTGACCGTATCCTGAGCGGCGTCGCGCGGCGGAGCCTCACCTTCACCGACGACCAGTCGCTGAACGCGTACTTCGCCAGCGACCCCATGGTGCTCAAGGTGCGCGACCTCGCGGCGCGCCTGACGGAGCTGGAGGAGGCGCCCAAGGCCGATGAGCTCGAGTCCCG